>ONGS01000039.1 GCA_900317395.1 uncultured Eubacteriales bacterium | reverse complement strand
TGCGCAGAATTTTCTCCGTGATCTATTCGCTGGAACAGGAAGACATTGTTATACCGAAACTTTCTATTATGACGATGTTTAATGGTTATGATGCCGAAACAGTCATCAAGGCGATTGAGGAAATCCTGACCTATTATCCGATCACCTGCAGCAATGTATGTATCAATATTTCTCAGGATATGATCCATTCAATGGATATGCGTCAGGTTGCGGAATTTGCGGATGTTCTTAAAAGCTGCGGTTTTGAAATAGGCGTTTATAACGTCGGACTGAAATCCGTCAATACGAAGGTATTTACAAGTCGTCTTTTCAACAGAATTACTTTTGCCAATTCATTTCTGGATGATGTGGCAGACGGTATTATCCCTGTTGAGATATTGCTGTGCCTGATGGACTGCTTTACAGGACTGGGAGTATATACTTATCTTCCGATGAATGCAGATCAGGAGCTGATCAAAAGTTTGATACAGAAAGCTGATTTTTCGTTTGGTATCCATACAGGTGATTTTATCGATATTGAAACTTTCAAGAGCAGCATGAAGGAAGAAACCATAAAGCCTGAATATCCGGCTCTTGAAGTAGAAAGAAATTCACTTGTGATAAGTGACAAAATATATGATGAAATTCTCGAACAGACAAAATCCTTTATTTTTGAATGGATTCCAAGACTGGACAGCGTGAAATTTTCAGGTTCTTTTGAAAGAATGTACGGCTACATACCCGAGATGTTTGATTTTGTCAAAAATCTTAATGAAGCAGAGCTGGTACATCCCGACGATATCAGGAAATTCCTTGAAAAGCTGAATTTTGCACGCTCGGAAAGTTCTGATGCAGAATGTCTGATCAGGATTTACAGTCGGAACAAGAACGATTATATCTGGAACAGAGTACATTTTGTAGTCGTGAGAAATGCAGCAGGAATACCCATAAAAATTATGGCTGTGTGCAATGATATTTCTGAAGAAAGAGAAAGCTACAGTGAATATACCGCCAGAAAAGACAGAACAGATTTTATTACAAATCTATACAGCAGAAGTGCGGCTGAAAATAAGATCAAAACCTATCTTTACGGAGAGGGTGTATCGAATTCGCACGCATTGATCGTCGTTGAGATCAGCGGCTTTAACCTTGTGGAGAAGACGCTTGGAACAATCTTTGCCAATGCGATATTAAAGGAAACGGCAATCAACCTGCGTGAGATCTTCAGAGATTCGGATATCATAGGCAAGGCGGACAACGCTCAGTTTATCATTTTTGTCAAGGGTCTGAACAATACCGACACACTGATACGCAAAGCAGAGCAAATCAGTTCTGCTATCAATAACAGCTATAAGACCGACAACGGAGAAATTTCCGTTTGTGCAAAGCTGGGAATCAGTCTTTACCCCGATGACGGACGTTCCTATGAAGAATTATATTCAGCAGCCTTGAAGGCACTATATTATGCTAAACACAGTGTTAATATTCATGCGTCGTTTGTAATTGAGGACAATCCTCAGAAACGTCTCGGCGAATAAAAACAACCCTCCGTTTTTCACAATACGGAGGGTTGCTTGATTGACAAAAAAATTCCGCCGATCAACGACGGAATGTAAATGTAAAATTATTGAATCGAGCTGTCAAGATAATGTTCGAGTTCTTCTTCATCTCTTCTCTGCTTTTCCTTGAAGATGAGAAACGCAGTAACCGCAGCAGTAACAGCTGCTACACCGCCAATTACGGAAAGAAGTACAGTTAATAATGATTTGTTCATAGGTTGAACCTCCCTTAATAAAAATCTTTTCATAAATTATATATCTTTTTAATAAAAAAGTCAATAATTTATTGCGATTTTGTGCAAAAAGGGAAATCTGATCTCTGAATATGAAGCATAGCTGCCCCTACATCACAAGGGAAAGAACAAGCATTTCTTTAACTTTATCATAGATGCTGTCGAGGTCGGTGATGGGGAGAGGGTTTGTACCTTTTCCAAGTTCAATGGTAAAGGCGGGACGTCTGAATTTTTGTACAAACCAGTCTTTGAAGCCGCCTCCGACGGCTAAGCCTTCCGGCTCGCTGACAGTATATCCGCTTGTGTAGGACAGGGCTTTGGCAATCTGATAAGCTTCCTTGTCTGTATAATCTCCGAAGCTCCAGTAAATTTCCTCGCCTTGACTGTGGAAGGCTATGGCATGGGTGATATTTCCTGCACGGCAGTAAGAAGCAATGGTGCGGCTTTCGGGCTCACATTCAGGATATTTTCCGCCGTAGCGTGTCGGTGATGGGGAAGTAATACCGTTTTTCTGCTCTGATTTATGCAGCTCTTCCCAATCTGCATTAAAGTTGTGGTTGATATCCACTCCTGCGGCATTTGCCTGCCAGTGTGTAGTATCTCCGCCGCAGGCAGTGTTGACCAAAGCTTTATATTCGCCTGCCGCTTCTGCTCCGTTGATCTGAATTTCCACTCCGTCGGGATTTACACACGGGATCAGGGCAAGTCCTCTCATGTTTAAAAATGTACCAATCCTGACACCGCAGATACTTTTTCCCTCTTTTATGGCTGTGCATACCTCATCAAGAAAACGAAGAAGAACGAAAGTGGTGATCCATTCCATTCCGTGAAATGCCCCTGCCAGAAGTACCTGTTTTTTTCTGTTTCCGAGACAAATCAGGTCGATCGGTCTTGCACAGCGGCTTTCACCGATGGTTTCCCTTGTCAGAAAGCCGTGATCCAGCAGCAAACCGCCGATGAGTGCTTCCCTTGTTTTTCTGTCGCACGGCAAATATAGCAAATTCTTGTCAAGCATAATGAACCTCCGTGTCTTATTTTGAATTATTGTAATTTAACTGTATTTTCTCTATAATATTATTGGAGTATTAAAAAATATATGTTCATTTTACCGTTGACAGTCGGTGATTTTTTTATTATTATGAATATATTACTATTTAATAATTGAGGTGTTTTTGCTTATGTCAGGCGATGCGGACGGCAGTACGAGGGGAATGGATTTTCTTGTGGGGGATGCTGTTACAGCTGTGGTAACGGCTGTGATATTGCTGCTGTTGGGTTTGTGCTTTATTTTTTCGTTGTGCTATGGTGCTTTGAATGCAAATGTTTTGGGTTCTTTCAGGCATGATAGCGAACAGAATGATAAAAAAGCGAAAAAGATTTTAAAAATATTGAACTCGGAAATTAAATATAAGCGGTATGCGGCGGCAGGCTTTGCACTGAATTCGTTTGCAGCAGTGATCCTTTCTGTGTTGACTTATTCTCCGAAATTATCGGAAATGTTGAGATTTCTGAGCGATAATCATGCTGTTATCGCCTTTGTGGGTGCAGCGGCCGTTTTTTTGGTTTCTTTTGTTTTGCTTTTATCTTTTGGAAAAATAATTCCCGAAAGGATAGGAAACGACAAGGCGGGTCCGGTTATGAAGGGACTGTCGGGAGCATTTCTGATTTTATGTGTCACAATATTTCCGCTTGTCGGTTTATCAGACATTCTATCTGATATTATTCTCAGAATTTTGGGGTATAATACAGGAAAAAGCAAAAACCTTATGACAGAAGAGGAAATTCTGATGATGGTTGACGAAGGAGAGGAAAGCGGCGTTATTGAAGGCAATACAAAGGATATGATCGAAAATGTTTTCGATTTTGATGATACTTGTGTTGGCGAAATTATGACGCACCGTAAGGATATTGTGGCTGTCAGAGATGATGCGGAAATTTCGGAGGTTGCACGGCAGGCAATCAAAAGCGGAAAATCAAGACTTCCTGTTTATCATGATGATATTGACAATATTGAGGGTATCATATATGTGAAGGACCTGCTGAAATTTGTCAGTACTAATGCACCTGAGGGCGTGATCAGCAAGGATATCATCAAGGAGGCGGTTTTTGTTCCTGAGTCAAAGTGCTGCAGTGAAATGTTTGCATATATGACGGAACATAAAACACAGATAGCGGTCGTTGTAGATGAATTCGGCGGAACAGGCGGTATTATTACTATGGAAGATCTGGTTGAATCTATTGTGGGAAATATTCAGGATGAATATGACAACGAGGATGAGGATATCAAACGTCTTGATGAACACCGCTTCACTGTGGATGGTGCGACGCCGCTGGATGAGATCACTGAGCTGACAGGTATCGATTTCAACGAGGATGATAACGACACGCTTGCAGGTTTGATGCTTGACAGAATGGGACATATCCCCAAAAACGGTGAACATCCGTCCATTGTTATCAATGGTACACGATTTACTGTTCAGGAAGTAGACCAAAGAAGAATCTCCAAAGTGCTGATCGTAAAGGCAAAGCAAAAAAGTGATTTGTGATAATATTACTTTGTTTTTGCGATTTTATAAAATATCCTTGCAATTTTCTTTGTTGTATAGTATAATTATGAAAGCTTATGTAAAGAAAACACCGGACAGATCCTACCTGACGGCTTGGTACATGATCTGCTTACATATTGATTCAGTGTTTTCTGCGTTTTCCCGATTTTGCTCGGGATGAGTGAATGAATATAAAATTTTAGGAGGATTCCAAAATGATTACAGCAGGCGATTTTAGAAACGGCGTTACATTTGAAATGGACGGACAGGTTGTTACTATCCTTGAGTTCCAGCACGTTAAACCGGGTAAGGGCGCAGCTTTTGTTCGCACAAAAATTAAGAATGTTATCACAGGTGCAGTGGTTGAAAAAACTTTTAACCCGAATGATAAATATCCGACAGCTTTCATTGAGAGAAAGGATATGGAGTATCTTTACAATGACGGCGATCTCTATTATTTCATGGATAACGAAACATATGAACAGCTTCCGATTAATGCAGATGTTCTTGGCGATAATTTTAAATTTGTTAAGGAAAATATGGTCTGCAGAATCATGTCTTACAAGGGCAGCGTTTTCGGTGTAGAGCCTCCGACATTCGTAGAGCTTGAAATCACTCAGACAGAGCCTGGCGTGAAGGGTGATACCGCTACTAACGTAACAAAGCCGGCTACTCTTGAAACAGGTGCTGAGATCAAAGTTCCGATTTTTATTAATGAAGGCGACAAGATCCAGATCGATACGAGAACAGGCGAGTATATGTCAAGAGCATAAAAGGAAGCCCTGAAAGAAAGAATTGTGGAGGGAAAGAAAATGCAGCTTAGTGAAAGAGCAGCTTATATCAGCGGACTGATTGAGGGTCTGGAGCTTGACCCAAAAGATAAACAGACCAAGGTTTTTAAGCTTATCGCAGAGCTTCTTTGTGATATGGCAGAGGAAATCAAGGATCTTGAACAAAGCTATGATGATGTATGCGATCAGGTTGACGGCATCGGTGAGGATCTCGCAGGTGTCGAGGATCTTCTGAACAATGAAGAGTATGAAGGCGGTCTGCATTACAGTAAATCAGGAAGCGACAGCGATCTTCAGTATGAAACAACTTGCCCGAGTTGTGAAACAGTTATCAACATCGGCGAGGAAGTGTTGAATGCAGGAACAATAAAATGTCCGAGCTGCGGCGAAATTCTCGAATTTGATTATGAAGAGGACGAGCTTGACGACGATGAGGACGAGTCCGAAGAGGAATAATGATGATTAAAAAAACACAGAATCTTGTCGCAACAGCACAGGATTCTGTTGTTTTTTAGGAGGGAACAGTATGCTTATAAGTTTGTTAAGGTCGGGTCAGGCAAATCTGATGACAGTGATCATGTATATTCTTTCGATTTTGCTGACAGTGTTTCTGGTTTTGCCGCTTCATGAATGTGCGCACGGCTTTGTTGCGCATAAGCTGGGAGATGATACTGCAAAAAGACAGGGCAGACTGACACTGAATCCTTTGGCACACATTGACTATATGGGTGCGGCATTGATGCTTCTGATCGGCTTCGGATGGGCAAAACCTGTACCGGTGGATGCAAGAAAATTCAAGGATCCAAAAAAAGGAATGGCACTGACTGCTTTGGCAGGTCCTGTTTCCAACCTTCTGGCAGCAGTCGTTGCAGGTCTGATTTTAAATGGCTTGGAAGCGATGGTATATAATGGTGTGATGCCGATTAACACAGTTGTTACGTATGTATATCTGTTTTTCTACTTTCTGATCTCTGTTAATATCGGTCTTGCAGTATTTAATTTTATTCCTGTACCTCCGCTTGACGGTTCAAAAATTCTTATGGCATTTCTGCCCGACAAAGCACTCTACTGGATCGCTCAGAGGGAACAGATGATTTCTATGGGATTGTTTGTTGTGATTATGATGGGCGGTTTTAACGGAGTTCTCAGCAGGGTTGACGGCCTGTTATATGATGTGATCATATGGCTTACCAATCTGCCGTTTTTGTGGGCTTATTGATGGGAGAACGGTACATTGGAAAAAATATCGTACAGATTGGATGCCTTTGAAGGTCCGCTTGACCTTCTGCTGCATTTGATAGAAAAAAATAAGCTGAATATTTATGATATCTTAATTTCTGAGCTGCTTGACCAGTATATGGAACATATCAGGCTGATGCAGGAGCAGGATCTTGAAATTGCGGGTGAATTTCTTGATATGGCTTCAAGACTTGTGCAGATCAAGTCCGCAATGCTTCTGCCGAAATATGAGGAAGCGGAAGAAATGAAGCGTGAGCTTTCGGGACAGTTGATCGAATATAAAAAATGTAAGCAGGTTGCAAAAGTTCTGTCTGAGCAGGTAAGCTTTGACAATTTCTGCCGTGAACCCGAAAAAATCAAAGCGGATATGCGCTACCGCAGAACGCATGAGCCGACATACCTTGTCAATGCTTATCTGGCGGCTGTGGGCAGAGGAAAAGAAAAAATCCCTCCGTCTGAGGAGGCTTTTTCGGGAATCGTGAAACGTAGGATTGTATCGGTAAGCTCTAAAATCATCGGCGTGATGAAAAAACTCTGGAGCGGAAGAAGTATCCGTTATACGAGTGTTTTTGAGGACGCAGGCGATAAAAGTGAGCTTGTCGCAACATTCCTTGCTGTTCTGGAGCTGATTAAGGGAAAAAGAGTCCGTGTGGAAGGCGAAGGCGATGAACAGTCGCTGCGGCTTATCAGCGGAGGAAAACGCAGGAAGGAGGAAGAAGCATGAAGGAAAATCATTTGAAAAGTGCGGTTGAAGCGGTGCTTTTTGCAGGCGGTTCGCCTGTTGAGGCGGAAAAAATTGCAAAGGCACTGGAAATCACCGAAACCAAAGTGAACGAACTCTGTACTGAACTGAAAAAAGACTATGAAAACCGTGAAAGCGGTATTATGATTGTCAAGCTTAACAAGAGTTGGCAGATGTGCAGTTGTAAAGAATATGCAGGCTGCATACGGACAGTGATGGATCTGAAACGAAACACACCTCTTTCTCAGGCGGCATCCGAGGTTCTGGCGGTGATTGCCTATAATCAGCCTGTGACAAAGGCATTTGTCGAGCAGGTGAGGGGGGTGGATTGTTCAGGTGTTGTAGCAAGCCTTGTTTCTCGTGAGCTGATCGAGGAAAAAGGCAGACTGGAACTTCCGGGACGACCGCTTGTATACGGAACAACAGAGCATTTCTTACGGTGCTTCAATATTACTTCTCTTGATGAACTTCCCCCGCTTCCGAATGACGAGGAAAGCGAAAAAAAGACAGAAGCAACCGACGGAGAAACGCAATGACGGTTTTATATATCATTCTGGGGATCATTGCTTTTATCGTTCTGCTGTTGCTGATTCCGTTGAATATTTATCTGGAATATGATGATGAAGTACGGCTGAAAATCGGATATCTTTTTCTGAAATTTACCATACTTCCTCAACAGCCTGAAAAACCCAAAAAGGGTAAAAAGAAAAAAGCACCCGAAAAAAAAACCGAAGTAAAAAAGAAAGAGCCTGAACCGAAGAAGAAAAATCCGATTCTGGAATATGCTGACAAACACGGACTTGACGGTTTGTTGGAGCTTGTCAAAGTGATTGCGAAAATCGTTGTCGATGTTTTAAAACGCACGGCGAAACATCTGATTATCAAAAAGCTTGTCATTCGTGCCGTGATTGCAGGCGAGGACAGTGCTGATACGGCATTGAAATACGGCTATGCCTGCTCGGTGATCTATCCTGCTTTGGCAATGATTGAGCAAAATACAAGACTCAAATTTCACTGTGAGGATATTTCAGCAGGTTTTCTTTGTGAAAAAACAGTGGTGGAGTTGGAATTGATTGCGAAAATAAAACCGTTGTGGCTTCTCGGTATTGTGATATCAGCGGCATTGAAGTTCCTAAAGGCTATTGCAAAACAAAATTGATTATTTATCGGGATTCAGAAGTTAGATCGACAATTTATTCCGAATTCTACATTCCGGGTCCCAAATTAAGAAAAGGCGGTGTTGATAATGAGTGAACATCCAATTCAGGGACTGATGGATACTACTCTTGAAAAAATTAAACAAATGGTCGATATTAATACCATTATAGGCGACCCGATCATAACGCCGGACGGCACAACGATTATTCCGGTGTCGAAAATTACATATGGCTTTGCGTCGGGCGGCTCAGAATTTGCTAACAAACAGCAGCCTAATGCCAATCTTTTTGGCGGCGGCGGTGGTGCAGGTGTCACCATTAACCCTGTTGCTTTTATTACAATCAGCCACGGTGATGTCAAGCTTTTGAACATCTCCAACGGTACAAATGAAAAGGCTATTGCTATGGTTCCCGAACTCATTGATAAAATTTCGGGTCTGTTTAAAAAAGACAAACAGAAAGATACAGAAGAACAGAATAAAAAAGGTCTTGACGACCCTACCGTTTGATTCTGCATTACGATCCCCTATCCTGCATATATTAAAATATCAAACTACAAAGGGGTAGGGGATTTGTTTATAAAAAGAGTGGCGGCTGTTATATTTGCAGGAATATTGATTTTTGGCTTTAGCGGCTGTGCGGTGAAAAATGAAACAACTGTGTACAGCGAGGAACATACAGGATCTGTAACTGTGCAGACAGCAGAGGATGTCAGCCTTGACGGTGCTTCTGACAGTGCCTTGGCGGCAATTGTTTATTGTGCTGATAACGATGAGGTTTTATATGGTCATAATATAAACGACAAACGTGCGATTGCGAGTATTACAAAAATTATGACCGCAGTAGTTGCACTTGAATATGCTTCTTCTTTGGATAAGGAAGTGAAGATCACGCCCGAAATGTATGCCGAGGGTTCGAGTATGTATCTGAAAGAAGGCGAAATTATCAGGCTCAGCGAACTTGTCAAGGGCATGATGGCGGTTTCGGGTAATGATGCGGCAAATGCGGTTGCTTTGACAGTCGGCGGAAGTGATGAAAAATTTGCTGATATGATGAATGAAAAGGCTAAGCAGATCGGCATGAAAAATACGCACTTTGTCACGCCCTCGGGGCTTGACAGTGAACAGCATTATTCCACGGCGTATGATATGGCATTGCTGTGTGCTTATGCGATGGAAAATGACAGCTTTAAGGACATCGTTTCACAGAAGAATATTCAAGTCAGCTATGTTGACCCCGAAAGTAAAACGCAGACGCTGACCAATCACAACAGACTGCTTTCGTTGTGTGAAGGTTGTATCGGTATTAAAACCGGTTTTACCAAAAAGGCAGGCAGAACCTTGTGTTCATGTACAGAGCGTGACGGGGTCAGATTGATCGTTGTGACACTGAACGATGGAAATGACTGGAATGACCACTGCAACTTATATGACAAGTGTTTCCCGCTTGTGAAATGCGTAAAACTTGCAGATCAAAACAAAACAATCGAATTGCCGCTGGTCGGCGGAAACAGCGACAGTATTACACTTTCACCCGAAAGAGAAATTTCTGCCGTTCTCAAAAATGAGGATTCGGAAAAAGTAAGCGAAAAGCTCTATGCACCGAGGTTTATTTATGCACCTGCCGAAAAGGGAGAATATGTCGGCAGGATCGAATATTATGTCGGTGACAGAATGATTTCGACTGTAAGACTGAGAATAGATGAATAAGGTTTGGTGAAAATGGAAGGCAATAAAATAAGAGTACAGAAAATTATAGCGGATGCAGGGATCGCTTCAAGAAGAAAAGCGGAAGAGCTGATTTCTTCCGGTGCTGTTACCGTTAACGGAAAAAAAGCAAAGCTTGGCGACAAGGCTGATCCGTTTAAGGATAAGATCACGGTTGCAGGCAGAGAAATTACATTGCGTAAAAACGCTAAGAAATATTATATCATGCTCCATAAACCGAGAGGTTTTATTACGACGATGAGCGATGAAGGCGGCAGAAAATGTGTTGCCGAGCTGGTAGACGATGTTCCTGCACGGTTGTTTCCTGTGGGACGGCTTGACAGAGAATCGGAAGGTTTGCTTTTTATGACGAATGATGGAGAGTTTGCCAATACGATCAGTCATCCGTCAACGCATTTTGCAAAAACTTACCGTGTAACGGTCCGCCCGAGAATTACCGATGAACAGCTGACGCAGCTGACAACAGGTGTTGTTGTAGAAGGAAGAATGTCCATGCCTGCCGCCGTCCGTGTAATAAAAACGGAGCAGGACAGAACTGTTCTTGAGATCGTTCTGGAAGAGGGCAGAAACCGACAAATCAGAAAAATGTGTGAGGCAATCGGTCTTGAAACGGCAAGGCTCAAACGCATTGCTATAGGACCGGTGAAACTCGGAATGCTCCAGCCGGGAAAATGGCGTGAACTGAAACCCGAGGAAATGAGAAGCATTACCGCCTATCAGAAAAAACTCAAAGGCAGAAATGAATCTCTGACTCAATTGTCAAATAGCAAGAAGAAAAGATGATGTAGGATTCAGGGGTCAGAAACCGGGATTCGGCTGTTCGTTTGCGGACTTTGGCTGAATTCTGATTCTTGCCCCTGAATCCTCATATAATAAAGATGATGTTTTATGAAAGTGAAAATCTATGCAGGACTGCTCAAAAGGATCATATACGGGAAAAATCTTCAAAAAATGCGTTTTTTCCTGATTAAAGACAGTAGCGGAAAATACTATCGCCGTCATGTGGATGATAGTGATAAGCAAACACTCAAGCAAATTAAAAAATATTGCCGTAGAAGATTTCTGCGTTTTGTGATGGTAGACGATAGAATGGAACGAAGCAACAGCTACCGAAAAAAATTTTTTGACTCTTATCATGGTATTTTCGGCAGCGGTCTTTATCTTTGTGCCTATTGCGGCAGACCGATGAGAAAAAACAAGGTCCGTGTCGATCATATTATACCGGTTTATCTTGCTGGAAACTCGGGAAAATATCGAAGGATCCTTGCATTAAAGGGAATCAAAACCGTTAATGATACCAAAAATCTGACCGCCAGTTGTGCAAAATGCAACGGTCGCAAAGGAAGTCTTGGCGGTTTATGGGTAGTCAGGGGATATTTCGGGAAATCCGCCCTTCGGGTCCTGCTCAAAGAAGCACTGTATCTTATAGCAGGTTCGTTTCTGCTGTATGCATTGTATACATTTTTATGTAAAACTGTTGCCCAACTTTGTATTGAATTTGTTATAGATTTCGTTAAGCGAAATTGTTGACGAAATGATAAAAATATTGTATAATTGTTGTAAAGTACAGAGGTGCGTGTTTTGCACTTTTTTATGCAAAAATTGACATAGAGGAGATATAACTATGGCATTGCTTATCAGTTGTCCGGGATGCGGTATGCAAATCGTTAATAACGGTGAAGACTGCCCATTTTGCGGATATAATGTAAAGGAAGGCAAATCAAAAGAAGAAATGGAGCTTGAAGCAGAAGTAGCACTTCAGGAGGAAGAAGTTTCCGAAGATGCTGTTTTGGAGAATATTCCTGAGGAAGTACCCGAAGAAACTGTGCCTCAGAATACGGAACAGCCGCAGGTATCGGGAAATATCGTTGGTTCTGAATTACCCGATATCCCTGATAATTCCGATCCTTCAAAACTTCCCCCTATGCAGAAGGATCAGCCTGTCCCGATTTCTAAGATCGCTAATACCCCGGCGGTGAAGCTCTCACCGATTGAGAAGGAAAAGATTG
>ONGS01000188.1 GCA_900317395.1 uncultured Eubacteriales bacterium | reverse complement strand
GCAGCAAAGAAATGTATGAATTAACTGGTACAGGATATCGAAAAGCAGATATGTTAAAAGAAAGCATGAACATTGATACAACTAAAGAGCCTTTAGAAGAAATCAAAGAATTTGATTTCTAATTTATCACAAATATAACGAAATATAACGGCTGCACCCGAAGGCACAGCCGATTAACCGTCTATATTTTGTTTATCGCATCCAGCAATTCATACACGTTCACATGAGTATAAACTCTTTTCAATAACGGTATAGAAAAAAGTCTCATAATATAAAAAAGCGGATATGCTTTTCGTGTTTGGAAAGCATATCCGCTTTTTTAGAACGTATATCAGTCTGGGGTACAGTTTAATCTAAACTCCAAAATCAGGTTACATAAATTTTGTGTCGAATATCATGCTCAGAGCCTGACCTGCGCTTTCGCCAAGATTGATTTTAACGCTGATATGGGGCTTTGCTGACATATCAAGATTGGCTCTCCTGCCGATTTTTCCCATATGCTCCATAATATCTGCCGCTCCCTCACAGCGTATTTCGTGAAAGTAAATGCAAATATGGTCGTCACGCTGACGAATCGCCGATACACCCAGCTGCTGAGCTTTACTCCGCACGAGAGCAATATTGATCAGTCCTTCAACAGCTTTCGGAATATCGCCGAAACGGTCTGTCATTTCGTCAACAACATCACCTGCATCATCATTTGTGCGGATATCTGCAATACGACGGTACATTTCAAGGCGGTGGCTGAGGTTTTCAATGTAATCCTCGGGAATATGTGCGTCCGCCTGTATGTCAACCACACAGTCGCTGTCCTCGGGCTTGGGTGCTTCGCCCTTTGCTTCGCTTACCGCCTGACCAAGAAGCTTCATGTACATATCATACCCGACATCCGTCATATGTCCGTGCTGCATGGCACCGAGCATATCGCCTGCGCCACGAATCTCAAGGTCACGCATGGCGATTTTAAAGCCCGAACCAAATTCGGTAAACTCCCTTATGGCTTCCAGACGTTTCTGAGAAATTTCACTCAATACCTTATTCTGATTAAACGTAAAATACGCATAGGCTCTTCTGTTGGAACGTCCCACTCTTCCTCTCAGCTGATGAAGCTGTGACAGCCCCATTCTGTCGGAATTTTCAATAATGAGCGTATTGGCATTGGGAATGTCTACGCCTGTTTCAATAATAGTCGTGCTGACAAGCACATTAATTTCCTGTTCCAGCATTTTTCGCCAGACCTCAGAAAGTTGCGCTTCCGTCATTTTGCCGTGACCAAAAGCGACCTTCGCTTCGGGAATTGTCTTTGCAATGTCAGCCGCCTTGCTTTCAATACCGTCAACACGGTTGTAAAGATAGAATACCTGTCCGCCCCTTCTCAGTTCACGCCTTATTGCTTCATTTATTACCGCTTCATCATATTCCAGAACATAGGACTGCACGGGGTGTCTGTCCTGCGGTGCTTCTTCGAGGGTCGACATATCTCTGATACCCGACATTGCCATATTCAGTGTTCTCGGAATCGGCGTTGCCGAAAGGGTCAGGATATCCACATCTTTATACAGTGCTTTGAAATTCTCTTTCTGCTCCACACCAAAACGTTGTTCCTCATCAATGATGATAAGGCCTATGTCACGGAATTTCAGGTCTTTTCGGATAAGGCTGTGTGTTCCTACCACCATATCGATATCGCCACGTTCCAGCTTTTCAATGATTTTTTCCTTTTGTGACGCAGTTCGGAAACGAGAGAGTAACTCAATACTGATGGGGTAACCTTCAAATCTTCTTAGCACTGTCTGGTAATGCTGCCATGCGAGAATTGTCGTCGGGCAAAGGAGAGCGCATTGCTTACCATCGGTAACGCATTTAAACGCTGCACGGAGCGCCACCTCTGTTTTGCCAAAGCCAACATCTCCACAAAGAAGCCTGTCCATGGGAACGGATCTTTCCATATCACCTTTGATTTCCTCAATACAGCGTTTCTGATCGTCCGTTTCTTCATATTCAAACTTGTTTTCAAAATCGCGCTGCCACTCATTATCCCCCGAAAAAGCAAAACCCTTTGCTTTCATTCTTTCGGAATACATTTTGATCATCTGTGCTGCGATATCCTTAACGGCTTTTCTTACTCTTGTTTTGGATTTCTGCCATTCTGTTCCGCCGAGCTTGTTCAGCTTAACAGTAGAATCCTCCTTTGGGCCAATATATTTTGATATCATGTCAAGCTGTGTAACAGGTACAAACAGGCTTGAACCGCCAGCATATTTGATAATGATATAATCCTTGACAACGCCGTGAATTTCTTTTTTCTGAACCCCTTGAAACAGTCCGATTCCATGGGTGCTATGTACAACATAATCACCTGGAGACAGTTCTGCAAGGCTGAAAAGCGCACCTTTTTTACGTTTTTTCGCCTTTGTTTTTGTAGGTGACATTGCAACATGAGAATGAGCTATCAGACAAAAATCAGCCGATGGATATTCAAAGCTTGCACTAAGACTGCCCGAAGTGACATAAATTCCCTCGCCCTCCAGTTCAGCATTTTCGGAAAGAAGGCGGACGCTGATATCCTTTGCCAGAAGGTCATTATATACATTTTCGGTATTTTTTTTGGTTCCTGCAAGTATGATGCAGGTTTTGTTTGTCGCCATAATATTTTCAAGATCCTCACAAAGGACACTGACAGAACCGCTCCATAACGAAAGCTGTTTTGCTGTGAAATTCACCAGTTCCCTTAAAGATAGCTCACAGCTTCCTCTTGCGAAATTATCGATAAATACCGTATCTCTTTCGGTCAGTGCAGCAAGGTGATCCTGCCATTCAAACATAAAGCTGTCAAGTCCTTTACACAGAATACCCTCATGTTTGTAATCGGTCAGATCTTCGCTCCATTGCAGCAGCACCGAACGGATACGGTCTTTCAGTGCAGGCTGTTCGGAAATAAAAATAATTTCATCCTCTTCAAAGTAATCATAAAGACATGACGGCTTGTCGTAAATCAGCGAATAATATTTGTCAAGAGAAGTTAACCTTGCTCCGCTCCTGAGCTTTTCCGCTTCTGCTTTCATGATATCTTTTGCTTTTGGCGCATAGGTACCTCTGAGCGTTGCGGCTTTTTTATCAAGCTGATCTGCAAGCTGGGTAAAATCGTCAAACAATATTTCACTTGACGGAGTTATGGTAAAGCTTTCAATTCTGTCTGTTCTTCGTTGAGTTTCAGGGTCAAATTCCGAGATCGTATCGATTTCATCTCCCCAGAATTCCACACGGTATGGCTTTTCGGCCGACGGCATGAAAAAGTCAAGGATTCCTCCTCTTGCCGAAAACTGACCGCTTCCTTCAACTTGTTCAGCACGAACATAACCGCAGGCCACAAGTATCTGTGTCAGTTTTTCGGGGGATATTTCATCGCCCTCTTTCAGCATTGCCGTGTTATTTTTCAGTACCTCGGGCGGCACGGTATACTGCAAAGCAGCATCCGCACAGGCAACAACAATATCACATCCGCCATTCATATAAGAAAACAGCGTGCCGATTCTCTGGTGGATAAATTCTCCCGAAACGCCTGTTACCTCACGGAAAGTAAAATCCCTCGCAGGGTAGTAAAGTGTTTTTAGCCCCATTGCGTTGATATCCGAGCAAAGTCTTGCCGCTTCTGCTTCGTCCGCCGCCAGCACCAACGCACGGCGGCGTAGTCTTTTGCACATGGAATAAATCAGGTGTGCCTTATGTATCCCCGAAAGCCCCGTTGCCATAGCAGGTGTTCTGCCACTGCTCACGGCTCTTTCCAATGTTCTGTATTCTTCTGTGCCAAAAAGCACATCATTCAAAAATCTCATATCTTCTCTCCCTTGGGGATCCGGTGCGTGACCGCACAGGACGATTCACATATACGTTCGCTGCACTCACTACCTTTATATAAATTCAAATTCATTGTATTCAACACTGAATTTGAATTTCATTTTCTTTCTCTGCCAATTTCTGTATTACTTCTTATTGAATTTGTCCATCTCCATATTGATAAATCTTGCGATCATTTCTCTGTAAAGAGCTTCTACCATATCGGGATCGGCACCGTATTCCTGTGCTTTTGAGCGAACCTTCTGTATAACGGCTTCCACACGGGCAGGTGCTTTTACACCTTCTTCGCTTTTCTTGAAGGATGACGCCTGAATAACATAACCCGTTCTTTCCGCAATTAATTTTATGATTTCATTATCGATTCTGTCAATATTCGCACGTACTTCTTCCAGACTTTTACATTCCATTGTATCTTTCCCTCGCAATCTGTATTATGAATTAAAAAGGTTCATTGCTTTATCTGTCTGACCGTTAAGCATCAGCTCAACAGCCTGTACTGCTTTGTCAGCAGTTTCTTCGAGGATTCCAAGTTCACTGTCGGTAAACCTCGACAGTACCCAGTCAGCAAGATCCCATTTTTCGGGCTTGTGTCCTACGCCGATTTTGATTCTCGGAAATTTGTCACTGCCCGAAAGGTAGATGATGTTTTTGATCCCGTTGTGACCTCCGTCACTGCCCTTGCGACGAATTCGCATTTTACCAACATCAAGGGAAATATCGTCAAATAAAACGATCACATTTTCCGGCGGTATCTTATAAAAATTCATCGCTTCCACAACAGCCAGTCCCGAATTGTTCATATAGGTTGAAGGTTTCATCAGAAGCACCTTTTTATCTTCTATTTTACAGGTCGTGACAAGTGATTTATATTTGATCCTGTCGATTTTGACCCCGAGCTTCTGCGCAAGATTGTCAACAGCAATAAACCCGGCATTATGTCGTGTATTTTCGTATTTTGTGCCGCTGTTGCCAAGTCCCACGACAATATATTCTACACTGCCTGCAAGCGGCTCTTTTTTCTTAAAAAACATGATTTGCACCTCGTTATTCAATCAATATTGTTGCACCAATAATAAGCCGAAGAAATTACTGCGATCCTTCGGCTTATCTGTTTCTTTATTTTATAAAAATCTTCTCGTATACAATTATCGAGCTGATACTGTATAATGCTGTCACTGTAAGCAATGCATTGCTTACAGCAATACAAGGAATTTTCAGTTTCGGCTTTTGGCAGGTTTCAAGATCACGGATGGCACTGCCTGCAAAAAAAGCACCAATTACAATAAGCGGAACGGCATATCTGATATTTTCCGTGCAGACATGAGGGAACTGTATACAGAAAGCATAGTAGGATACAAATATCACAACATACAGTATACCAATAAATATCTTATGCACGCCGCTGAGCGTTTTTTTGCAGCAAAAACTGTATAACATGGAAATAAATCCTACAATTCCAAGAATTACTGCTGACCAGAACAAAATTTTGTTGAATCCTGCAATTTCGGGATAGAATCTGACGGTAAACAGCTCGTCAAACATAGATGTTTTGAAAAGCGCAACCAGAGGGTTATATTCGTTGTATGCACCGTCATACATAGTGAACTGATCTCCGACATCCGCGAACTGCGACGGACTGAAATCGAAGATCCGTTCCATAACAGGGATATTGCCTATATACTGAGAAGAAGAATCCGATAGCTTCATCACATAGGTAATGGGTACTCCGTGAGTGATGTAATTACGAATGCCCCACCATAATCCCAGCGGCGCACATATTCCCAGAAAAGCCGCATATTGACCGAGCCAGCGTTTCCATTCCTTGATATTCTTAAAAAATACATAAATAAAAATAAATGCGACAGCAGGTGCAGCCATCCATACAGAAAGCTTTGTCATCATTCCGCAGCCGATACAAACAGCAATACAGATAACACGCCCCATATTTCTGCTTTTATACCAGTACAGTGTATTCAGTGCTGCTCCCAGCAGAAAGGTTACAGAAAGGATATCGTTGTTGATACTGCCGCCCAGAATATAAAATGTGGGACAAAATGCCACAACCGCAAAAGCAGTCGCAAGACCTTTGCCGTCGAGTCCGAGCGCACGGAAAATCTTATAGGAAAGTATCATGCACAAGCAGGAATAAAACAACGTCAGAATCTGTATATTTTCCCAGATATTCTCATTATCGATCCCTATCAAATGCTGTATACGCACCCAGATCGCAGCCAGAATGTGATGAAGAGGAGGATGATAATACTGATAAACTTCTCTGACATCAATATCGGGCAAGCTGCCGTTATATACCAGATATCCTATATATCCCAAATGACCGTTCATTTTTTCAAGACTTCCGACATCATGCTGTTTTGTACTGATACTCACCGTTACAATATAAGCAAGCCTCAAAAGAAAACCCAAGATAAACATCAGAATAATCAGCCTTCTTGTTGTCAGCTTCTTAATACAGATCAGATACACAGCCGCAGCAAGCACGAGAACCATACCTGTATTCAGTATCACAAGCTGTGGTTTGCTGCTTTCTGTCAGCATAAAGGCAAATATCAAAGAAAAAGCAACTGCTGTGCCGCTTAAATAAACCATTACGGGTTTTTTACTTTTCTTCGGCGACCGATAGGAAACAGCCGCAGCTCCGACAATCCCGCAGAAACACAATACTGCCGATGGGATAAATGTGGATACAGCAGATATATTTGCAGAGGAAACACTTACACAGAAAAAGCAGGCAAGTGCTGTTAATATAAACGGATGCGCTGAAAATATCTGTATGATCTCCAGTATCATCGGCTTTTGAATTTTTTTCAAACTGTTCATTCCGCTTCTCCAATTCAAAAGGTCAGTGCTCAGAAACCTAATCACTAATTACTTTTCTGCTCATGATATTCTTTTTCTGTATTGACATTCCAGATATCGTGCTTATCGGTCTTTCCGGCTTTGATTGCCTGTGCCGCTTTCATGGCGGTAAGCATGGAATGATCCATATTGTTGTATCGATGCTGACCATTTCTGCCGACACAGTAAAGATTTTCATAACCGTCAAGGCATTTGATCAGTTCGTCAATCTGAGCATACGTATCAAAATAAGCAGGATATGCTTTTTTGACTTTTTCTCTGTGACTGTCAAGTATATCCGACGAAGTGATTATACCCATTGATTCCAGTTCCTTCGCCGCAAGGAAAATACATTCCTCGTCAGTCATATTCCAGAAATCGTCACCCTCGGCACAGAAAAATTCCAGACCAATCCATACGGTATTTTCGGGGTCTTTTACCATATACGGCGACCAGTTGTTGAAAATCTGAATTCTTCCGACTTTCACTCCCGGTTCTTGTACATAGATCCAACAGTCGGGCACAATATTGCCGAGTGTTTTTATGTTTGTTTCATTTTTCAGGTT
Organism: uncultured Eubacteriales bacterium; assembly: GCA_900317395.1. GTDB lineage: Bacteria > Bacillota > Clostridia > Oscillospirales > Acutalibacteraceae > UBA1213. The sequence goes on along the minus strand of ONGS01000188.1, from coordinate 1,192 downwards.
CAGCTTGTTGACAAGCAGTCCGACAGTAACAAAATCACGGTAGGGTAGACCCTTGGCAATTTCTACTATTTTATTGTCCGGCTTATCTCCTGTCATTCCGCAAACCAGATCTTTGACAGGCATAGAAGATATGAAGATGTCTCCAGCTATTGTTATTTCACCGTCAGGTGTATCGCATACAACAGAAGTAATTTTTCCGTTTTGGCAAACAATATTTTTTACCTGATAGCCTTTCAGAATTTTTGCACCTTTTTCTTCGGCTGCTTTTGCGGCTGTTTCCCAGAGCTGACCCGGACCGTATTTCGGATACCAGAACTGTTCGATCAGTGAGGTTTCCACTTCTTTGTTTTTCTTTTTGCTGCCGAACGTTTTGGAGAACATATCCTTTAAGACTGCTCTGATGGAAAGTCCCTTGACTCTTTGCGAGCCCCAGTCGGCGGAAATATCTCTGGGGTGTCTGCCCCAAAGCTTTTCGGTATAGCCCTCAAAAAACATACGATAGAGTTTTTTGCCGAAACGGTTAATGTAAAAGTTCTCAAGCGATGTTTCATCTTTTTTGAACATAGCAGATTTAAGATAACTGAAACCTGCCGCCATTGTTGTGCCGAATCCCATGTTTTTAATGGTAGCCGCTGACATACTGACGGGATAGTCAAAAAATTTCTTGTTGTAGTAGATTCTCGAAACTCTTGTACGCACAAGCATGACATTATCTTCTTTTTCGGGATCGGGACCGCCTTTTTCAAGTGGTTTTTCTCTTCCCAGTTTTTTATCGTCAAATGACGGTGCACCCTGAATGGGCATAAGGTCGCTCCACCATTTCATTACCTCGTCACTTTTTGAGAAAAATCTATGACCGCCGATATCCATACGATTGCCGTTATATCTTACTGTTTGAGAAATACCGCCTATCACCTGAGCCCCCTCAAGCATAACAACCTCATAATCGCCGCTGTCCTTTAACAGTTCATTAGCTGCTGTCAGACCTGCCGGGCCTGCACCGATAATAACAATTTTCTTCATCATATACCCTCCTGCGAAGTACTTGTGCTGATTTTCATTCACAAACAGAGTGTCTCCGTTGCCCGGCGAGCCGCCGGAGCCAATTCGCGTATCCGTTCGTTGTCACTCACTACTTTATTAATGACTGTTACTTTCGTTCCGCCGGCGAGCCGCCGGAGCCAATTCGCGT
>ONGS01000162.1 GCA_900317395.1 uncultured Eubacteriales bacterium | reverse complement strand
GTCCACAGATAATAGAACGGTGTCCAATTCTGACCGGGATACTGTTTACAATGGAGCGTGATCGCATCACGTACGGTGTTGTACTGTAATACATCCGTATCCATGTCGATATCTGTCAGTGTTACTCTGTTCTTATTCGTCAGCTTATTTACATTGTAAATAGCCGCCATATGGATGGTTTGACTTCTTTTGCCGAATGCATCCGTTGATTTTGAATAAGCGGTAAGCTTTAACGAAGCAACATCTCTTGTTCCGTCCGGAGCAATATACTTGGCTATTACATAAGTTGTGTAATCCTTAGCATCTGTTGCATTCGATATAGCTGCACCTTCAGCGGTTGTACCTCCTTCCTTGTCGTTCATAACCATATACTCATCATTAACCGTTGTAAGATCCGGTACGCAGCTGCTGTCACTATAGTAAGCATAAGCGTACTCAAGCGCACTTCTTACATTAAGGTACGCCTGACGGCTGTTGACGCTGCTGCTCGTAGACATAATGCTCGAAGCAGCAATTGCAATCAGCGACGCGGAAAGGACAATAAGTACACTGGTTATCGCCATAGCAAGGGGCAGTGAAATACCCTGCTTGCTTTTCAGCTTTTTCAATAACATAGCAGCAACTTCCTTTCCTAAAATAAAATTTTGATGGTGTTACTCTCTCAGTATATCCGCCTGCACTGCGACACGCACACCCGGACATACTAATCTACTATCGCTAATATTATATAACAACAATTTCCTTTTATCAAGATGTTTTATACTTTTCGTATGATTAATCAATTCTATGACATTCTCTTTATGCAAAATTAACAACTGTGTACATATATCATTTTCTTGTACAAATTATTCAATTTTATGGATAAATGCTCAAAAATCTAGTTATTATCGAGGTTATTTACACTTAATTTTTTCCAGCGAAAAAAACACTCCACCCCTTCCCGAGTGTCCGGAAATTACACTTTTTAACCCCAGAATAATACTCTGAGTAATATTTCTGATTGCTCTTCCCTTATTTTTAATATGTTTTTCATGCTATATCATTCTTTTAAAGAACATTAATATCCTTCAATTGCATCTAAAAGTGAATTAAATATATGTAAAGTTATTTTCTTTATATCAAAATAATGCAATTTTTATCAGTATTTCTAACACGATAATGCTCATGGATTATCATTTTATTAAGATAAATGTTCCAAAATACCCAAAGCTCGAATTCTAAGCCGGATTTTTATAAATTAAAACCTGCGATAAACACTAAGGTTTAATATGTAAAGTTTTATGCTTTACACGCATATTATAAAGGAGAACTGCAAAAAAGCAGTCCTCCTTTATACAACATTATCCATATTTAGCAATTATTACTATGAAATCAGATTGATAATCATACATATTACGATAACTACCATAAATAATATCATTCCGACATTAACAAGGCTGAGTTTTATTCCTGCTTTAGCAGGTACTTCTTCCTCTGATGGCATGAACACAAGTTTTTTCCTGTTGATAATCAACAACGCAACTCCGATACAAACCAGGAGCATATAAACAAGAAAATAGATACCGTAAATCATCAGTCCGGGAAGAATTTCATCCAATGCTTCTGCCGTAAATTCCCCTGACTCTGTCAATGACTGAAGCTTATCCATATCAAGCTGTGACAGTGCAAGCATAGAAACAACCGAACCAATAAAATTGATGATCATGTGCATGATTGTTGAATAGATCACCTTGCCTGTTCTTACATAAATATATCCGAAAATCAGTCCTAATCCAAATGCATAAAAGAACTGAAACAGATTCATATGGAACATTCCGAAACAAAGTCCCGAGAACAATATGGCAGTTTTTTCACCATATTTTACTGTTCTGTCGATAATAAATTTTCTGAAAAACAGTTCCTCAAAAATCGGTGCAATAATAACAATTGTGATAATCGTTAAAGGATTCAATGTTGAAATAATATCAATCAAACCATTCTCTGCCTGTCCCCCGGAAAGAATTGCAGAAAGAATATTTCCCACCAGATTTCCCGCATACATGATCGGAAAACACATAACCAGAAAAGCAATAAATCTTTTTCCTCCCATTTTTTCTACAGAAGGCACTTTAGCAGGAAGTTTTTTCATCAGCAAAAACATCACCGGAAAGCAAACAACATACATCGGTAAAAACGATAACAGCAGATTGACATAAATATTTCCCTTTTCGATGGTTCCCACATCTATAAAATAATTCAAGACTACCGAAAGAATAATCTGCACGGCATAGACTGCAACAATACCAAGAAACATTGTCAGACCTGCTTTGGAATAGGTATTTTTCAAGGTCTTGAGTCTGTTTTCATTTTCTGTAGCTTGTAATGGTGGCAAATTCATAATTTTTCGCATAACACATCATCAGGTGTTATGCTCCTCCTTTCAATTACTGTATATGTACAGTATACACAGTTATAACAGCTTTGTCAATAGACATATAATATTTTTCCGAAAATATTTCATTTCGGAAAACCCTACATTATATATACATTAATTAAGGGAACTGCTGTCAAGAATCAGAAACACAGGTAAACACTGGACGAAAACATAAATCCTATTTTGGACAACATTTCATATTTACATAAGTTACAGATAAATAGTATTATATCAATTAGTATAAAATGAATTATTTTATTTAAGATTTTGCAAAATCAATGCAACTTTAATTTTATTTTTACGTTATTTTTAAAATATCTGCAATTTTTTAAAAATAATCCTGCAAAATCTGTTGACACAGAGAAAAAAATGTGCTAATATAGATACATAAAAACAAGGGTGTTTTTTCCGCAGTTGCGGAGAATCACCCTTGCTTTATTTATGCGGGAGGTAAAAAAATGGATGATCTCATCAAAAAATCGGAAACGATCAACAAATTGCTTGCAAGATACGGAGTCAAATTCGGTATCTATAAAAACGGAGAATTCAAAGAGCAGTTGTTTCCGTTTGACCCAATACCGAGGATTATCAAACATGATGAATTTTCGTATCTGGAAAAGGGGCTGAAACAGCGTGTCGATGCTTTAAACTTATTTTTGGCCGATATATACGGTCCGAAACATATTGTCAAAGACGGAATTATTCCTGAGGAATTTATTTTTTCGGCAAAGGGTTTTCTTGCTCCTTGTGACGGTGTAACACCACCAAAAAATATCTACAGTCATATTTCGGGTATTGACCTTGTTCAGTCCAAAGATAATAACTGGTATATTCTTGAAGATAATCTCAGAGTGCCGTCGGGTGCATCCTATCCGATGATTGCCAGAGATTTACAGCGAAGAGGAGCACCTGAGGCATTTTCGGACAACAGCGTACTTGACAATAGAAACTATGCCGATCTGCTCAAAGAAATAATGGATCATGTCAACACGGGAGGCATCAATGTTATTCTCTCCCCCGGTAGGTACAATGCAGCTTTCTTTGAACATTCCTATCTGGCGGAAAAAACGGGTGCCATTCTTACTACAGGTAAGGATATTGTCTGTGAAAATGACAACCTTTACTATATTGACTATAACGGAAGAAAGCAAAGAGTCGGTGCTGTATACAGAAGAATTTCGGACGAATATCTTGATCCTATGACATTTTATAAAGAATCCGTAATTGGTATACCGCATATTTTTGAAGCGTACAGAAAAGGAAATGTTGCTTTGATCAATGCTCCCGGTAATGGTGTGGCGGATGACAAGGGGATCTATTATTTTGTTCCGAAAATGATACGTTATTATCTCAGTCAGGATGCAATTCTAATGAATGCGCCTACTTATCTTCCCTATTATGAGAAAGATATGAGTTATGTTCTTGCTAATTTTGATAAGCTTGTGATTAAAGATGTAGCGGAAGCTGGAGGCTACGGCGTTGTTTTCGGTAGCTCACTTTCAGCCCAAAAGAAAGAGGAATTTATTGCACTTCTCAAAAGTCAGCCGAGAAGATTTATTGCTCAAGAAGTTATTGACTTTTATGATCTGGATATTCTTGACGAAAGTGGAAAATCTGTTCCAAGAAAAGCAGACCTGAGAGCGTTTGTTCTTTCAGGCAATACCACAAAGGTTTGGCCGAGCGGTCTGACAAGATTTTCAAGAAATCCCGATTCATTTATTGTAAATTCATCACAAGGCGGAGGTTTTAAAGACACATGGGTATTATCACAATAGACAAATGCGACCATCTCTTTTGGTTAGGAAGATATACCGAAAGAGTTCATACGACACTGAAATATTATCTGAAAACGGCGGATCTCATGATTGATTCCGACCCGGATTATTATTCGGTTCTCTGCAAAAAGATCGGTATTCCCGACATCTACGGTTCAAGCGAACATTTCAAGAAAAAATATCCGTTTGACGAAACAGACCCGAATTCCATCATCAGCAGCCTCAACAGAGCTTATGACAATGCAATCGTAATGAGAGATTATATCGGAACGGAAACAATGGCATATATTCAGCTTGCTATTGATGATGTCAAAACGGCAGAGAAAAGCAATGCGCCTATTGCAGACCTGATGCTCGCGATTGATCACATTCTTGCTTTCTGGGGTTGTGTAAATGATATTATTGACGATGAACAGATAAGAAACATTATCAAACTGGGAAAAGGTATTGAAAGAGTTGATCTTTATCTCAGCCTTGATAATTCGGTATATGATATCAAAAAAGCATATAAGCGTATGAAAGGTTTTCTGATGAAATCTAAACTCAGATATGATGAAAGTATTATCAATACCATTGACAGTATGATGAAGGATTCGGAATTGAATTATTCCAATGTCAAAAATCTGCTCAGAAACCTTATTCTGAAATGAAAAGAGGGATACTATCAAACAGTTAAAATTCAGTTACGACCTTACGGCGGAATACAATGAACCGGTTGAGCATCACAGCTTTTCCGTTATGTTCCTTCCACAGGATACGGCAAGACAAAAAATCACCGACCTGAACATTAGTGTTTCCGGCTGTGAAAATTATAGCATTACCAACGACAGCTTTAACAATAAAAAGTTGTACGGTCTTATCAAAGAACCGCATAACAATTTCAAGGTAAGTATCAGCGGAACGGCTGAGTCAGGTATCGGAATATTTGACGAGTATTTTGACGACCCCTACCGCTTTCTGATCTTGAAAGCACAAACTGATCTGACAAGACCGGGAGAAAAATTGAACGAATACAGAAAGTCTCTGCATTTGAACGAATTTTATGCACCATATGATAAATCACTGCATATTATGCGTTCTCTGCATGACACTTTCCAATATAACTCCGGTATAACAGAAGTACATGAGACAGCCGAAAATGCGTTTACTCTCGGCAAAGGCGTTTGTCAGGATTACACACATATCATGCTCTCTATTTTAAGATCAGAAGGGATCCCCGCAAGATATGTTGTAGGAATGATGCTCGGCGAAGGTTCATCTCATGCATGGGTAGAAGCTTTGTGCAGAGGTTACTGGTATGGCTTTGATCCTACCAACAACAAACTTGTCAATGACGAATACATCAGGGTTTCCTGCGGCAGAGATTCAAGTGATTGCTCTGTCATAAAGGGAAGTTTTTACGGTTTTACTCAGCAAGATCAGAAAGAAGCGGTAAACGTAGAAGAAATAATTGCAAAGGATTGATAACAATGGTTCAGACAATCGCGTCTGTCGGTCTGCCGATTGACGAAACGCTAATGATACAAAAAAACCGCCTTATCCCACAAAGTGGTTTAAGCGGAAAAGAAAAACGGATTAGTATCGTTACAGGTACTCACGGGGATGAGTTGGAAGGACAGTATGTATGCTATGAGCTGCAAAGAAGAATCAAAAAACATTATGAATGTCTGACAGGTATCGTTGATGTATACCCATCACTGAATCCGCTTGGAATTGACTCCATTACAAGAGGAATGCCGGGATTTGATCTTGATATGAACAGGCTCTTCCCCGGTTCTGAAAACGGTTCAATGCCTGAATATATTGCTTCACAAATCATCAATGACCTCAGCGGAAGTGCCGCCGTCATTGATATTCATGCAAGCAATATTTTTCTGGAAGAAATACCGCAGGTAAGAATTAATGAGCTTTCCCAGGAAACATTAGTACCGCTCGCAAAGCTTTTGAATGTTGACTATATCTGGGTACATTCGTCCGCTACCGTGCTTGAATCCACGCTTGCCTATTCCCTGAATATTATCGGTACACCGACATTGGTTGTAGAAATGGGCGTTGGAATGAGAATTACGAAAAAATACGGCGATCAGCTTGTTGATGGTATTTTTGCTTTGATGAAAGAGCTTGGCATATGGAGCGGTGAAGTTCCGACTCCGAAAACACCGATCATTTCCGAGGATGGTGAAGTTTCCTTTATCAATGCAGGCAAATCGGGCGTATTTGTTCCGAGTGTTGAACACTGGAAAAACGTGAAAAAGGGTGATCACATCGGGGATATTCTCAATCCGCTGACAGGAGAGATCAATGAGGAAATCACATCGGAAACAGACGGTATTGTATTCACACTCAGAGAATACCCAATCGTATCCGAAGGCTCGCTTATTGCGAGAATACTTGCATAAGGGGGGCATAATATGGAAGAACAAATATTTTTTGAATTAAACTCTGTTTACAGAGATAATATGCGCATTAAAGGCTATACATTTGGCAAAGGAGAAAAATCCGCCTGCATTGTCGGTGCAACAAGAGGAAATGAAGTTCAGCAGGTATATATCTGTTCCAGACTGATTAATATTTTAGGTCAGCTTGAAAAACAGAATAAGATCAAAAATGGTAGATCTGTAACAATCGTACCATGTGTGAATCCTCATTCCATGAATATCGGCAAACGTTTCTGGTCAACCGACAATACCGATATCAACAGAATGTTTCCCGGATATAATCTCGGTGAAACAACTCAGAGAATTGCCGCAGGTGTTTTTGAAAACGTCAGCAATTACAAATTCGGTATTCAATTTACCAGCTTTTATATGCAGGGAAGTTTTATTCCTCATGTACGAATGATGAAAACAGGATTTGAAGATATTGAACTTGCCAAGGATTTCGGGCTGCCCTATGTTTTCAGGCGTGAAGCAAGACCGTATGATACCACTACTCTGAATTATAACTGGCAGATTTGGGAAACAATGGCTTTTTCCGTGTATACCAATGCTACCGACAGCATTGATACCAACAGTGCCGCAGAAGCCGTCAATGCTGTTCTGACTTTTTTGAACAAACAAGGGATCATTAACTATAACTGCCATGAAGGATATATCTCAAAATTTATTGACGGTCAGGAACTTGTCAATGTCAAAACTTCAACAGCAGGGTTTTT
>ONGS01000033.1 GCA_900317395.1 uncultured Eubacteriales bacterium | reverse complement strand
GTGGTGAAATGATGGAGAATGAAAAATTGGCCGAAAGGCTCAGAAACAATGACGAAACTGCACTGGAAGAAATCATTGACAGGTTTACGCCGCTGGTTTCTACTATTATATATAATCTGGCAAACGGCAGTATGAGTCAGCCCGATATCGAGGAAATAACTTCCGATACATTCTTTTCACTCTGGTGTAACAGAGATAAGGTGGAGAAAGATAAGCTCAAAGGTTATCTTTGCTGTATCGCCAAAAACAAGGCAAAGGACAAGCTGAAAATCAACGGCAGACACAAAACCGTTGATATCGAGGAAATGGATTTTGAAGATGGTCTGATTGTTTCCGAGGAAATAGAAAACAAGATCATCACCGAAGCACTTCGGGAAGCACTTGACGAGATCGGTGATCCCGACAAAGAAATCATCATCAGGCATTATTACTACTACCAGTCTTCTTCGGAAATCGCCGAGAAAACAGGGATGAACAGTCAGACAGTCAAGTCGAAAATCAGACGAACAAGAGAAAAACTGAAAAAATTACTAACTGAGAGAGGGTTTACAAAATGAAAGGTAAATTTGTATTTGATGCAGCCGAGAACGACATTGTTAATGTAAATGAGGAAACAGTGATCAGGGATACAGGTGTGAAAGCCGCAGATGTAAAGGAGACGGTTATGATGAAAGTGAAAAATGAGAAAAAGCCCGTAAGAAAGATCAAGAGAAAAACCATCATTTCACTGGTTGCAGCAGCAGCGGCTGTTGCAGTGCTGGGTACAGTAACAGTAGGAGCAGCAGGAGGATTCAACAGTACATTTGGCGAATATTTTGCCGGAGAACTTGCTAACGGTGTTTACAGCGGAAAAGATGTCACACTTAGCAGCGATAAAGTTGATATTGATTTTGCCGGTATAGCAGGTGACGATGATCAGGTCATTGCAATGATGACAATTAAAAACAAGGATGGCAGTTCTTTTGTGAAAACTACAGAAAACACATATATAGACCAGTATGATTTAGGAGATAATGATAGTGTCGGAATCAATAATGCAGTACGTGTAGAAACAGATCAAACGCTTTGGGATACTATCACAGGCACTTCAAACTTTAATTACGGAGATATTTCTTATTCTTTCAAGGACGATAGCACGATCAGTGCTATGATAACCTGCACTAATAACAATAACGGTACTCTCAAAGGGCGCAGACTCCACGCAAGTGACGAAAAAATTTATGCATATACCAACATCAAAACGCTTTATACAGCCAAAGACGGTGACGGCTACAGCCGTTATGAAACAGCAGATGACGGCAGCAGACAAATGGTAACTTATGGTCCGATACTTGAAGAATTGACAGAAGAATATAAAAATCAACTGGAAAAAAATCAGGTAATCATCTTCAACAACCATTCTTCCGTTCCTTCGGTTATAATCGCAGAGAAGACAGAAATCAACCTTGATTTTGAAGTAGGTGTTACTTTGAATTATAAATCTACCACGCATAATATTGAAAGTGCAGCCGGCAAAACTTATAAGATAAATAACTCTGATTGGACGATAGATTATATAACTGCAAAATCATTCACCATAACACTGTCTTCTCACTCCTATGAACTGCCTGAAAATAAAGATATTGATATCGATAAATTAAACAGCGGCGATAAAGAAGAAACAGAAAAATATTTTGCATATCAGAACGCCTTTATTCCGCATAATCTTACAATTACACTTAAAAACGGCAGCATTTATCATACAACTGAAAGACTTCTTGGTTCAAACGGCGGATATACCATAGGCAATAATTACGGTGAAGTAGAACTTATCTACGGATATGAAGACGAAAACGGAAATGATGCAGCACTTGACCCATCTCAAATAGTCTCCATAACTCTAGATGGACAAGAACTGATCTGATCCTTAAAAAATTACTGAAATATAAAACAAAAAAGTTTTCCACCATTAAAACAAAAACGGTGGAAAACTTTTTGTTTTATTTTGTATCTTTAATCAAAGCAGTAATAATCTCCACCGCCTTTGCGGCAGCCGAGCGTGAGAAGGTGGAATATTCCACCTCTGCGCCTTCGTCGCTTGTGCTGTCATCGGAAATGGAGCGCAGGATACAGAACGGTACTTTGTTCAGGTAACATACCTGACCGATACTAGCACCCTCCATTTCGGCGGCTATTGCGCCGAATTTATTGTTTAAAGCGAGTCTTTCTTCTCTGCCGGCTATAAATTTGTCACCTGTTGCAACAGTTCCAACGGTAAAGTCAATATCCCCGAGTTTATCACATATTGTTTCAAGTTCGTTGACAAGTTCCTTGTCGCAAGGAATATATTTGATTGTTGTGCCGTCAGGTAGAAAAAGTGTTCCGAGTTCATCGCCGAGAGCGGTTGTGTCAAAATCATGCTGTATGACTTTGTCGGCAATGACAACACTGCCGATATGAGTTTTGTTGGAAGTACTGCCTGCAATACCTGTGTTGAGGATCTTGTCGGGTTGATATTCAAGTATCATCGTCTGTGTGCAGACAGCGGCATTGATTTTGCCTATTCCGCATTTTGCAATAACACATTGTGTGCCGTTGATCGTTCCCGATGT
>ONGS01000090.1 GCA_900317395.1 uncultured Eubacteriales bacterium | reverse complement strand
TTTGTTATAGTCGGCGTTTGTTCCTTCCTCGTACCCGTTCTGCTCCACCAGCCACTTCACGATTAAGGATTCAAGGCCGCTTTCCTTGGTATTGGTAAAAGCCATTGTCAATCCTCCTGTTCCTCAGTTTCATCGTTATCAGGCTCAATATCTGAATCGTCATCAGTGTCTTCTTCCTCGTACTTATACTCTGGAATTACAATATTTCGCACATCTATTCTGCCTGTTACAACTTCTTCTATGATTTTGTCTCTCAATTCCTTTAACAGATCGATCTCATGGAGAAGTTCTTTTTCCACTTCATCAAATTGTGGAACGACCCTTTCAAGATAGTCAGCGATGGTTCTTTGTTCTTGAATCGGAATCAACGGCAGTCTCACCTTTACAAAATTGGAGAACCTCAAATCTTGCCCATCACGAATGAAATCAGATGTTCTTTGCAGCGCTCCAATATACGATGGCGATTTGAATAACCACTTAAAATATGGTACATATACATTCTCTTTAGGTCTTAAAACAACGTAATGCCAAGTTACGCACCCTTCTATAGTGCAAAGCTCTAACCCACCCTGAAAGCTTCTCAAGCTAATGATAAATTCATCTGGTTCTACATGAAGCCATTTATCCAAATTATCAGTTGCAAGAACAATCCTTCTTCCTTCTCGCTCCATATATTCTTTTTGAGGAATCATTCCATATTTTTGAGTGGCAGCAAGCATTTCATCGCCCTCATGCCTGAGTTCAGTCTCATGTGAAAACAATGCCTTTGCTGGTATGGTTTCCCACCCTTCAGGAATTAACGGTAACCAATTTAATCCACTTTCTTTTAGAGCCGTATTATGAACCCCACGTGTAACAGCACGATCAATTTCCGCAAGTTTTCTTTCTCTTATTAAGGCAATTTCTCTCTGTTTTGAAGATATAAGCCTATTGACACCAGATATTTTCCAATCAAGAAATCTTACAATTTGCTTCTGTTCATCTCTTGTAGGAACCGGGATAAAATAGTTTAGTAATTCATTATTGTTAAGTGTCCATCTGTTGTCAGAGGACACACCTTTTCCGTGAGCAAACAAAGCCATAATGATGTACTGCCACTTAAAAAAGTAGTTATAATACTCAGGATCAGCATACCCTTTACTCCTTAAATTAGAATATGCTGGGCTTATTACTCCAGTGACTTTAGATACGTTACAATTAGCACCGCTAACTAAATCCATCGGATTTAGCAAGAGGTCACCGGGCTTTACGGGATTGTAATTAAAATAGCTCTCTGCAATCTGTCCCTCATTTGATGAAATATCTCTGATCTTAATCCCGCTTCTTGCAAGAGAAAGAATGACAGGATTATCTTGCTGGGCTTTAGCTTTCTTCAGGAAAAAATGCTGTTTAACCTTTTCGACATTCCACTCCTCTGGTATGCTTCCTATCCAAGGTATAGCTGTATCTTTCAAGTTATACATTGCTTAAACCCTCTGTAATATTTGCCAGCAGACCAGCAATATCTTCTTCTACGGATTTCAAATCGCTTGTAATATCGTCAATCTCTCTTAGAACAACTCTGTGATAAAAGTTCTTCGTGAAACTGATCTCATAACCCACCTGCGTCTTTTTCTCATCTACCCATGCATCGCCGAAATATGGTAAGACCTCACTTTGCATATATCCATTTATTCCGCCATCGTATTCAAAAGGAACAATTTCTGTATCTCTCAAGTCAACATCAGGCTCATCTATAGCTTTTGCATTAGAATCCTTCTCCGTTATATATGGACGTATTTTCTTTAGAACGCTAGCCTTTAATCCTGTGGCTTTTGCAAAAACCGCCCAATCATCAAGAGGCGTTCCCTGCGGAATAGATGATATGGCTTCTGTTACTGAATGCATCTCATCTTTCTTCTTAAACACAGTTTCAGGAATAGCTCTGTCAGGAAGAATTCTCAAACGCAAAGGCCGTTCTACAGTAATGTTCCAATAAGCAAATTCTTTATTCCGAAATACTTTGCTAATTTCACTTTCTTCCATTTCAAGGAAAATGCGCATTATTTCTTTGCGTATAGTATCAGTAAGCTCACAGCTTTTCTTTCCCATGTTCTTTCTAAGGGTAAACTTCATAGCCGTAGCATCAATCAGTTGTATCTTTCCTTTTCGACGTTCTTCTTTCTTATTTGACAAAACCCATATAAATGTACCGATAGCGGTGTTGTAAAACATATTCTCAGGCAAAGCTATAATAGCCTCAACAAGGTCATTTTCGATTAAATACCGACGTGCATTGCTTTCGCCGCTACCGGCATCACCAGTAAACAGTGATGACCCATTATGTACCTCTGCAATACGGCTGCCAAGCTCAGTGTCCTTTTTCATCTTTGCAACATTATTCAGGAGGAACAGAAGCTGGCCATCACTGGTACGCGGGATCATCGGCATGACATCCCCACCCTCAAGATAGGTGTTGAAGCGCGTATCGAGGATTTCCTTCTTGCCGCCCATCTTCTCGGCATCG
>ONGS01000155.1 GCA_900317395.1 uncultured Eubacteriales bacterium | reverse complement strand
CGGCGGCATTTTCGTCGGGATTCCTGGGTGTGAAACATATCTTTTCTTCCATCGGAGCAGGTACACCCATACAGCTTGACAGAATATGGGTGCTGATCGGACTTGCTGTATTTACAATCGTATTCGGCAGATTTTTCTGCGGATTTGTCTGTGCTTTCGGCAGCTTCGGCGACCTTGTATATTATCTTTCAGGTTTAATACAAACCAAACTTTTAGGAAGAAAAAAGCAAATCACCATTCCCGAAAAGGCAACAGTGATCCTGCAAAAACTAAAATATCTGATTCTTCTTGCAATCGCACTGTTATGTACGCTGGGAATCTATTCAAAGCTCAGTGGCTGGAGTCCGTGGGACGTATTTTCCCGCTTTATGGTTTTAAAGCCGCCGGGACTTAATTATATTTTAGGGATTATTATTTTTACATTGATTATCTATGGTATGGCATTTAAAAAGAGATTTTTCTGCCAGTTTCTGTGTCCGCTCGGTGCTTTGTTTGCATTACTGCCCGTGCTTCCGTTTTCAAACATTCACAGAAATGCGGACAACTGTATCAAAGGCTGTAAAGCGTGCAAAATGAATTGTCCGGTTAATGTTAAACTCGGTGAGGATATACTGCGTAACGGAGAATGTGTCTTCTGCGAAAAATGTATCGGTGTCTGCCCGAAAAGCAATTTAAGCCGCCCGGAAAGAAAACGAATCAAAAACGACATTGTCCTTCTTGTCATCAAAGCGGTTTTGTTTTTTGTCATGGGCGCACTTCTCGGTCTGTGCAGATTTTTCTGAACAGTCCATAATAAACAGAAATATATACATAAAAATAAGGCAACACTGATCTTTACCAAAGCTCGGTGTTGCCTTAACTGTCTGATTAGTCCTATTTGAGTTTTTGTGTTTTTAGAGCCTGTTTAATATCTGTGCCGTAAGGATTTTTGAAGCGTCATTTTTTCGATAACAAGGGAAGCACTGAATAAATCGTGGTGCTAAGATTTTAAGTATATTTAAGGAAAATTTAATAATTCCCCTGCTATAATACAGTTACAATGAAAAACCAAAGCATAGGAGGAAATCATTATGAATAAAACATCATTCATTCAAACACTCAGCGAAAGAGAACAGCTCACACAGGAGCAGAGTACGGCAGTAAACGAGATACTCGAAAATAACATGATTTTCATCAAAAAGAGCAGGGAAAAAATCACCTTTGAAATTGCCGAAAAACTTAGTGTTGACAGCGAGAGAGCCAACGAGATCTACCACACCGTTCGTGACATTATCGATACGGCCATTAAGGATAAGCTCAAACACCCGTTCAGAGAATAACACTAAAGCGAAGAGAGTGGGAGAAAGGGAGTAGAACTTTCTGAAAATTATAATCTTCGCTCTACTATCTTTACTTTGCAATAGTTTTACATTCAAACAGGGGGATAAAATTATGTATTTCAGCATATTGAAGCGGGATCTGAAAAGAAAAAAGACAATGAATGTTATATTGATGCTTTTTATGATACTTGCGGTAATGTTTGTGTCGTCAAGCGTGAATACAGTCATGTCGGTAATGTCGGCAACAGATAATTATATGGATATGTCGGATGCACACGACTATTTTGTTGC
Source organism: uncultured Eubacteriales bacterium (assembly GCA_900317395.1). GTDB lineage: Bacteria > Bacillota > Clostridia > Oscillospirales > Acutalibacteraceae > UBA1213. The sequence continues at coordinate 3,720 of ONGS01000155.1, read as the reverse complement.
GACCACGGGTACAAAGGCAGTGGAGGATTTACAGAAAAAGCTGGATACTTCCAAAGCAGTCAAATTATATAAAAGTGAAAACATTTTCTACTTGACTGAAAATTCAATCAGATACAGTGACAAAGATCTGGATATTATGGCAACCGGTATACTCAATAGTGTTGATGATATCAGTATTAAGATTTTTGATGAAAACAAAAATGAGCTGACAAAGGTAAACGACGGCGAAATCTATGTGAAAAGTTCGTTTATGAAAAATAACAACATCACCAAAGACTCTAAAATAAAAATCAAGGTAGGTAATTATACGGGCGAATTTATCGTAAAAGGTGTGTTTCTTGACGTATTGTTCGGCTCGGATATGATGGGTACACCAAGATTTATCATCAGCCGAAATGACTTTAACAAATATGTTGAAAACAATACCGACCCAGCTTATGATATGCTCAAAGGCAATATTTTGAATATCCAAACAGACGATACAACAGCAGTTGAGAACATTGTCAGTGATATTAACGGAGTAGCCTTTACAGGTTCAAGAACCATAATAAAGCTTACCTATTTTATGGATATGGTAATTGCAGGTGTGTTCCTTATTGTCAGTATTTGTCTGATTATTATTGCTCTTGTTCTTCTGAAATTTACAATCGGCTTTACCATCGGCGAGGAATACAGAGAGATTGGCGTCATGAAAGCCATCGGCATTAAAAACAGCAAGATACGAATACTGTATATGGTCAAATATATTGTAATGGCGGTTGTTGGTGCTGTGACGGGGTTTCTCTGCGGTATCCCGTTCGGCAATATGATGACATTGCACTCCACAAAGAATTTTATCACAGGCGGTAATGAAAGTTATCTTCTGAATATCATCTGCTCAGTGGCAGTTGTGTTGGTTATAGCATTATTCTGTTGGCTCAGCACCAACAAAGTAAAGAAATTTACTCCTGTTGACGCAATTCGCAGCGGCGAAACAGGTAAGCGTTACAAGAAAAAAGGCTTCCTCAGTCTGTCGAAGGGTAGAGAAAATCCGATCTTCTTCATGGCATTCAACGATATCCTCAGCGGGTTCAGACATTTTGCGGTCATGACGGTAACATTCATTATTGGAATACTGATGATAACGATTATTCTGAATACGATTACGACTTTGCAGAGCGATAAGCTTCTTGCATGGTTCTCCATGGCAGAATGTGATATTACACTGGAAGATAAGGCAAGTGCCGATAAATATACCCGCACCGATGGACAGACCCTCAGAGCGGAATATCTGAAAGAAATGGAAAAAACGCTTGAAAAGAACGGTATGCCTGCTCAGTGTTTCGCAGAAGGACTTTTTAAACTGTCCGTTCAAAGCGATAAGTCAAAAACTGTTTCGCTTGTATTCCACGGGATCGGGATTACAGCAGATCACTATTCCTACATAGAGGGTACAGCTCCCGAAAGAACCAACGAAGTTGCGCTAAGCTATCTGACAGCCGAAAAACTCGATGTGGGTATAGGAGATACTGTGACAATCAAAACAGGCGGCGAAAACGAGAAGTTTATTATTACAGCATTGTATCAGTGCATGAATAATATGGGCGAGGGCGTCAGACTAAGCGAAAAATTGGATATGGACTATTCCAAAACAATGGGGTATTTCAGCTACCAAATTAAATTTACAGATGATCCCTCTGCTTCCGAAATACAGTCAAGATATGACAAAATTGCAAAGTTATATCCTGATTACATTATTCGTACAGCAGGTGAATATGTGGATTATTCCGTCGGAGGTATCGCAGGTTATATGGGCGATACGAAGAACTTTATTATCATGGTAGTAATGATTATCAACATCCTTGTGGTTGTCCTGATGGAAAAATCATTTTTGACAAAGGAACGCAGTGAAATTGCACTGCTGAAAGCGGTTGGCTTTAAAAACCATTCTATCATTACATGGCAGACCCTAAGAATTGCGGTTTTGACGATTGCTGCAGTGATTATCGCTATCCTTCTTTCAGAGCCTGTCGGACAGCTTGCAGTAGGCGGTATTTTCCGGATGATGGGTTCAAAATACATTATCTTTGATGTTAATATTGTTGAAACATATATCATCTATCCGCTTGCAATATTTGCGGTAACGGTTCTGGCGACATTGATCAGCGCGCTCGGAGTAAGGGGGATATCCTCTGCTGAAGTCAACAACATAGAGTAAGGCGGAGTGCCTCCGCTGTCATTTACGCTACAACTTTATGCAGACCGTAAATTTAACTGCCGCTGCGTAAAGTTCCAGAATTATTCAAGCTATAGAGTGAGGCGGAGTGCCTCCGCTGTCGCTTACGCTACAACTTTGTGCAGACCTTGAATTTAATGCCGCTGCGTAAGCTTTTAAAATTACACGAATTAATTGAGTGAGGTAAGTGAAAATGAAAAAAATACTTGAAGTAACCGATCTTTGCAAAACATATGTCATAAACAAAAGACAGAACAATGTGCTGAAAAACGTCAGCTTTTCGATAGACGAGGGCGAAATGGTCGCTGTGATGGGACCGTCCGGTTCGGGTAAATCCACCCTGCTGTATACGGTTTCGGGCATGGATAGCATGACGGCAGGCGAAGTAAAATTCGGCGGCAGGGATATTGCAAAGCTGAAAGCCAATCAGCTTGCCGAACTACGGCTTGACGAAATGGGTTTTATATTTCAGCAGATGTATATGCTGAAAAATCTGACCGTGCTTGACAATATCGTTCTTCCTGCCCGTCAATCAAAGGCAAATACACTTTCTGCAAAGGAAAAAACAGAGTATGGCAAAGAGCTGATGAGAAAACTCGGCATTATTGAAATTGCCGACAACGACATTAACGAGGTTTCGGGCGGTCAGTTGCAGAGAGCTTGTATCTGCCGCAGTATGATTAACAAACCGAAAATGATCTTTGCTGATGAGCCGACAGGCGCACTCAACCGTACAAGTTCCGAAGAAGTTATGGAGGAACTGAGAAAAATCAACAACGAAGGTGCAACGATCATGCTTGTGACCCATGATGTAAAAGTTGCCGCAAAATGCACAAGAGTGATGTTTATAGTTGACGGAAACATCAAAGGGGAGTATAATTTAAGCAGATTTGAAAAGGATACCGAACTCCGTGAAAGAGAGCGCAGTCTCAACAACTGGCTTCTCGAAATGGGCTGGTAGTCGGAGTGCCTCCGCTGTCAATTCTCGGCTTCTCCTCGGGGGAAGCTGCCACGCAGTGGCTGATGGGGGTCTCATGGCGTTAGCCGTGAGGTCGCCCTTTGGGCGACTTTGACGAACCGCCCCTGATTTTTGAAGCTTAATTCAAGGTTCAAACTCCGCCACGCTTCTTCTAATGTACAATGTGCAATGTACAATGATTTTGCACAGGGAAGTTGGTTTACCCGCTTGAGTTTTGTATCAGAGTGGACTTCTTCATGCCCCCTCGACCCCATCAGTCGCTATCGCGACAGCTTCCCCATAGGGGAAGCCAAGGGGGTTAGTATAGAAGCGAAAGTTTAGTAGCAAATTTGCGGTTCCACACCTCGGCTTCTCCTCGGGGGAAGCTGCCACGCAGTGGCTGATGGGGGTCTCACGGCGTTAGCCGTGAGGTCGCCCTTTGGGCGACTTTGACGAACCGCCCCTGACTACAGAATCTAACCTTGGCTTACAAACTTTCCCACGCCATCATTGCACATTTTACTTCACGCTCAAAGAAAGGTCTGAT
>ONGS01000093.1 GCA_900317395.1 uncultured Eubacteriales bacterium | reverse complement strand
GTGAAGGTATCCGAAACGGTTCGCTCATGTCACAAAAACGATGCTGTATTGATCGATGCTTTTGAATATCAAAAACTGCCATCGGTATTGATGGGATGTGTGGACAAACTGATACAAGAGGGTTTTGCTCACACAGCTATCAAAAAAATTGTAAGAAATAAGTGCTATGACCGCTACTTGAATACTTCGGCCAGTACCTCATCGGAACTGACAAAAAAGATAAGGGTATGGAAATATTTACCTTGGTTTTACAGACCATAATAAAAATCGCAGGACATTTTGTTCTGCGATTTTTATTATGTAAAATAGTTGATAGAACTGAAAAAATATGGTATATTTATAATATATAATGAGCCAATATGAAAAGTTGCATAAATTTAGGATATAGGATTCAGGATTCAGTTCAGAGTCTGACTGATCCCTGAATCCTGACACCTTAATTCATATACTCTGCTGAGCTTGCTTATATAGTTATATCTTTATAGGGGAATGTTAAATTATGAAGATTTTAGGAATCGACCCCGGATATGCGATCGTCGGTTACGGTGTGATCGAATACAAAGGCGGAAGATATGCACCGGTTGATTTTGGCGCAATTACTACAGAAGCAGGCACACCTTTTCCGCAAAGACTGCAATATATCTATAACGAACTTGTTTCTGTCATTATACGGAATGATCCTGATGAAATGGCAGTAGAAAAGCTGTATTTTCAGAATAACCAGAAAACAGCAATACCGGTAGCAGAGGCGAGAGGTGTGATTCTTCTGGCGGCACAGATGAATAATATTCCGATCAGCGAATATACACCGCTGCAGGTAAAAGCAGCAGTTACAGGTTACGGACAGGCAAAAAAGCCGCAGGTAATGGAAATGACAAGAAGGCTGTTAAAACTTGACAGCGTGCCGAAGCCTGATGATACCGCCGATGCACTTGCCATGGCAATATGCCATGCGCAAAGTTCGGGAACACGGCTGAGAAATATGCTGAACAGTCGTAATAACATAAAGTTTAATTAAGGATATAAGAACCTTAAAATATTTTAATGGTGAACAATTCATCGAAATACAGGAAATTGCCTATGTAGAAAAGGAATTTCATGGACAAAAATAATGAATAGAGGATGAAATATGATTTACAGTCTTAACGGGACGATTATCCATACTGAACCAAATGCCGTTGTGATAGAGTGCGGCGGAGTAGGCTATAAATGCCTTACTACAATGAATACCATGCGTCAGCTTCCACGCACAGGAGAGCAGGCAATGGTCTACACTCACATGATCGTGCGTGAAGATGCCGTAGAACTTTGTGGCTTTGCTGATACAAGCGAACTAAACTGTTTTAAACTGCTGACAACGATTAGCGGCGTTGGTGCAAAAGTAGCGATTGCTCTGCTTTCTGAACTGACACCCGAACAGATTGCATTAGCGGTATCTTCAGGCGACAGCAAAACGCTGACAAAAGCAAGCGGTGTAGGCAATAAGCTGGCTCAGAGAATCATTCTGGAATTAAAGGATAAGGTAAAAAATATCACACCGACAGGTACGGTCAATATGCCTTCAAATGTCAGTGCGGCGGCAGTTTCCGCGGAAGGAAATATTTCCAAAGCACTGGGTGCGCTTGCTGTTCTCGGTTATGCACCCGATGAGGTAACGCCGTTTATGGGAAATATTGATCCGAATCTGCCGGTGGAACGCATTATAGGCGAAACACTGAAAGCAATAGGAAAGAAGTAATAACGAGGAAAACAGAATGGAAGATTTTGATTTTGAAAACAGAATTGTTTCCCCGACAGAAATCATGGGAGAAAACGATAACGATAACCCGTTGCGCCCAAAAACGCTTGATGATTATATCGGTCAGGAAAAGGCAAAACAAAACCTTGCGGTATTTATAGAAGCGGCAAAGCAAAGAGGAGAAACGCTCGACCATGTTTTGTTATACGGTCCTCCGGGACTCGGTAAAACAACACTTTCGGGAATTATTGCAAATGAACTTGGGGTAAACCTGAGAATAACATCAGGACCTGCCATAGAAAAGCCGGGGGATCTTGCGGCGATATTGACCAATCTCAATGAAGGCGACGTATTGTTTGTTGATGAAATACACCGCATATCACGGGCAGTGGAAGAAATACTCTATCCTGCAATGGAAGATTTTGCTATTGATATTGTGACAGGAAAGGGGCAGATGGCTGCTTCCTATCATCTGCCGTTGCCGCACTTTACGCTTGTCGGTGCAACAACAAGAGCAGGGCAGTTGACTGCACCTTTGCGTGACCGTTTCGGAGTTACGCTACGATTGGAATTATATACACCGGAAGAACTGGCAATGATTGTCAACCGTAGTGCCAATATTCTCGGAATCCCTATTGAACCTGACGGTGCATTGGAAATCGCTTCACGTTCAAGAGGTACACCTCGTATTGCCAACAGAATGTTAAAGCGTGTCAGGGATTTTGCACAGGTAATGTCAGACGGTGTAATCACATTAAAAACAGCACAAATTGCCTTGGAACGGCTTGAAATTGATGAACTTGGACTGGATTCCAATGACCGCCGTATGCTGAATGCAATCGTTAAATTTTATAAAGGCGGTCCTGTTGGTCTTGAAACACTTGCGGCAGCGATTGGCGAAGAAGCGGTAACAATAGAAGATGTAATAGAACCATATCTGATGCAGATTGGTTTTCTGAACAGAACACCGAGAGGAAGATGTATCACAAGAGCAGGGTGTCTTCACATTGGTATTGATCTTCCAAATGTGCAGGAAGCACAGATCAGATTTCAATAATAGTTTTGGGAGAAAATGAGTATGGCAGTTTTAACGGTATCACAGCTTAATTTTTACATTAAATCATTGCTTGATAATGATAAGAATCTCAGTTCTGTCTATCTGAAAGCAGAAATTTCAAATTTTACGGATCATTACAGAACAGGACATTTGTATATGTCGCTGAAGGATGAAAAGTGCACCGTCAAGGCTGTTATGTTTGCAGGAAACGCTTCACGCCTGAAATTCAGACCCGAGGATGGTATGACCGTCCTGGTAAGGGGTTATGTTTCTGTTTATAATATTTCGGGGCAATATCAGTTTTATATTGAAGATATGCAGCCTGACGGAATTGGAGCATTAAGTATGGCTTTCGAGCAGCTGAAACGGAAGCTAAAAGAAGAAGGGCTGTTCGATCCCGAACATAAACAGCCGCTTCCACTGCTGCCAAAACGGATCGGTGTCATTACTTCACCGACCGGGGCAGCCGTGCAGGATATCTGCCGTATTTTAAAACGCAGATATCCTATCGGAGAAATTATCATGTGTCCCGTACTTGTTCAAGGAGAAAATGCTGCTGCTCAGCTTACAGCTGCTGTTAAACGCTTTAATAAGCTGAAATGTGCAGATGTAGTCATCATTGGCAGGGGCGGTGGCTCGATGGAAGATTTGTGGGCGTTTAATGATGAGGGACTGGCAAGAGAAATATATCACTCAAAGATACCTGTCGTTTCGGGAGTGGGTCACGAAACGGATTTTACAATATGTGATTTTGTTGCCGATGTAAGAGCATCCACACCTTCGGCGGCGGCTGAATTGGTTTCGCCTGAGGATGGGGCATTATACGGAAATTTAGAATATTATCAAAGAAAAATCATTTCAGCAGTGAAAATTCGTATTACTTTGGAGAAAAACAGACTTGACAGCATTACTTCTTCGAGTGTACTGCGTTCACCGGAAGAAATTATCAGAGATAAACAGATTCAGCTTGATTTTCTTACTTCACAGTTAAAATCAGCATATAAAAACTGCCTTTCAGATAAAACAAGTAAGTTTTATAGCCTGACTTCAAAGCTAGATGCACTCAGTCCCCTTAGAGTACTTTCAAGGGGTTATGCTATCGCTTCTGAGAATGGAAATGTAATATCCTCGGTGGAAAAGATTAAAATTGGCAGTAAAATTAATATTAAATTTGCGGATGGCAGTGCAGACTGCACTGTTATGGAAAGGACGCTTGACAATGAAAAGAGTGGATTATGAAAAATCTGTAGCAAGACTGGAAGAAATCGTAGAGAAGCTTGAAAGCGGCAATATTTCGCTTGATGAATCCATGAAGCTTTTTGAAGAAGGAACAAAACTGACTTCTGCTTGCTATGAACTTTTGAAAAAGGCGGAGCAAAAGATCACGGATATCACGGAAATTGAAGAAACGGAGAATGAATGATGAGTAATATAGAACAGGAGCTCTTATCATACCTGCCGAAAGTCGAAAACGAAAATATACAAAAGCTTGTGTCGGCTATGGAATACAGTTTAATGGCAGGGGGAAAAAGAGTACGCCCCATGCTTGTTCTTGAATTTGCAAAGCTTTGCGGAGGAAGTGAAGAGGCTGCAATGCCCTTTGCGTGTGCCATAGAAATGATACATACCTATTCGCTGATACATGATGACCTTCCCTGTATGGATAATGACGATCTCAGAAGGGGAAAACCAACTAATCATAAAGTTTATGGCGAAGCGACCGCACTTCTTGCCGGAAACGGACTTTTGACACTTGCTTTTGAAACGGCTCTTTCTAAAAAAGCGGTTGAATTAAACGGATATGAAAAATGTGCGTTGGCTGCAAAGATTCTTGCACTTTATGCCGGGGTAGATGGTATGCTCGGCGGTCAGATGATCGACCTTGAAAGCGAAGGAAAAAGTGTTTGTGTTGATCATTTGAAAGAGATGGACAATAAAAAAACAGGTGCATTGATGATTGCTGCCTGTAAGCTTGGCTGTATTTCCGCAGGAGCGACCAAAGAACAGCTTGAAGCAGCGTGCAGTTATGCTGCTAATATCGGTCTTGCATTTCAGATCATTGATGATATCCTTGATATAACTTCAAGCACAGAGACTTTAGGCAAACCGGTAGGAAGCGACGATGAAAACGAAAAATCGACCTATGCCGCACTTCTCGGTATTGAAGAATGTAAAAGGCTTAGTGCTGAACTTACAGAAAATGCGGTAAAAGCACTTGATATATTTGAAAATAATACGGAAAAGCTCAAAAATTTCGCATACTATCTTTTAAATAGAGAAAATTGATTGAATCATCCGCAAAAAAGTAGTATAATAGTAATATTACTTGTAAATATATTTTTGAATTTTGGAGATAGTGAAAATGGCAGATGAAAGTATCTTAAATAAAATTAATTCACCTTCTGACCTGGATCAACTGTCTGCTGATGAATTAAATACTCTTTCTGATGAAATAAGAAACGAAATTGTATCTGTCGTTTCTCAAAACGGCGGACATCTTGCCTCAAATTTAGGTGTAGTGGAACTGACGATTGCTTTACTTACTGTATTCAACACCCCAAAGGACAGAATCGTCTGGGATGTCGGTCATCAGAGTTATGCATATAAAATTCTTACAGGACGTAGAGAAAAAATCAAAACGATTAGAACTGAAAAAGGTCTGTCGGGTTTTCCGAAACGCAATGAAAGCGAGTATGACGCTTTTGATACAGGACACAGCAGTACGTCTGTTTCTGCGGCATTCGGTATAGCTTGTGCAGGGGAAATCAATAACGATAAACATTTTACGATTGCTGTGATTGGTGACGGTGCTTTATCGGGAGGCCTTGCCCTCGAGGGACTGAACTGCGCAGGAAGATCAAAAGAAAATCTGATTGTCATTCTGAATGACAATAAAATGTCCATATCCAAAAATGTTGGTTCTATGGCACGTCATCTGACCAATATCAGAATACGCCCGTCCTATCTTGATGCAAAAAACAAAGTTCACAGTCGACTGGACAAACTTCCGCTGATCGGAAAATGTTTGTCACGCATTATCAGCGGAATGAAAAACTGGATCAGACTGAATTTTTTTGGTCACCAGAAAACAATGTTTGAACAGCTTGGTTTTACTTATTATGGACCGCTTGATGGTCATGATATTCATCAGCTACAGACTGCATTGAAGGCGGCAAAGCGTTCCAGGGGCCCTGTATTTCTACATATATGCACCACAAAGGGTAAAGGCTATGAATTTGCCGAAAAAAATCCCAAAGATTTTCATGGTATATCAGCTTTTGATATTGAAACGGGCGAACCGAAAAGCTCCTCAAAAGGATATTCGGATGTGTTCGGTGAATTTATGTGTGAACATGCCGTCACTGACAAAAAATTGTGTGCTATCACAGCGGCAATGTCGATGGGTACAGGACTGAGTACATTTGCAAAAAAATACAAAAGCAGATTTTATGATGTAGGAATTGCGGAGGAGCACGCCGTAACATTTGCAAGCGGTCTTGCCGCTGCAAATGCGACGCCGGTGTTTGCTGTTTATTCTACCTTTTTACAAAGAAGCTATGACCAAATATTGCATGATGCCGCATTACAGCATCTTCATGTGGTTTTAGCAATAGACAGGGCAGGAATTGTTGGAGAGGACGGAGAAACGCATCAAGGTATTTTTGATGTTGCTTTTATGAATACGATTCCTAATGCAACAATGTATGCGCCCTCGTCTTTCAAAGAACTTAATGATATGCTTTATACCGCCGTTTATAAATCCGATGATATTGTTGCTGTCAGATATCCTAGGGGCGGAGAGCTGTATCTACCGAAAGATTATGACTATAACGGTGAGGAATATATTTTTTACGGTAAAAAATCGGCTGATACATTGATCGTAACTTATGGACGTATGTTTTCATATGTCTGTCTTTCAGCACAAAAGCTGAAAGAACAGGGAATTGAAGTCTGTATCTTAAAGTTGAACAAGATCAAGCCGATTGCACTTGACAGTGTAAGAAAATCACTCAGGTATAGTTATTGCTATTTTTTTGAGGAAGCAATCAAATATGGCGGTGTCGGAGAAAGCTTCGGCTTTATGCTTTATCAGAATGGTTTTAAGGGGAAGTACATTCTTACTGCAATAGAAAACTATGTTCAGCAGGCTAAAGTAGATTCAGCATTACAATCTCTTGGTCTGGATACCCATACAATGACAGAAAAAATCTTAAAAGACCGTAACAGGAGTGAAAATTCAGGTGGCAAATAAAAAACGTCTTGATGTTTTAGTGTTTGAAGCAGGTCTTGCGGAAAGCAGGGAAAAGGCAAAAGCACTGATTATGTCGGGGATTATTTATGTTGACAATCAAAAATCCGATAAGCCGGGTACAACCTATCCGGAAACAGTGAATATCGAACTTCGTGGCAGTAAGCTGAAATATGCAAGCCGTGGTGGATTAAAGCTTGAAAAGGCACTTGAAGTTTTTCCGATTGATCTGAACGATAAGATCACAATGGATATTGGTGCTTCGCACGGCGGTTTTACAGACTGTATGCTCCAGAACGGTGCCAAAAAGGTATATTCTATTGATGTAGGATACGGTCAGCTTGTCTGGAAATTGCGAAATGATGAGCGTGTTGTTAATCTAGAAAGAACAAATGTACGGTATATCACAAAAGAGCAAGTACCTGACGAAATCGACTTTTTCAGCGTTGATGTCAGCTTTATTTCTTTGGAACTTGTTTTACCTTCCGCAAGACCTCTATTGAAAGACGAGGGAACAGCAGTATGTCTGATCAAACCCCAGTTTGAAGCAGGCAGAGGCAACGTGGGCAAAAAAGGTGTTGTCCGTGATAAAAAAATTCACGAGGATGTAATCAACAAGATATATCATTTTTGTCTCGAAAACGGATTCAGTGTGCTTGACCTTGATTATTCGCCAATCAAAGGCCCTGAGGGAAATATAGAATACCTGATATACATACAGAAATCGGATTTACCAAAGGCCGAAAAAGCATTTGATATAAACTTGCTTGTGGAACGTTCGCATGAAGAACTTGATAAATAAATCATCATCGGAGATGATCGTATGCAAAGTATCAAAAATATTGCCCTGATACCGAATCTTACCAGAAAAGGCGCATATCACACATCATTTGATGTAATAGCAATTCTGCAGCGTGACGGAATGAGTATCAACATGACGGAAGATTTGAAAGATAATTATAAGAATTTTGGCATTACTTTTTTTAAGGATACGGACAGTCTTATTTCTGCTTCCGATATGGTTCTGACAATTGGCGGAGATGGAACAATCATGCATGCTGCACGCCATGCATCACCGCTGAAAAAACCGTTGCTTGGTATCAATATGGGGCGGCTCGGCTATGTTGCAGGTTTGGAACCTGATGAACTTGCAATGCTTTCAAGAGTCAAAACAGGAGATTTTACCACTGAAAAAAGAATGATGCTCAAAATTATACATCAGAGTGCAAACGGAAAAAATGAATTTTTTTCCATTAATGATGCTGTCATTTCAAGAGGTTCTCTATCAAGGCTGATCGATATTGATGTATCACTTGATAAAGATTATATGTGCAATTATCGTGCAGACGGTCTGATTATTTCAACGCCGACAGGTTCAAGTGCCTATTCACTGGCGGCAGGAGGACCTGTTGTGGAACCGACAATGAAATGTATTGTTATGACACCGATTTGTCCCCATTCGATTTTTGCACGTTCCGTTGTTTTTAGCCATCATTCTGAACTTGTGGTAACAGCATCATGTGATGATAATACAGAAGTGTTTCTGACGATTGACGGTGCAAGAACCGTAATTATCAATAAGACCGATACGGTTTCGATTACATCATCAGAACTTCAGGCGGAATTTATTATTTTGAAAGATAAATCTTTTTACAGAGTATTAAACGATAAATTTGCAGAAAAAGGGTGACATAAAATGAAAACGATCAGACAGTCTAAAATTCTTGAGCTGATTCAGAACAATAGCATAGAAACACAATCAGAACTAATTGAACTGCTCAGGAAAGATGGCTTTTATGTTACTCAGGCTACCATCTCCAGAGATATCAAGGAAATGCGTTTGATTAAGATTCTTGACAGTGACGGAACCTATCGATATGCTTCGGAAAAGATATCGGAAACAGAAGACGCTTCTCATTCCTATCTTCTTTCAACAGCGGTTTTAAGCATTGATTATGCTCACGCAATGGTGGTGATCAAAACAAGAAGTGGTATGGCTCAGGCAGTAGGTGCTGCTCTTGATGCAACAAATCGTGTTGGAATACTCGGTTCTATCGCAGGTGATGATACAATTTTTGTTGCGGCGGTCAATGATGCGGCAGCTTCCAATTTTGTGTCTGATTTAAAGAAACTTATCTCAAATAAAAACAATGTAAATCAGGAGTAAAATAAATGCTGAACAATCTTTATATTGAAAATATAGCCGTAATTGAAAAAACAAATATCAATTTTACAGAGGGTCTTAATATTCTGACCGGTGAAACGGGTGCAGGTAAATCTATTGTGATTGACTCGATCAATGCGATTTTAGGTAACAGAACTTCTCGTGATCTGATCAGAAACGGTGCGGATTCGGCATTTGTTAGTGCTGAGTTTATCGACCTTTCATCAAGTGCGTTAGATGCGCTTGTTGAATTCGGATTTTCACCCGAGGAGGATGGTTCCGTTTTGGTTCAGCGTGAGCTTACACTGTCCGGTAAGGGCAAATGCCGTGTTAACGGCAGACCGACAACAGTAAGCGTACTGCGGGGACTTGGTGAATATCTTATTGATATTCATGGACAGCACGCAAGCTATGAACTGATGTCGCCCGAGTTGCATATTACTTATATCGATAAACTCGGTGATCTCGAAGATGATATTGAAGCTTACCGCTCAGCCTATAAAGAATATTCTCGTTTGCGTTCTGAGTTGAATAAAGCAAGTGTTGGCGAAAGCGAGAGAAACCGTAAAATGGATCTTCTGCGCTATCAAGTCGAGGAACTTGAACAGGCAGATTTCTATGTCGGAGAATACGAAGAGCTAACAGAGAGAAAGCAGATTATTGAAAACAAAGAAAAAATTGCATCTGCACTTAATATGGCTCATGAGTATCTCAATGGCGGTGATGAAACGGACGGAGCAGTGCAGCAGCTTGAATTAGCCTACGATACTTTATATGGCATTGTGGATTGTATGCCTGAAACAGATGCAATAGCAAAACGATTGCAGAATGCGGTATATGAGCTTGAAGATTGTCGTGACGAGCTTTTATCCATGTTTGATATCACTGATGCAGAAACGGAAAGCCTTGAAGAAATTGAGGATAGATTGGATCTGATTTACACTCTCGGTAAAAAATATGGTTCAACGATTGAGGAAATGCTTGATTTTCTTGATAAAGCACAGCAGGAACTGGAATATCTTGAAAAATATGATGAAAATAGGGAAGAGCTGATCGATGCATGTACTAAAGCAAAGAAAAAGGCAGAAAAACTGGCAGGACAGCTTTCAGAAAAACGTCAAAAAATATCCGAACATTTTACCACAGCGGTAAAACGTGAAATGACATACCTTGATATGCCGAATGTGGAGCTGGTGATCCGGCAGCAAAAATGCGAACTGAATCATAACGGTTGTGACGATATTGAGATACTAATTTCTACTAATCCCGGAGAAACACCAAAACCAGTTGCAAAAATCGCTTCGGGCGGTGAGCTTTCAAGAATGATGCTTGCTATAAAAAATGTACTGGCGGATAAGGATAATATCGATACACTGATTTTTGACGAGGTTGATACAGGTATCAGCGGCAGTGCCGCACAGAAGGTTGGATTCAAGCTGAAAGAGGTTTCACGCACAAGGCAGGTTCTTTGCGTTACGCATTTAGCACAGATTGCCGCTCTTGCGGACAGTCATTATAAAATTAAAAAAAGCGTTTCTGACGGCAAAACATATACAGAAGTAACCCCGCTGACACATGAGGGCAGGAGAGACGAGCTTGCACGAATTATCGGTGGTGTTGAGATTACACAGGCTACCTTGGATTATGCCGAAGAAATGCTTAGTAAAAATAATTAAGGAGTATAAAAAATGGATTGTTTATTTTGCAGTATTATTAAGGGAGAAATTCCTTCTACAAAGGTTTATGAGGACGAGCAGGTTTATGCTTTTAAGGATATTAATCCTATGGCACCCGTTCATGTGCTGATCATCCCGAAAACACATCTTTCCTCAATCAATGATGTGACGGAGGAAAACAGTGCTGTGATTGCACATATTTATGCAGTTGCCGCAAAGCTTGCCAAAGATTTTGGTATCAGCGAAAGCGGATACAGAGTTGTATCCAACTGCGGTGCTGATGCAGGTCAGACCGTATTTCATCTGCATTTCCATCTTCTCGGCGGCAAAAAGCTGAATGTGGAAATGGGCTGATTCTTTTTTCGGAGGAAATTGATTTATGGAGCGTCCGATTGCAGT
>ONGS01000105.1 GCA_900317395.1 uncultured Eubacteriales bacterium | reverse complement strand
CCACGGAATTTCCGCAGTTCCGAGTACAAAATCAGATGTTGCCATATTAACACCGACTGCCGATGTGCTGAGTACTCCCAAACCGCCGCTCTGATTCGGCTTTATGTAAACAACAAAGTACAGCGTATCAGTGCTGTCAAATGATATCGTATTAGAAAATTGAACCCTAACCGAATCGTCTTGCTCAACAAAATGATAATATGCAGGTTCAATCAAAATCGTACTGCCTCGCCATATTAACAATCCGTCTTTCTTACAATCAAAATACTCTTTGCTAATATCAAAATACGGTTGACTTTTCAGCAGATTAAAATAATCACTAACATGAGCTTCAAAAACCGCATGGTTGTATTCCGGAAAAAGTCCAAAACTTGCTGATTCAACGTAACTGCTTAAGCTTTTTAATGCACTGTCAATCTTCTTGAAATTACTGTTAAAATCATCAATATTAAAATACTCACTAGCTTCCGGTAATTTCAATCTGAAATTAGATGTATAATCAGCCAACGTGCCAACCTCCGTTCTGTAAATAAATTACCAAACAATATGCGTTAAATGTATACGTTCCCAGTTCGTTTGCCTTTCCGCTCCATTCTCCTCCGGCAGTTACAAGAAATTCTGCTTCAACGTTTCTTCCGTTTTTCTTATAAGCTACAGACGCTTCGGAAAAAACTTCACCGCCGAAATCGCAGCTTACCAATATAAATATATCATTTCTGCTTTCCGAATCTTCCGGTAATATATTGGGAAATGTTCTGGCATAATGATACCCTGTGTTTCTTGCATTTATGTTCGCTGTGATTGCAGTCCAACCCCAATACATACGCAAAGGACTTACTCTTGAAAACAAGCTGTTGATATCTGCCGCATTGAAATTCATATTGGTAACCTTGTCACATATTGAATCAATCTCTTCTCCTGAATATCTAAGCGTATAGTCTGCCATTTTTCTCCACTCCTTCCATTACAGCAACTCTTCTTCATTCAATCCAACCGATGATATATCGGCAGCAAAACCGCCGTTATATTCAAATTTTAAATTTGTAATAGGAATATTGCAAGTAACTCTGTTGTCAATATCTTTGTAAGTTATAACATCTCCAAGGTCAAAACGTGGGTCGCCCAAACGCTGTTTTACCTCCGATGTGTACCACGATAGCTCTCTGACTTTAACAAAAAGCGAATTCAGCAAACTAACCGTCATATACGGATTTTCAATTTCTAAAACCCTGCCCTGTGTTTTATCCGTATTGCCCACTGTCAATATAGATTGCGAATCATCTGTAAGTGAGGGAACAGTGCAAATAACCCCAATGATTTGATTGGCTTTTTCGGAAACAATAGGTTCATCGATAGTATTGTTATCAAGATTTTTAACACTATTTCCATACCATTTTCTAAGATAGTTTCCGTATCGGTCTATAAATCCGAATTGTCCGTTTGCAGTTGCAATATACGAAAGCATTTGCCGTTTTGTACAATTTTTCGGTATGCTCGAAATTGTAAATTCAAAGCTTTTTGTTTTTAATCTTTTGCTGTCTTTTTCGTACAAGCTCTTCTCATTTTTATCAAACATATATGCCGATTCGGAATAGCTGTTTCCGTTTTTGCAGCCCAGCTGATTACATATATCATTTTCAACAACTCTTGATGATGACGGAAATGAAAAACTGCAATTATAAATATCATCAGAAAAGTAAAGTCTGTCATAAAGCTCCAGTTCCGACATATCACCGTTCTTTTTATGCTTGACACAAGTAAATTTCCCCATTGGTATAAGCTCACCATGAAGAATTTCTCCTATAACTTTCCCGGTTGCCAGCTGTAAATATGTGTAAACAGTTAATTCGCCGTAGGTTATGGTTGATCCCGAGCGGTCTTTCAAGTACATAAACAGCTTAAAGTTCTGACCCAGAAATTTTTCATCTGCAACACCTGTAATTTTTACAGATAACGACTGAGCACAAACCGCCCCCAATTCAATGTCATCCGAAAGCGTTGTTGAGCTGCCCTCGGTTACTGCCGAAAACAAATAATCACCTGTGTAAATTTTATTGCTGTCGGTATTTTCAAGGCAGACACCATACAGCGGACTGTAACTTTCTATTGCCTTTGCTACCGACTGATTTTTCACACTGTACACTGCCGTCACCTCTCAACTAAATTCACTGTAAGCTTTTTGTAAAACACCTCACCGCCGACATAAGCAATGCCTGTAGGAGTTGCTGTGCCAGCATAACAGGTAATTGATATGTATTGACATCTATGATAAAACACAACGGGGAAATAGTCCGCTCCGTCCTCTACAAGCTCTAAAATTTGCTTTACATCGTTTTCGGGTATCATTGTCCAACTCAGCGGAATTTTATATTTGAAATACTGTCTTGAACCAACCGAATATCCCGATGCAACTCGTCCCGAATTTGCCGTCCACTCGGGGTTGTTTGTCGGCGACCAAGATTCCGGATCCGGATTACGCACCCAGACACCGTTTATTTGTATAAGATTCATTTCATTGTTTAAACTCAAAACGCTCTCGCCCCCGTTCTTCGCTCATATTCAGGAGCAAGTTTACGTATCACTTCAAACAGAACCTTCTTGTCAACCTGAGCAATAACTGTTAAATCAAGCTCACGCAAAAGTCTTTCAATTTCTCTCAGCAGTTCAATTATTTCATTAAGCTCTGCACTGCTGCCCGGAAGCATATTCTGAAGCTTTGACAGAGGTGCTATAACCTCAGGGTCTACACTTGCGTTTTTGTTATCACCAACCATTGCAAGCGTTGGAGCAGTCGCAAGTCCGCCCTGTGCAAGACGTGGAATCCTCGGCACTTCATCGGGCAATGTAAAGCCCCAATCTTTACCAAGCAAATCACCTATTTTACCAACAAACGCACCCACTCCGTCAACGATTGATTTAAGCACTCCGTAAAGAGCCGACCAAACTGCATTCAAGGCATCTATAACAAGGTTTATAGCTCCCTTGATAACTCCCCATATAATAATACAGATACCGTGGATAAACTCCGCAAGACCTTTGACACACTTTTCTATATCGCCTGTAAAAATACCTGTTATAAAATCAAGAACACCCTGCAAACTGCGAATGATACCTCTAACAACGTCAACGATAACTCCGAAAACATCAAGAACTGCGTCCCAGATTGATTTCAAAGCCCCCATAATTCCTGTAATAGGACCCCTCAGAAGCTTATCCCAAAGCGGTCGAAACCAGTTATTCCACAGAGCCGAAATACAATCCATAAGACTGCTTGCAAATTCAAGAATGTTGTTCCAAAGCTTACTCAAATGATTATCCCAAAAATCGCCTACCGAATCTATGAGATAGTCGATAAACGGTGTAACATAATCGTTCCAAAGCTCCATAAGGAAATCACCGATATCAAAAAGAGTACCTATCAAGCCGTCAAAAGCCTGTGAACCTTTTTCGTCCCACCAAGTTGTTAAGGTTGTTCCGATATCCTCCAAAATGCCGCCAAATGTAGACATTGCATTTGCTGCATTTCCGTTTAATCCGTCAAAAAATTCGCCTATTGTGTCGCTGTTGTCAACTGTCCAATCCTCGAAATTTTTCGATACAATATCAAGACCGCCCGAAAAAACATCTGCATACGATAACGCAAATATACTCGCACCGCCCATTAAATCGGCATAGCCTGTGGAAAGCTCGTCACTGCATCGTTCCTGACTTGCTGCGGCTTCGTTTAAAAGATTCGTAATACCGTTTGCTGTCTGCGTTGCGGTGTTTTCAAGATGTCCTTTTATTCTGTCGGAATACTCGCTTATCTTATCGCCGTATTTATCAAGATATTTCTCAATACCTTTCTGAGCAGTGTCAACAGCAGCCTGAACATTTCTTTTAACTGCCGATGTAAGCGGCTCGAAGGATTTCATCAACTCTTGCAATTGCTTTTTAATACCGTCAAATTTCACGGAATTAACGCTCTGCTTTAAATCATCAATACTGTTTTTCGCAAGCTCCGCACTCTTTGCGATACCTTCCGACTTATCAGCTTCTTTGTTGTCTGTTTTACTTTCGTCCTCATCATCTTCATCGGGCGGTTTCACAACATTCATTTCATCGAAACCTGCAAGATAATTCTGAGCCTTTTTCTGTGCCTTTACAGTGTTTTCGATATCGTCCTGTGCTTCTTCCTCGGCTTCGGAAACGTCCTCCGCTGTATCTGCCGCAATATCTGAAATCGCTCCGCCTGTGTTCTCTGCTTCGCTCAAATCCCAACCGAACAAATCGGCAAGTACCTTTGTCGCTTCACTTGCCGCCGATGTCAAGGTTTGAATAGCAGATGTAATTCCCTTTACAATCGGAATAAGCGACTGTAAAAGCGGCTTTCCGATTACGGCTTTAAACTGTTTCCAAGCTTCTTTTAAATTGCCTGTTACGTTCTCCCAACCGTCAGCTTCACGT
>ONGS01000130.1 GCA_900317395.1 uncultured Eubacteriales bacterium | reverse complement strand
GGAAGAAGTCCCACAGCGGTAAGAACACTGAATCTGCCGCCTACATCATCGGGAACAACAAAGGTTTCATAACCTTCCTTGTCTGCCAACTGTTTCAGCGTACCCTTTGCCTTATCAGTCGTACAGAAAATTCTTTCCTTTGCGCCCTCTTTACCATACTTTTTCTCAAGAAGCTCTCTGAATACTCTGAAAGCGATCGCAGGCTCCGTTGTTGTACCCGATTTTGAGATCATATTGATTGAAACATCCTTGCCCTCGCAAATCTGAAGAAGCTCTGCCAGTGCTGTGGAGCTGATAGAATTACCTGTAAAATAGATATCGGGTGTATCTTTTTTGAGTGCATTGTAGTTCGGAGATTTCAGGAACTCGATTGCTGCACGGGCACCGAGGTATGAACCGCCGATACCGATCACAACAAACACATCGGTGTTATTCTTAATTTTTTCGGCAGCCTTTTTGATTCTGTCGAACTCATCCTTATCATAATCAACCGGGAGGTCTACCCAACCCGTAAAATCATTGCCAAGACCTGTTTTATTATGGAGAAGGTCATGAGCGGCTGCGATCTGCGGAGCAATAGCGGTATACTCCTCTTCACTTATAAACTGTTTAACATGCTTATCACTTAAAGTAACAGACATAAATTGATCCTCCTTGACGTTATATTCTTTAATTAAAGAAAAGACTATCTATATTTTACAATATTTTCTTCTTATTTGCAAGGAAATATTGTAATTTTTTTTAATGATAAAAACAAAGCTCCTCAACAGCCGAATTTTTCTGTATTTCCGACTGTTGGGGAGATACCCTGCAAGGTTATTTTTTATCTGTTTTAAATTGCTAATTTCATTCAAGATAATCGTCTTGGTGGGTATAGTCCATATCGTAAAGTTTGAAGCCGACTTCAAAGAGTTTGTTGGCTTCGTGATATTTCTGGTAGATGGTGGTAGAATTCATTACGGTTGCAATAATTGTATGACCGCTTATGGTAGCGGATGAAACAACGCAGGTTCCTGCCTGATCGGTAAAGCCTGTTTTCATTCCATCGGCAAACTTGGAATATTGACCCGAATCGGGAATGATTAAGGCATTGGTATTATCCCATTCTACCGTATTGGAATATTCAAACCCGAGCGGCGAATCAACATTCAAATTTTCGCTGTCGTCATCACCTACGGAAACTTCCGATTCTTCCTCATCTTCATCGGTGCTTTCATGACCGTTGGAAATCAGCTCCCATTCCGCATGGCTTTTTTTGCAGGCATTCATCACAAGGGGAATACTTCTTGCATAGGCTGCAATTCTTGTCAGATCTTCGGCAGTAGTATAATGGTCGTCATCATGGATTCCATCCGGTGCAGTAAAATGACTTCCTTTACAGCCGAGTTGTTCTGCTGCTTCGTTCATCAGCTCCGCAAATACTTTTATTGCTTCCTCATTTGAAAGCTGATCATCCTCTTTGTAGGCCCGTGCGGAGTTAACAGCCAAAGTATAAGCGGCATCATTACCCGAGGGCAGAAGCATTGCATCAAGCATCATCTCATAGGTCAGTTGCATTCCTTCTTCCAGACCTGCTGTTGTGGACTCCGGATCTATCATATGTATTTCGTCGCCAACAGTAATCACCGTATCTTTGGAAAGAATCTTGCTTGAAACAACAGCCGTCATCAGCTTTGTTGTACTGGCAGGATAGCATTTTTTATTTCCGTTTTTGTTATAAAGGATCCTATCCTCCGTCAGATCGTACATCACTACATATTCCGATACGATTTCCTGATCAAGCAACTTTTTAACAGTTTTGTTGAAACGGTTCAAATCGCTTTTGAACTGAAGGTTGGTGTTATAACTGACGCCCTCTGATTCTTCGCTGACTTCTTCTTCCTCTTCGGAGCTTTCCTGTGATTCTTCTTTTACCTTGCTTACAACCTTTGATTCCGTCGGAACACTTTGCGGCTCAAACACACCTGATAGAACCGCAAATCCGACAGAACCGCCAATCAATGCAATAATACAGCCGATAATTGCAATTTTCACCGCACCATTTTTTTTACGGTTTTTCTTTTTAACACTCTTCTCTGTAAAACTGCTATCTGAAAATATATCCTCGTATTCGTCATTTAATTTTGCCATTGTTCCACCTCTTTATCAACCTTACTTATTATCCATTATTTCAAGATGTATGTCAAGCAAAATCCTGTAAGAATTTTGTGTTAATTCCGGAAATTTATGTACAAAATTGTTAATCAGAAACCGGGATTCAGGATCCAGTGGTCAGGAATAAGTGTGTAATATACACACACGAGCGGCAATGGGCTTGACCCCTGAATCCTATTTTCTCATACAGCCATTCTAAGCAGTATTGTAAATATATCCCAGAAGTGTATTTCTTCGACATCAGTGGCCGATCGAATAGGATATTCTGCGATTGTTTCCTTTCCTTTTTTATAGATGATCTTTCCGACAGTATCTCCCTTTTTGATCGGTGCAGCAACTGTTTCGGGAAGCGATACTTTAAAATCTATGTCCTTGTCACCGCCTTTTTTGATAAGAAAACTGTCAGATATTTCCAAAGTTGTTTTGATGCTTTTTCTCATACCGCCCGTAACCTCTATTTCCTTAAAGGCCTGCTCGGGTGCTTTTGGTGTGTACATGGCATAATTCGCAAAACCATAGTCAAGGAGAGCCGCTGCATCGCTGAAACGTTCCTTTCCGCTTGCACTCCCCAATACAACAGCAATCAAGCTCAGACCGTCTCTTTCTGCTGTTGCACTGATACAGCTTCCTGCCTGAGAGGTCGTACCTGTTTTCAGTCCCGTGATTCCCGTATAGGTTTTCAAAAGCTTGTTGGTATTAACGATTTGCGTTTTGCCTCCTCTGAGTTCATCCATCCAGATACCGCTGTATTTAAATATCTGCATATGTCTGATCAGATCCCTCGACATCAACGCAACATCATAGGCACTTGTGACGTGTCCGTCCTCGTCAAGACCGTTGCAGTTTTTAAAAACAGTTTCCTTCATGCCGAGCTGTTTTGCCTTTTCGTTCATTTTCACAACAAATTCGTCCTCCGAACCGCATAAATGCTCTGCCAATGCTACTGCGGCATCATTTGCACTTGCAACAATGGTTGCCTTGATCATATCGTCCGCTGACATTGTTTCTCCCGGTTCCAGCCAGATATCCGAACCTCCCATAGAAGAAGCGTGTTCCGAAGCTGTGATCGTATCGGTAAGTTTCAATTTACCGCTGTCAAGCGCCTCCATGACAAGGTCAAGCGTCATTACCTTTGTGATAGAAGCACAAGCACGAACCTCGTGAGGATTTTTAGAAAACAGTACCTCGCCCGAATCAGCATCCATCAGCACCGCTGACGGTGCAGTGATATCCTTTTCCGAAATTGCCGAAGCCGTCAGCGGCAAACCCGACAATACTACAATCAAAACGATCAAACCTGAAATCAATTTTTTTATTCTCATAATCCGCCTCCGTGGTATTCGTGATCATGAATCAGAATCGTAAGCCTGAATCCTGATATATTGAATCATATGCATTAAAAAGCGGGAGTATGATTGAAGTTTGTCAGACCTGCTCTTTTATTCTGCGCAATGCAGTTTTTTCAAGCCTCGATACCTGTGCCTGACTGATACCGATTTCCTCAGCTACTTCTATCTGTGTTTTACCTTTAAGATAACGCATGGTGAGTATTTTCTTCTCTCTTTCGGCAAGACCTCTGACAGCATCTTTCAGCGCAATATGATCAAGCCATTTGTTATCGTCATTATTGTCGCCAAGCGTATCCATTAAATAGACCGTGTCGCTGTCATCACTGTATACAGGTTCATAAATAGAAACAGGCTCATAGGTCGCTTCCAGTGCAATCACCACATTTTCACTCGGCACATCAATTTCTTTTGCGATTTCATCAATTGTCGGTTCTCTTCCTGTTTCAGATATCATCCGTTCCTTTGCCTGCAATGCCTTGTATGCGGTATCCTTGATAGAACGGCTGACTCTCAGCGAGCTGTAATCACGCAAATATCTGCGCACCTCTCCTATGATCATAGGAACACCGTAGGTTGAAAATTTCACATCCATTTCGGGATTGAAATTATCGATTGCCTTGATCAGTCCTATACAGCCCACCTGAAACAAATCGTCAGGATTCTCTCCCCTGCCCGCAAATCTTTGTATCACACTCAGAACAAGTCTGAGATTTCCGCTGACCATTTCTTCTCTTGCCTTGTCTTTTTCCTCCTCCGTTCCGTTTCGGATGATTTGAAGAAGCTCCTTTTTTCTGCTTTCGGAAATCACTTTAAGTGAAGCGGTATTTACGCCGCATATTTCTACTTTATTAAAAATCAAAGCCAATACCTCCGTTAACTTGGTAACGAAAGTATTGGCAGTTTTTTATCTATTATTCAACGATTCTCACATCAGATGATAATTCCCTTGCAGTGATCCATTTCATGCTGTATAATTTGTGCAGTAAAACCTGTATATGTACCCTTATGTTTCCGGAAGTTCCTGTCATAGTATTCTATTTCAATGCTGTTATATCTCAATGTTTTTCTTGTACCGTCAAGCGACAAACAACCTTCCTCTGCTTCATAACTTTCTTGTGAATGAGAGATCATCTGCGGATTGAACATCACAATAGGAGCAAGCTGTGTTTGTACGATAATGATATTCTTTCTAACTCCTATCATATTCGCCGCAAGCCCCACACAATGCTCTGTGTTGGCTTTCAGCGTGTCCATCAGGTCAGTTGCCACCGACAAATCCGCTTTTGAAGCAGGGTGTGATCTTTGCCGCAAAAAGAAAATATCCCTCACGATATTTTTTACCATTTTCAACAACCTTCTTTAATATTTTAATTTTCAAAGTATATTCGTTAAAATATACGACATAATAAATTCGGGTGATAATATGACAACAATTTCATGTGCAGAAAAATGTATTTATCAGTCGGACGGCTACTGTGAGCTGGACAGTGCCGCCTCAGTAACAAACCTTGTTGGCAGCGGCTGTATGCACAAGGTCGCACCCGAAAAAACACCCTCATCCTTTCGCAAGGGCGGCAACAGCATCACGAATGGTTCTGACCCCGATCACCTCAATTTGGGCATCATCGGGTAAAACAAGATTTTTCAAATTATGGTAGGGCAAAATACATTTTCCGAAACCCAGCCGTGCCGCTTCCGTAACACGCAGACCTGCATGGTTGACAGCTCTGATTTCCCCCGTAAGACCAACTTCACCGAACGCAAGAAGATTTTCGGGCATGACGATATCTTTCAGACTGCTGACAAGTGCCAGTGCAACCGCAAGGTCAGTCGCAGGCTCATCAAGCCGCAGACCGCCTATGACATTAATATAGGCATCAAGGCTCGAAAAATAATAACCGCAACGTTTTTCCAGAACAGCAAGCAGCATTGACATTCTGTTGTAGTCAAAGCCTGTGGACATTCTTCTTGCGTTTCCGTAGCCTGAATTTGTCACAAGCCCCTGTATTTCCGCCAGAATCGGACGGCTGCCCTCCAGCGGGCAAGCAACACACGTTCCGCTGACATTTTTCGGTCTGCCCGAAAGCAGCATAAGGGATGGATTTTCCACCTCAGACAAACCGCTGTCTCCCATCTGGAAAACACCGATCTCATTGGTTGAACCATAACGATTTTTCACAGCTCGTAAAATTCTGTATGACATCTGCTTGTCGCCCTCAAAATACAAAACAGCATCAACAATATGTTCCAGAACCTTCGGGCCTGCAATTGCCCCGTCCTTGTTGACATGACCGACGATAATACATGGCACGTCAAGCGACTTGGAGGTACGCATTAAAATATTGGTACATTCCCTTACCTGCGTTACACTGCCCGGGGAAGAACTTAATTCCTTAAAATTCATCGTCTGTATAGAGTCCACCATTACAAGGTCGGGTTTTTCCGTCTGTATCTGATCCGCTACAATCTCAACATCCGTTTCTGTCATGACATAAAGATTTTCACTGTTGACCCCGAGCCTTGAAGCTCTGAGTTTGATCTGTCTTTTGGATTCCTCGCCCGAAATATACAATATTTTCAATATCCTTCCCAAATGACTGCATATCTGCAAAAGGATCGTTGATTTTCCGATACCGGGATCGCCGCCGAGAAGCACTAACGAACCCTTTACAATTCCTCCACCAAGAACCCTGTCAAGCTCCTTTGAACCTGTGAAATACCGTTCCTCATCCTCAGTCGTAATTTGTGTGATCGGCATCGGCACAGCGGAAGGTCGGGCACGAACGGGAGAAGCCGCCTTGCTTCTTACTGTTTCCCTGACTTCCTCTGTCATGGTATTCCATTCTCCGCAGCCGGGGCATTTGCCGAACCATTTTGCCGTTTCATAGCCGCATTCCGAGCATACATATAAATTTTTCACTTTCCCTGCCATTATGATTTCCTCTCTTATTTTATGCAGCATTTGCCGCTGATTTATTATAGTCCAAAAAACCGCAGTAAATTGCAAACGCCATTTCTGTTTGATATTTTTCGTCCGAAAGCTTTTTCGCTTCTTCGACATTTGATAAAAAACCACATTCCACAATTACTGCAGGCACCTGTGCATTTTTTAGGATATAGATTGAATCGCCGTCTGTTTTCAATTCACGCTTGTTATCGGGCTGCAAAAGACCTGTTACGGATAATCGTATCTTTTCGGCAAGCTTTGCACTTTCGGGAAGATTATCCGAATAAAAAATCTGTGCGCCGCTGTACTGGCTTTGTTCAAATTTATTCTGATGAATACTAATCAGAATATTTTTATCCGAACTGTTGATCATAGATACACGATTCTGCATATCCGAAACTTTTTTCTCATGAACGGTTGAAGCGGAGCTGTCATAGATTGAAACATCACTTTCCCTTGTCATAACGACCTCAAAGCCTGATGCTTTCAGCATATCACGCAGCTTTAAAGCAATCGCCAGATTGATATCCTTTTCAAGCACACCATTTGCCGACGCTCCGCCGTCCTCTCCGCCATGACCTGCATCTATTACAATGATCGGCTGTGTTTCGGCAGAAGCCGTTATTACCTGATCGTTATTATCAAAAGATGCATACATCAGACCTCCGAAAATAAAAATGCACAAAAGCACCGCTGAATAACTCAGATAAGCCTTTAGCTTTTCCACATGATCACCCCGATAATAATTATGAGCAATCATACACAGTTAGAACATCAATACTTATCAAAAAAGCGGTCATCTGACCGCTTTTCATCATG
>ONGS01000032.1 GCA_900317395.1 uncultured Eubacteriales bacterium | reverse complement strand
CAAACTTCTCCACGCCACTCATTATGTATTAAAAAAACAGCGGTGTCGTTACTGCAAGTGCAGAGCGATTCCGCTGTTTTATTATTCGGGGGCTATCTGAAAATCAAAAGAGGTTCAGTATTCCGCCGCTTGTCTGTTCGGGACCTTTGGTAACGGGGTGAAGAACATAGATATTGTCGTATGAATCTTTCAGGACATTTTCGCAGTCCTCGGCATCATCTTTATTGTCAAAGATACCGTAAACCGCAGAACCGCTTCCCGTCATTACAGCACCAAGTGCACCGAATGACTTCATTTTTTCCTTGATTTTTTCCGTTTCGTCAATATTCATGACCTCTTCAAATTTATTGTAAAGCTCGTCGGCAATTCCCTTGACACTGCCGTTGCAAACAGCATTAACCAACGTGTCCGCCGCCCTTATGCTTTCATAGCCGATACTGTCGGATTTCTCATAGGCTTCTTTTGTAGAGATCTTAATTTCAGGCTTGACAACAAGAATATTGCAGTTGGGCATATCAGGCAAAGGACTCAAAATCGTACCGATCCCCGAAGCCGACATTGTACCGCCGTAAATGCAGAACGGAACATCTGCTCCGACTTCCTCGCCGATTTCCGCCATTTCCTCAACGCTCAACCCTGCTTTCAGCAAATTGTTAAGTGCAAAAATCACCGCTGCGGCATCTGTACTACCGCCTGCCATACCTGCACCTGACGGAATTCGTTTTTTGATTTTGATATTTACCTCCTGCATAGGAAGTTTAGTATATTCAAAAAATTTTTCAGCCGCAACATATGCAGTATTGGTGCTGTCGCAGGGAATATCATGGTCTGTGCAGGAAACTTTGATACCGCTTCCGTCCTCGTCCAGCGACACCGTCACATCATCATAAAGCGAAACCGACTGCATTACCGTATTGATCAGATGATAGCCGTCACTTCTTTTTCCTGTGATATCCAAAAACAAATTAATCTTCGCCGGTGAAGATACCGTTATTCGCATACTTATGTACGACCACCTTTTTTTAATAATAATGAGTGCATAGGAAACTTTGATATCCCTCTCCGCAGTCGCTTTGATGAGGTCGAGGGAGCATGAAGCTACCTTCCTATACAGAACTTAAGCGGGAAAACACACTTGAAATTCTAACCACTAACCATTAACTACTGCTTTTTTTTCGTTGAGGAATGTTTCAATTCGCTCCAGTGCTTCTTTGATATGATTTAACGAATAGGAATAGGACACTCTTGCAAAGCCTTCGCCACATTCGCCGAATGCCGTTCCGGGAACGATTGCTACACGCTGAGCATAAATCAATTCTTCGCAGAACTGCTCCGATGTAAGCCCCGAGGACTGTATACTCGGGAAAACATAGAATGCACCCTCAGGCTCAAAGCACTGCAGTCCCATGCGGCAGAAACCGTCAACAATCAATCTTCTCCTCAAATCATATTCTTCACGCATACGTTCTATGTCACTGTCACCATGCTTTAATGCTTCGATTGCCGCATACTGTGCGGTGGTCGGCGCACTCATAATCGCATACTGATGAAGTTTTGTCATCTGTGAGATCACAGGTTCCGGACCAACAGCATAACCAAGCCGCCAGCCTGTCATAGCATAGGATTTTGAAAAACCGTTGACAACGATCGTGCGTTCTCTCATGTTTTTGATATTCGCAAAAGAAACATGACGTTCCTTTCCGTATGTAAGCTCGCCGTAAATTTCATCGGACAGCACAAGAATGTTATGCTTTTCAACCACCTTGGCTATTTCTTCAAGATGTTCCCTTCTCATAACAGCCCCTGTCGGGTTATTCGGAAAAGGCAAAATCAAAAGCTTGGTTTTCTTTGTAATAGCCGCTTCCAGCTCTTCTGCAGTCAGCCTGAATTCATTTTCAGCCTTTGTTTTGATAATAACAGGCACACCGCCTGCCATCAATGTCATAGGCTCATAACAAACAAATGACGGCTGTGGTATCAGCACTTCATCACCCGAATCGATCAATGTTCTGATACAAAGGTCGATTGCCTCCGAACCGCCGACGGTCACAAGAATTTCCTGATCAGGGTCGTATTCGACATCAAAACGTCTGGCAAAATATTTCGATATCTGCCCTCTCAGTTCTGCAAAACCTCTGTTCGGCGAATACCATGTACGGCCTCTTCTGAGAGATTCGATCCCCTCTTGACGGACGTGCCACGGTGTCGTAAAATCAGGCTCACCGATACTAAGAGATATCACATGATCCATTTCGTTTGCAATATCAAAGAATCTTCTGATACCCGAGGGTTTCAGATTCTGTATTTTCTGATTTAAAAGTAAGGAATAATCCATCACATTATCAAGCTCCTTTGCTCATCCTCTTCATTATCGTCATAAAATACCGCACCACCCTGTTTGTAAGTAGTCAGCACAAAATTGGTTGCAGTACCGATCACAGCGTCAAGAGTTGAAAGACGCTTAGAAACGAATTCCGCTATTTCCTGTATCGTACTTCCTTTCACAAGTGCGATCAAATCATAACTTGAAGAGGCGGCAAGATAAACATTTTCCACATTGTCATAAGACATGACAATTTTTGCAATATCATCAAAGCCTGTTTCTGCTTTTGGTGTCACTTTCAGCTCAATAATAGCTCTTACACCCGAATCCGGAACTTTATCCCAGTTAATCAGGGTCGTCGTACCCTTGATAATACCGTTTGCCTTATATTCTTCAATTTTATTTTTCACTTCTTCCTCGCTGATGCCGAGCATAGCGGCAAGTTGAGAATTCGTAAAATCCGCATTTTCGCTTATCAATTCCAACAATCTGTTCATTTCAATATCACCCATTCTCCGGCGAGCCGCCGGTCCCTATTTGGCATTCAAATTTT
>ONGS01000081.1 GCA_900317395.1 uncultured Eubacteriales bacterium | reverse complement strand
TATGACGCGGCAATAAATTAATGGTTTTCTATAAACTTGAGCGCGAAATTGACTGCGGAGGCACTCCGCCTGCGTGTAGTTTTTATTGCATTATAGTTTGATTTGTGATATGATGAAATCAAATAATATATCGGAAGTGGTAACTATTAAAACAAAAATTCTTATTATCGAGGACGACAGCGAGATCAATAATATGCTGAAAATATTGCTTACACAAAACGGCTATGACACAACAAGTGCCTATTCCGGCACGGAAGGATTGCTTGTTCATGGCAACAACATAAACCTCGTACTGCTTGATCTGATGCTCCCCGGAAAAAGCGGAGAAGATATTATTAAGGATCTGAAAGCAAAAAACAACGTTCCCGTTATTGTGATGAGTGCCATACATGATATCGAAAAAAAGGTAGATTTATTTACACTTGGCGCAGATGATTATATTACAAAACCATTCCATAATGATGAACTTCTTGCAAGAATTGCCGCAAGGCTCAGAAACGGAAACGAACCTGTCAATAAAAATAACATTATAATATACAAAGATATTGAAATTGACAAAAACAATTTTACCGCTAAATGCACCGGTAAGATATTGGATCTTTCTAAGCATGAATTTGATTTGTTATGCCTTCTTGTTGAGAATTCGGGTCGCACCTGCACTAAAAGTATGATTTATGATCGTGTATGGGATGATGAAAACTCCGCCGATGACAATACACTGAATGTACATATTAGCAAAATCCGCAAAAAGCTGAAAGACTGCAACCTAAACGCCGACTATATCGAAACCGTCTGGGGTATTGGTTACAGGCTCAAAAAATAGTATCTAAATGAAAATTGATCGGCTATTCAGCAGAATAGCTGATTTTGTTTTTAAATTAAGGGATTTTTAAGATTTGATTTAAGTCTTTTTTCAGAAGTTGGTGTTATAATACAGTTATCAGCTGAGAAAAAACATTCATTGGAGGAAACATTATGCGTGATATAATCGTGAAAACAGAAAAGCTTTCTAAAAGCTATGGAAAATTCAAAGCTCTTGACGAAGTGGATATGACTGTTTACCAGGGAGATATCTACGGTCTGATTGGAAGAAACGGTGCAGGCAAAACAACGATCATGAAAATTATATCGGGACTGGCTGTAAAAACAGAGGGCGTTTTTGAAGTTTTCTCCAAAAGCGGAGAAGCTTCGGCAGAGGACAAGAAACGAATCGGCTGTCTGATTGAAAACCCTGCCTTTTTCGGAAATATGACTGCGTATCAAAATCTGAAATACTATGCCATTCAGAAAGGCATTGCCGACAAAAAACAAATTGACGATGCTTTGGAACTTGTGGGGCTGACAAACACCGGAAAGAAAAAATACAGGCAGTTTTCTCTCGGTATGAAGCAGCGTCTGGGAATTGCTCTTGCTGTTTTAGATAATCCCGACCTGATAATCCTTGATGAGCCGATCAACGGTCTTGATCCCATTGGCATCAGCGAACTGCGTGAAACATTTAAAAAGCTGAACAGCGAAAGAGGTATCACTATTATTATTTCAAGTCATATTCTTTCGGAACTGTATGCGGTTGCAAACCGGTTTCTGTTTATTGAAAACGGCAGAGTACTGAAAGAAATAACAAAAGAGGAATTGGAAATTGCCTGCAAACGCTGTATTGTGGTCAAAACTCCTGACACTAAATCTGCTGCTGTTGTACTGGAAGAAACACTGGGCATTACGGATTACAGTGTTGTCAGCAGCGGAGAACTGCATATTTACGAGAAAAAACTTTCTCCCGAGCAACTGACCAAGACACTGTTTGAAAACGGTGTCAGCATTTCGGGCGTATTTGAAAATATTGTATCGCTTGAAGATTATTTCAAATCCCTTGTGGAGGTGAAATAATATGCTTAACATCATAAGAGCAGATTTTTACCGCATTTTCAGAAGTAAGAGCATTTATATTATCCTTATTTTAATGCTTTTGATTGATATTTCTTCTATTATCTTAGATAGTAGTGCTATGTGTATAGGCGTAGCCTATCATAATGATTCCGGAATAATGATGACTTCCGATGCAAACGCACTGACCAGCAACGGTAATTTATATTACTTTTTCACTTTTGTTGTAGTTGGTATTCTGATTAGCGATTTTACAAACAAAACAATTAAAAATACCCTTTCTTCTAACTGCACTAGAATTTGCTATTTCCTCTCAAAAACATTTTCCGTTTACATTGCTGCTACCATACTGTTTAGTGCACATAATGCGTTTTTTTATATTTTGAATTATTTTGTAAACGGCAGTAAACACGCCATGGATGCAGGCGAATATGCTCAAATCGCTATTTTACAGATGTCTGTACTTTTTGGAATGACAGGCTTTATGTTAATGATCGGATTTTTGACAAAAAACGGAACAGCTTTCAATACACTGACCCTCTCTCTCCCCTTGACCTACGCTTTGATTCTTATGTTCTTGTATGATTATTTCCCCGAAATCATTGAAAATTATTTACTCAAATATGAAATGCATACTACAATCGGTAGTCTTGTATACAACAGCGACCATACCTACAAACTGACTGTGGTAACAATATATCTTTCTGCCACTGTGGTCCTCCCCATCCTCGGATATCTGAATTTTAGAAAAAGTGAAATAAAATAACTGGAGAAAACAACATGAATATTACAAATACCATTAATTACATGACTATGTAACAACAAATAATATGTGGAGGTGAAATAATATGCTTAACATTATCAAATCGGATTTATACAGGATCATAAAAAGCAGCGGATTTATCTTTTTTATCGTTGTGATGTTTTTTATGCTCGAAACAACTGCGATTCATAACGGATGCTTTCAGCTTGATTTCAGAGCATTTATCTATACAGATTATGACTATGTAACAACAAATAATATTCTGTCCCAGATTGCAAGCAATAATCTGTATTATTTTTTGATGATTATTCCTGCTTTTGTATTTATCAATACAGATCTGTCAAATCACTCTGTAAAAAATACCATTACTTCCGTAACGGACAAAACAAGATATTATTTTGCAAAATTCATTCTGACGGAGCTTTTTTCTATTGTTGTACTTGTTGTCAGCAACGGACTTCTCTGGGGATTAAGTATGCTAAAAGGAGGCGTTGCAAAGGAGATACCCTTTACTGAGCTTGCGGCAATTACGCTGCGACAGCTACCTATATTTATCGGCTTTACCGCAATTCTGATCTTTGCGGCATTCACATTCAGTAAATCGATCATTTATATTGCATTTACCCTTCTGCTTCAAATCGTATGGCAGTGGGTTCTTGCCTCAGCTTACAATATCAACCTGGTGATAAGCTCTAATGATATTATCGAAAAATATGTGGCAAAATATGAAATACAAAATGCTTTGATAACTGTTGCAATCTCCCCCGATTCGGATTATACTGTTAAATGCAGTATAATTTACCTTACAGGTGCTTTGATTTTAATGCTTTGGGGTTATATGATATTTAAGAAAAGAGAAATCTGACTGAGATAAGGAGGAACAGAAAATAATGGAAACTGCTATCATTATATCTATCATACTCGGGGCGGCTGTGATTATTCTGCTGTTCCTACTTATTGTGACAAAAACAGAACTGCTTAGCATGACAAAACAGCTTAAAAAAATTAAAGGCGAAAATACCAATTCTCTCATACGCTGTGAAAGCTCCGACATCATCTGCAAAAATCTAATTAAAGAAATTAATGATTTGCTGAAAGAGCAACAGGAAATCAAACAATATTACATCAGAAAAAATCACGATCTCGAGCAAATGATGACTAATATTTCCCATGACCTGCGCACTCCCCTGACTTCTGCCCTCGGATATATCAATATTATCAAAAATTCGGATCTATCCGAGGAGGAGAAAAACAGGGAAATTACAATTATCGAAAAAAGGCTACTTAGGCTTGAAGAACTGATTAATTCCTTCTTTGAATTTTCCAAAGTCATTTCAAGCGATAAACTGCCCGAAAAAGAAACTGTCAATCTTGTGGCAGTCTTAG
>ONGS01000079.1 GCA_900317395.1 uncultured Eubacteriales bacterium | reverse complement strand
TTGATACCCACAACACGAACATAGTTGACTGCTTGGAAAAAATGTATCTATCTTCTGATAAATACGCCCATTCCACTGTGCTTTATAAGCAAGCTGTCTTGTAAACTCATACCATGACACATCTGCAACGGATTTTGCCAAATGATGATTCTTCATCATGTTCTGCACTTGTAAATTTTCTGTCACTATCACTTGGTTATCGCTGACAATTTTCAGAGAAATTCTGTGCAGATAATCTTTTCTGATATTGGCTATTTTCTCATGGCATTTTGCGATTTTTGTCCTTGCTTTATGATAATTACTGCTGCCTTTTTTCTTATGTGCTAACTGTCGCTGTAATTTTATTAACAGGTTTTCATACTTCCGTAATGTTTTGGGATTTTCATACTTATCTCCGTCAGAAGTAATGCAGAATTCTTTAATACCTAAATCCAGACCTATTGCTTTATTGGCAACCGGTAATGTTTCGTGTGTTGTTTCCACAAGAAAAGATACATAGTATTTTCCGCTTGGTGTCTGTGAAATCGCTGCTGATTTTATATTACCGTCAAATTTCCTGTGCAACTTTGCTTTCACCCATTTTACTTTTGGCAGTTTTACTTTATTATTCTCAAAATTAACTTCGATATTCCCGTTTGTATAATTCGTAGTATAAGATTTACGATTATTATGCTTACTTTTGAATTTTGGATATCCTGCGTGTTCCCTAAAGAACTTTTGATATGCACTATCCATATTGTAAATGGCATTGGTAAGGGCAAATTTATCTACTTCTTTCAGCCATTCGTATTGTGTTTTAAGTTCTCTGTTACAATAATTGTTACAATCTGTTTTGCTTAAAGATTTTTTCTCCTGCTCATAGGTATTTTTTCGGTGCGCTAATGTCTGATTGTATACAAAGCGGCAACAGCCGAAAGTTTTGGCAAACTGTATTTTTTGTTCTTCGTCCGGATATAATCTATACTTGTATGCCTTTAACATCTGCTCTCACCGCCTTTAACCTTGATTTTCTATGTATTTCTTAAGCATTTCTTCTGACACATTACCTACACTGCAAGCAAAATAACCATCTGTCCAAAACGTATGTTCTTTCCAAAAATGTTTGGATAAAAATGAGGAATACATTTTCCATACATGATATGTTGTATAACTCTTCATCAAATTAACGGCTTTACTTATTGACATTGTAGGTTCCGTCTCTATCATATAATGTATATGGTCTTTGTCAGTTTCCATATACTTGATGTTGATATGATGTTTTTGACATATCTCAAATGATAGTTGTTTGACCGCATCTGAAATTTCTTTCGATACAAGCAGCTTTTTTCTGTATTTACACACAAAGATTATGTGATATTGCAGTAAATACTTATGTCTATTTTTTGAATTCCATTTTGTACTCATAGGGTAATTATATCATATTTTCATACTTTGGGCAACCTTGACCCACCGTCTAAAGCCGGTGGGATTGCGGTTGCCATTTTTCAACAAAACGCCGTCTTTCGAGGAATATTTGGTATTTGCCGCATCCACAGTGATGGTTTTCAAATTCGGACATCTGCCGAGTACTCCCACCGGATAGACAAACGCAAGTCCTTCAATACAGCCGTTATCAAAACGACCGATCGATATAACACTGGAGGGAATGGACAAAGCGGTGAAACTGCATTGATGAAATGCATATTCTCCGATATATTCCACACCATTGTTTAGTTTCACTGTCTTTAAACTTTCGCAGTTCATAAAGGCATAGTTTCCGACTTTGGTGACACTTCCCGGTATTGTGACACCTGTTAAAGCGGTACATTTATAAAAAGCAAAATCACCGATTTTTGTTATACTGCTCGGTATGGTGACAGTCGTTAAAGCGGTACAGCCGAAAAAGGCATAATGTCCGATACCGGTGACACCGTTTTTGATAACGATTTTTTTAATGGTATTCTTGTTTTTAAAAGGCGATCTATGATCCCAGTCATCATCATACATATCGCCCTTGCCCGAAATCGTCAGGGTTCCCTCACTGTCGAGCGTATAGGTAACATTTTCGCCACATTCGCCGCTTTCAACGATCGTTGCCGTACTTGCCGCATTAACAGTAAGGTTTGTACCAGTATATGTACCGATCGTCGTGAAGCCTGTACCTGTGAGCATAGCCGCCGCAAGAGCTGCCGCGCAAAGTTTTCTTATTAGTGTTTGTTTTTGTGTGTTCATCATTACTCCTCCATTACACCGATTGTTGTTCTTGTCAATGAATTATTCATATTATATTGCATTATTTCAAAGTTTTCAAGTGAGTTTATCATTACAAAACAGCACCTGCGACAGTTCAAACTATCACAGGTGCTGTTAATATGTTAATATTTAGACGGGGTGAACTTTATTTTTGAGGTCGGCTGACGGATTAATGCCGATCTTCTTGTCACGACGCTTTTTGAAGAACTTCAATGCTACGTCCGTGAACTGCGCATAAGTCAGTACGTCCTCCTCCTGCTCGATCCATTCCGGGATCTCTGCACGAAGCTTGTCAAGCTCCGGTTCGAGAAGGTCTGCCGGACGGCAGGTAACGGGTTTCGTATCACCGATGATCTTCTTGCGGAATTCGGGGTCGATCGGAAGCGGTGTCGTGCCGTATTTTCCGGCTACCAGATCCTTGAACTGTCCGTTACACATTTTATAGCGTTCGCCAAGAATGACATTCAGGACTGCCTGTGTGCCGACGATCTGCGAAGTAGGTGTAACAAGCGGCGGATAACCCGAATCTTCACGCACTCTCGGTACTTCTTCGAGCACTTCCGTCAGTTTGTCTTCCTTGCCTGCGTCCTTCAACTGCTTGAGCAGGTTGGAAAGCATACCGCCCGGAACCTGATAGATCAGCGCCTTTGCGTCTGTAGCGAGCATTTTCGGGTCGAGAAGTCCGCTCTTGATGTATTTTTCACGGAGCGTCATAAAGTACTCTCTGATCTCCGCAAGTTTCACAAGGTCAAGTCCTGTGTCGTACTCGGTACCCTGCAATGCCGCAACCATTGATTCGGTCGGAGCGTGTGAAGTACCGTTTGCAAGCGGTGACATTGCCGTATCGATTCTGTCACAGCCTGCTTCAATGCCCTTTAACAGACACATTGACGCAAGACCCGATGTATAGTGCGTATGAAGCTGAACGGGAATTTTAACAGCGTCTTTAATGGCACCCACCAGTTCTGCCGTATAGTACGGTGTCAAAAGCGCCGCCATATCCTTAATGCAGATGGAATCCGCGCCCGCTTCTTCGATTCGTTTTGCATAGTCAACATAATATTCCGTTGTGAAAACCGGACCCGTTGTGTAACTGATGGCAACCTGTGCTTCCACATTGCTGTTTTCCTTTTTGGCAACCTTTGCGGCTTTGATCGCCGTTTCAAGGTTCTTGATGTCGTTGAGTGCGTCGAAAATTCTGATAATATCAATGCCGTTTGCTACCGAACGCTGCACGAAATATTCCAGTACATCATCAGCATAATGACGATAACCAAGCATATTCTGTCCGCGGAAAAGCATTTGCAGCTTTGTTTTCGGGCAGTTTTTGCGGAGCACACGCAGTCTTTCCCACGGGTCCTCGTCAAGAAAACGTATGCACGCATCAAACGTTGCTCCGCCCCAGCATTCAAGTGAATAGTAACCTATTTTATCGAGCGAATCCA
>ONGS01000029.1 GCA_900317395.1 uncultured Eubacteriales bacterium | reverse complement strand
ATCAGCGATACACCGGGAGTCGAATGTCTTGTCTTTGCAATCCACGGATATACCTTTGCACCGGGGAGATGTCCGCCTTCACCGGGTTTTGCACCCTGTGCCATTTTGATCTGAATTTCTCTTGCAGAATTGAGGTATCTTGAAGTAACGCCGAAACGTCCTGATGCTACCTGCTTGATGGCAGAGCAACGGTCATTCTTTGTACCTTTTGTTTCAATTCTTTCGGGACTTTCGCCGCCTTCACCCGAGTTAGATTTACCATGAAGCCGGTTCATTGCAAGTGCAAGCGCCTCGTGAGCTTCTTGAGAAATCGAACCGTAGGACATAGCACCTGTTTTAAAACGCTTTACAATACTTTCGGCACTTTCCACCTGATCAAGCGGAACGGGTGTCTCAGCGTAATTGAAGTCGATAAGACCTCTGATATTAACAGGATCAAGATCTTCAGAAATCAACTTTGTATACTGCTTAAAAGTCTCATAATCGCCTGTTTTGGTTGCCTTCTGGAGAAGGTAGATGGACATGGGGTTATAGAGATGTTCTTCCTTGCCGCTTCTGAATTTATGGCTTCCTCTGGATTCAAGCTCTTCATCTGTACCGAGTCCGAGAGGATCAAATGCGGATGTATGAAGCTTATCGACATTATTTTCGATATCTTTGAGTGTGATACCGCCGATTCTGCTGACAGTTCCCGTAAAGTATTTATCGATAACATCCGGTCCGATACCGATTGCTTCAAAAATCTGTGAACCCTGATAAGAACGGATGGTAGAAATACCCATTTTGGAAGCGATTTTAATAATACCGTGAAGAATTGCACTGTTGTAATCTGCAACGGCAGCATAATAATCCTTGTCAAGAAGATTATCATTAATTAGTTCGTGAATCGTTTCTTGTGCAAGATAGGGATTGATTGCCGATGCACCGTAGCCGAGAAGAGTCGCAAAATGATGTATTTCTCTCGGTTCACCGCTTTCAAGAACAACCGCAAGTGATGTTCTTTTCTTTGTGGCAACCAGATGCTGGTGCAGAGCGGATACTGCAAGAAGGGAAGGAATAGCCAGATGGTTTTCGTCAACACCTCTGTCGGAAAGGATCAGGATATTTGCACCATCGTTGTAAGCTTTGTCGGCTTCGATAAACAGTCTGTTGATTGCCTTTGAAAGTCTTGTGTTTTTATAGTAAAGTATTGGAATTACTGCGGATTTAAAACCTGGTTTATTGAAATTCTTTATTTTCAATATATCGGTAGAGGTGAGGATCGGGTTGTGCACTTTCATAACACGGCAGTTCTCGGGCTTTTCCTCAAGAATGTCGCCGGCACAGCCGATAAAGACACTGCTCGCAGTTACAATTTCTTCTCTAATCGCATCTATAGGCGGATTTGTTACCTGAGCAAAAAGTTGTTTGAAATAATTGAACAGTGGCTGAGGTTCTTTTGAAAGAACAGCAAGCGGACTGTCCGCACCCATTGCACGGATAGCTTCCGAGGAATTTTTAGCCATAGGAAGAATACCGGTCATGATTTCCTCATAAGTATAGCCAAATGCTTTCTGAAGCCGCTTTCTGCTTTCTGTGTCATGTTCTTCTACTTTGATATTTGGGATGTTGAGATCTTTCAAGTTTTCGAGATTGCTGTCGAGCCATTCACCGTAAGGCTGTCTGCCGGCATAATATTCTTTGAGTTCTTCATCATCTATCAGTACACCCTTTACGGTATCGACAAGAAGCATTTTACCGGGGCGAAGTCTGTCTTTTTTAACAATTTTTTCAGGGTCAACAGGAAGAGCGCCCACTTCTGAAGAAAGAATCAGATTATTGTCATCCGTGATATAGTATCTGGAAGGTCTGAGTCCGTTTCTGTCGAGAACAGCACCCATGATATCGCCGTCCGAGAAAAGAATGGAAGCGGGGCCGTCCCACGGCTCTATTGTAGTAGCGTAATACTGGTAAAAATCTCTTTTTTTGCGGCTCATTGCCTTGTTGTTTTCCCAAGGCTCGGGAATGGTAATCATGACCGCAAGGGGAAGATCCATTCCACTCATTACGAGGAATTCAAGCGTGTTATCAAGCATTGCCGAGTCGGAACCCTCAGTGTTGACAACAGGAGTTACCTTGTCGAGGTTGCCTTTCAGATGCTCCGATTTCATATTTTCCTCACGGGCAAGCATTTTATCGGCATTACCTCTTATGGTATTAATCTCGCCGTTATGAACGATCATACGGTTCGGATGTGCTCTCTGCCAGCTCGGATTGGTATTTGTCGAAAATCTTGAATGAACCATAGCAATCGCCGATTCATAATTGGGATCCTGCAAATCAAGGAAGAAATTTCTCAGGTCGCCTACAAGGAACATACCCTTATAAACGATCGTTCTGCTGGAGAGCGAAACAACATAAGTATCCTCGTTTGATTGTTCAAAAACACGTCTTGCTACATAAAGGCGTCTGTCAAAATCAATTCCCTTTTTAACATCGGCAGGACGTTTGATAAAGCACTGTATGATAGCAGGCATACATTCAACCGCTCTCTGTCCGAGAACCTCGGGTCTTGACGGAACGTTTCTCCAGCCGAGAACCTCCAGTCCTTCCTTTGAAGCAATGATCTCGAACATCTTTTTTGCCTGATTTCTTGCCAGTTCGTTTTGTGGGAAGAAGAACATACCAACGGCATAATCTCTTTCGGAAGTAAGGTTGATACCAAGATCTTTTTTTGCTGTTTTTTTGAAAAATTTGTGCGAAATCTGAAGCAGGATACCAACACCGTCACCGGTTTTGCCTTCTGCATCCTTACCTGCTCTGTGTTCCAAGGTTTCTACGATCGTAAGAGCATTTTCAACAGTTTCATGTGTTTTTACGCCACCGATATTGACAACCGCACCTATACCGCAGTTATCATGCTCAAACTTCGGGGAATACAGCCCTTGACAGGCTTTTTCCTCTACTTTCTGCATAATGAATCACCCTTTCGTTCTACAGCTCTGCTGTATTCTGATCATCTTTCCTTTTGCTGTGACAGAGAATGTTTTTATAATGCAGGATTGAATTTTGAAAACTTCAAATGAAACATTTGTCAGATTTCCTGCAAAAACAGTTGTGTCAGAAATTCTGTACGCCAAAATTTAGTACTCAAAGACACGCAAATATTCTCCGCGTTTATGCAACGTAGCTATTATAACACCATTATGTCGAAAATGCAAGTTTATTTTAAGAGCTTGCAAAAATATTTTTAATAAATTTCCAAAATCAACCATAAAAAACACTGATACTGATGGTTTTATTTGAATTTTATTCTTTTTTGGCAGAAATATGTCATTGAATGAAAGAAATTTCTTTCTATAATTCAAATTCGTTTTGTTGTTATCTGTTAGAAATAGCGTATAATAGTGATGAGTAATTAGTGGATAGTAAGGGAAGTTTACAGGATTATATTTTCAAAGATTAATATTATAGTATTGTAATGGGATGTGAATTGTTATATAATTTAAATACTGCATTTGCAGGATAACTAAACACAGGATTGGGATATAAATGGAACTTGATATTTTTTTCATTTTAAATAGTATGTTATTCGGAGTCGGATTGGCAATGGATGCTTTTTCCGTTTCACTTGCCAATGGGCTTGCCGAGCCGAAGATGAAATGGGTCAGAATGTCTCTCATTGCCGGGACATTCGGCTTTTTTCAGATTATTATGCCGCTGGCAGGATGGGTCTGTATACATACGATCGCATCGATTTTTACAGCGTATCAGGGCTGTATTCCGTGGATCGCCCTGATACTGCTTTTATATATCGGCGGAAAAATGTTGATTGAGGGTATCAAAAACAAAGAGTGCGAAAACGAAGCGGCGACAGTAGGCTTCTGGGGGCTTATGCTTCAGGGCGTGGCTACATCCATAGATGCGCTGTCGGTTGGCTTTACCATTGCAGAATATTCATTTCCGTCGGCTTTGCTTGAATCGCTTATTATCGGCATTGTTACATTCGGTGTCTGTACTGGCGGACTATCTATAGGAAAAAAGTTCGGTACACGTTTGGCAGGCAAAGCCACGGTTCTCGGCGGAACAATACTGCTTTTGATCGGACTCGAGATTTTCATTAAAGGAGTATTTTTTTTGTAAAATGACCAATTTTAATAATTGTATCATAATGAATAAGGAGGAAACTCAAATGGCAGAAAAAATCAAACAAACAGCAGGAAGAGATCAGCTTGGTGAATTTGCACCGATGTTTGCTCATCTTAATGATGATGTGCTTTTCGGAGAAGTCTGGAATGAGAATGCAATCGACAACAAAACAAAATGTATTATAACAGTAGTTGCACTGATGGCATCGGGAATTACGGATTCATCTCTCGGATATCATCTTCTGAATGCTAAGAACAATGGTGTTACTAAGGCAGAAATTGCCGCAATTATCACTCATGCAACAATGTATGTTGGCTGACCGAAGGGTTGGGCTGTGTTTCGTATGGCGAAAGAAATCTGGAATGAAACGGAACCTGCGCATACTGAAAAGGAAAAATATCAGAATACGATTTTCTTTCCGATCGGACAGAAAAATGATGCATTTGCACAGTATTTTATCGGTCAAAGCTATCTTGCTCCGATATCAACCGAGCAGGTGCCGATCTTCAATGTGACTTTTGAACCCGGCTGCCGCAATAACTGGCATATCCATCATGCCAAAAACGGCGGAGGGCAGATGTTGATTTGTGTTGGCGGACGAGGATATTATCAGGAGAAAGGTAAAGTGCCTGTTGAAATGCTTCCCGGAAGTGTAATCAACATTCCTGCAAATGTAAAACACTGGCACGGTGCCGCTCCTGATTCATGGTTTTCTCATCTTGCTGTTGAAATTCAGGGGGAAGATACAAGCAATGAATGGTGTGAACCTGTATCTGATTTGGAATATAATAAATTGGCATAGCAAAAGGTAGATCACAAGGCCAAGCATAACTACTGAAAAAGCTCATTAAACTTGGTAATTCAATCAAGCAGCTTTCCGAAATGTTTAAAATGCCTGAAAGCAAAATTGAAAACTTGCTTGCAATGGATAGTTGATATTTTTAGTGATTGTTGTTCTAACTGCAAGATAGTTGAACTTTGTGTTAAAACTGTCCCGTGTGATAACTTTATTACCACTTTCTATGTTTTGTATTTGAGACAAAACTGACTTATGAAAGTTAAAAAATGTCATAATAGGGATGATTATTCTACGATAATGACTTGACACTTTTCGACGATAATATTATAATAATATTATTATTTTTATAATTTCTTATATTTTTATAACTTTGTTGAGTAATATATCATTTTGAGGGGATAATTTATGCAATTGTTCAATTCTCGTAATACCGATTATCGTTCGCCGTCCGGTGCTGTTCCTTTTGGTACAAAGCTTCATTTCAAGATCATACTTCCAAGAAATCTTCGTTGTTCATCTGCTGTTGTCTGTCTGAAAGATGATAAATTCGGAGATACCAATGTTTTCAGTATGTTCTGGTGCGGAATGGTCGGCGATGATCATGAGGCGTGGGAATGTGATTTTGAAGCAGATCATGTGGGACTTTATTGGTACCATTTCGCTCTCGATACCTGCTATGGAAAAAGATTTATCATGAAGGGATATGGGGGAGA
This sequence comes from uncultured Eubacteriales bacterium, assembly GCA_900317395.1. GTDB lineage: Bacteria > Bacillota > Clostridia > Oscillospirales > Acutalibacteraceae > UBA1213. Next base: position 10,166 of record ONGS01000029.1, on the reverse strand, counting down.
AGGCTACCTTTCTATGAGTGACCATGATCCGAGATTCCAGCTTCTTTGCTATGAAAAGGATTTTGAAACGCCCTCATGGCTGCCCGGCGGCATTATGTATCAGATCTTTCCTGACAGATTCTATAATTCAGGCAAACCGAAAACAGGTGTTTATCCCGATAAGAAAATACAGGAAAACTGGGATACCATTCCCGACTGGAGACCGAATGAGCATGGTATCATCACCAACTCGGACTTTTTCGGCGGTGATTTGAAGGGTATCACCATGAAGCTGCCCTACCTGAAAAGTCTCGGTGTCACCTGCATTTATCTGAATCCGATTTTTGAAGCATATTCCAATCACCGCTATGATACGGGTGATTATGAAAAAATCGATCCGGTTCTCGGTGATGAAGAAGATTTTAAAGAGCTTTGTGCGGAAGCAAAAAAACTTGGTATTCATATTATTAATGACGGTGTGTTCAGCCATACAGGAAGCGACAGTAAATATTTTAACCGAGAAGGCCGATATCCGGGAAACGGTGCTTATAATTCAACAGAGTCACCATATTATACATGGTATAAATTTATAGAGTGGCCGAATATCTACAATTCATGGTGGGGCTTCAATACATTGCCCGAGGTGGAGGAGCTTTCCAATTCCTTCAACGAATATATCAACGGCGAAAACGGTATTATCAGAAAATGGATTAAAGCAGGCAACAGCGGTTGGCGTCTTGATGTAGCGGATGAGCTGCCCGATGAATTTATCGAAAATATCCGTGAAGCTGTTAAAGCAGAGGACAGTCAGGCTCTCCTTCTGGGCGAAGTCTGGGAGGATGCTTCCAATAAGGAAAGCTATGGTTCAAGAAGACAATTTCTTTATGGAAAATCCCTCGATAGTGTTATGAACTATCCTTTCAGAGATGCGATTTTAGGTTTTCTTGACTGTGGCGACGGCAGAGATATGATAGAGATTGTTCTTAATGTTCTCGAAAATTATCCTCGCCCTGTCATCCGTTCGCTGATGAATCATGTCGGAACGCATGACACGGAAAGAGTTCTTACGCTTCTTGCGGGTGAACGACAGAACGGCAGAGGCAGAGAGTGGCAGGCAAATACAAAACTAACGCCGATACAGCGTGATTATGGTCTGAGACGTATAAGATTGGCAAGTGGTATTTTGTATACTCTTCCGGGCGTGCCGTGTGTTTATTACGGTGATGAAGCAGGTGTCGAAGGCTATAAAGACCCGTTTAACCGCACAACCTATCCGTGGGGTCATGAGGATAAAGATTTGATTAAATGGTATACAGAGCTTGGTAAAATGCGCCATGCTTGTTCCTGTCTTGTTGACGGTGACCTTATCGAATACGGTTCAACAGGCAGAACGATGGGTTATATCCGCAAGGACGAAACCGATATGCTGCTTTGTGTATTTAATGCGGCTGATTATACCATTCGATTTAAAATACCCGAAGAATTTGTTGGCGGTAAATTATATATGGGTACAGAGACAGACGGTGACGAGCTTGTGATTCCCCGTGATGGCTGTGCTTTTGTCTGGGCGAAAACACCCCTGAATCCTGTTATCAATGAGGATGAAGCTGCGGAGAAAACAGAATCCGACATTGTCGAAAATATAACCGAAGAACCAGAAGCCGTTGAAACTAAGTCTGATACAGCAGAATAAAACATAAGAATCTGCCTGCGGAATGTGCCGATCGACACCTTCCGCAGGCAGATTTTAAAAAAAATACTGTAACTTTATAAAATATGCCCGATTATTATGAAAGATAAAAATATACAGGCGGTGTTTAAAATGCTTATGCTATGCCTTGCAGCCATTGACAGTGAAGAAGACAGAAAAAGCTTTGAAGAGATCTATCATGCTCATAAAAATATTTTATATGCACATGCGTTCAGTATTCTTAAAGATGTACCGTCGGCGGAGGATGCTGTACAGGACTGTTTTGTTGCGCTTGCAAGAAATTTTTCAAAAACTTATCAAATGGACTGTAACCAAATCCGCAGTTACCTGATTATTATTACAAGAAACGCAGCTTATAAGATCTATAATAAGCGTAAAAAAGAAATCAGCACGGAGGATATCTATATGGACAGGGAAGATACCTCCGATATGACGCTTGATACGGAAAACCGTGAGCTTAGAAAAAAGCTGTTTGATATGATAGGTCAGCTTGACAGTAAATACGGTGATGTGATAATGCTGAAATATTATTGCGATATGCACGATAAGGATATCGCACAGGCACTGGATATCAGTGTTGAAAATGTAAAGGTTCGTCTTTACCGTGCAAAATCCATGCTGAAAAACAAACTCAGGGAGGGCGGTTATTGTGACTGACAAGGAATTTGACAAGCTGCTTGAACGCTCCGTCAAAGAATTCGGAAGTTCATACGGTAATATAGAGAACATCGAAAATCAGCACATATTTTCACAACGATTTGAAAGCAATATAAAACAACTGATTGATCAACAGAAAAAGACAAAAGTGAATCGTATCGTTAAGATTTTTGCGGGTGTAGCAGCAGTACTGGTGATCGGTGTCGGGGCAATAGCAGTATCAAGGATGTTTTCGGACGGCGGCTTGTATGGAGTTGATAATATCAGTATGAACAGAAGTATTGCCGCTCCCGACGTTGTTGGAAATAATGAGGCTTCTGTGAATATTTCTGCAGAAGATGAAGAGGACGATATTGCTCAGAATGATGCCGCAGAGAATGACAATGCCTACAGTTTTAAAAATGATAAAAAGCAGAATGACAGCTTTGATACAAAGGGGGAAGCTTCTGCCGCCAATGAGATCCCTGCCACTGAGGAAGAAGTATCACAGCCTTCCGGCAGTGAAGGAGATTCAAAGAATAAAACAACTTCCGTCTATGCCTATCGTGTTACAGCACAGTCACACGGTATAGCGCTGAAACTGGCCGATGAACAGATCAATAGACTCACGGAAATGGCAAAAGATCTGGTGAATGATTCCAAGCTTATGCTGGATTTAACAATATCCTATGAGGAAATCGATTCCTTTAAAACCGATGGTTATTATATTACTGTTTCCAAGCAGGATGGAAGTCCGATCGAAATTAATGATGCAGGCGGTGAAACGCTCCGATTTGATACAATCACGCTCATGCTCAAGGAGGATAAAGGATATGCCCTTACCGATGATGAAAACGGTTCGGCAGTGTTTGAAATCAGCGATGCAGATGAAATTTACAGCATACTTGAAAATCTTTTGAATGAATAAAAAACAGAAACAGTAAAGGCTCTCCTAATCGGGAGTGCCTTTATCTGTCTATTATTGTCAACCTATATTAAAAAATAGGTTGACGATTTCAAGAGTATGTATTATAATAATAATAGTTTGAAAGAAAGAAGGAATAAAAATGGATAACACCACAGAAGTAAAAAAGGAAAATAATAACGGCAGCAACAGATTGAAGCACAAAGCGCTTCTTGATATGATTTATGTTGCTCTGTTCGCAGCAGTGATATGTGTTTGTTCTCTCATATCGATCAACATCGGTGAAGTTCCGATTACGCTCCAAACGTTTGCCGTATGTGCTGCAGCCGCAATGCTTGGCTGGAAAAGAGGTACACTCAGCGTTATCATCTATATCCTCCTTGGTGCAATAGGTCTGCCTGTTTTTGCAGGAGGCTCGGGCGGTTTCGGTATTATTGCAGGTTCAACAGGCGGATATATCGTTGGATTTATTTTCACAGCACTGATTGTCGGTTTTGTAGCGGATAAATTCAATCGTAAGATCATCGCACTTGTTATTGCAATGGTTGTAGGCATTCTTGTGTGCTATGCTTTCGGTACACCGTGGTTTATGTTTGTTACAAATATGGATTTGGTAACATCTCTCGGCTACTGTGTAATACCTTTCCTGATTCCCGATGCTGTAAAAATCATAGTGGCTACCGTTCTGGTAAACCGTCTTAACAAAATTGTAAAGCTTTGATATGGATAACGAAATTATAATTTTGCGCCCTCACCATAGCCTATGTATACAATTTTTTATTGGCAAGGGTTACAGCGAGGAATTTATTAAAGGAATGACGGAAACAATAAAGATGTTGGATGAAGAAGATCCCATCGTCACCTTAACGGATAGCTGCGATATTATATGTGCCTTTTGCCCGAATAATTCCGATGGAAGATGTGTTTCGGAGGATAAGGTATGTGATATCGACAATCGCTGTCTTGATGAACTGAAACTCAATATAGGGGACAAGATATACTGGAAACAGCTGAGAACTGCTGCAAGATCTAAAATTATTGATAAGAACAAGCTTATTAACGTATGCCGCAGATGTCAGTGGAGCGGTATTTGCCAAAAATGAAAACATATCCCGAGGGTCGTCGAATCAATCGGCACCTTCGGGATATTTCTGTTATATAATGATTAAAATTGCTCCTGCCGCAGCCGCCAGAACAAGCATAGTAGGGAGTTTCAATTTCTTTTTGTTTTTCAGCGGTCCAATCAGATCCCAGACAATACTGATAACCCAACCAAAAATCAAAAGCCAAACGGGTAAGAGCCTGAGAAACGAATTTTCACCTGCAAATAGCATACACAGAGATAATGATATCAGCAGAATGATCAGTGCTGTTGAGGCTGCATAGAATATATCTGTTTTTGTGATTTTCATTGTGCAATCACCTCCGCTATATATTCCGATATTTTTTCAATAACAATGGGGGATTGCCAGAAATCAGCGTGCCTGGCACCGCTGATTGTAATGAATTCACTGCCCTTCGGGTAAGCGTTTTCAAGACGTTTGGAACTTTGATAAGGTACGACCTCATCGGCATCGCAAGCAAAAATCAGCGGTTTAACATTGATATTTTCCGCAAACTTTATTGCTTCCATCTGATATGCCACCCACAATCTTGCGGGACCATAAAAGATATTGAGCTTGCTGTTGTACAGATCAATTCCGTCAGCATACGGTGATATTAGTATTAAAGCGTCAATATCTCTTTGGGAAGCAACATAATTTGCCGTACCTGTGCCGATACTGTAACCGAGAATAATGATTTTTGAAGGTTGATATTTTTCTTTGACGTAATCAAATGTTTTTAGTCCAAAATCCTTTAAAGTGCTTTCACACGGATAACCGCTGCTTTTGCCGTATCCCGGCATATCGAGCATGACAAAATTACAGCCTTGAAAAAACGTTTGTTCGGTTTCATTTATCAGGATATTATATATCTTGCCTGCTGAGGTCTCAGCATTTCCGCCGAAATAGAGTACAAGCGGTGCATTGTCTTCCGCATTATGTATGCGCCAGCCCGAAATATTACCGCTGTCGGTCTGAATGCTCAGCTCTTGGTAATTATCTTTTGCAAGAATATTTTCTGACAAGATTTTGTCGGTTCTTTCATCATAGGAGGGATAAAACATTGCAAATGCGGCAAGTGTTGTGAAAAGTACATAGGCAAGCATAATAATAACAGTCGCAGTCGACAGTACTTTTGTCAGGATTTTGACAGGCTTCGGTGTTTTTTCGGTAAGTTTAGGGACAATAAGATAAATCACAAAAAAGCCTGCTGCCATTGCACAGAGAAATATTGTCGCTATCCGACCCCAGTCATAGGTACAAAGCCATATTATTGTTGATACACAGGCAAAAATCATCCCGTAAAACAGTGTATTTTTGATGTTCACATTCATCGCTGCATCACCCCATTGTAAAATATGTCGTTTTTTATATTTTAGCACATTATAAAATATCCTGCAACACTGCAAACCGGCGAGCCGGCACAGTGCCTGTGCACCCGATTTCGCGCTCAAGTTTATTAAAAACCATTATTTTATTGCCGCACCATAATGTTCCAGATAAATTTTACACCAACACCAGCGAGGCTTTCTCTTGTGATATAATGAAAGAATAAGAAGGTGGTCAAGTGAATTAGGGAAAGCTGTGAAACTATCCGACCATTTCATTATGTATTATGAATTATGATTTAATATAGTGCATATTCTTTAGTGGGGTGGGAATATGGAGTTTATATGTCGTTTTTTGTTTTTTATTGTTTTTAATGTGATTATGGTAACAGTCGGAAGTAAGATCAAATATCGGAAAGAAACTGCAATGATGACAGTGTATTTGCTTGGAACGGGAATGATTTTTTTTAATGTATAATAAATGACGGACAGTTTAAAGCCTGTCCGTCATTTTATGTTTTGTATTATTTCGTAATTTTTGCACAGGCTACCGCAAGTGACCCCGGTCCTATATGACATCCTATGCTGAGCGACAGCGGTGCTGCATGAATGTTGTATTCGGGAAAAGCTGTCCGAAGCTCGTTTTTCCATGACTCAACTTCAAATACTGTCATATCGGAATAGGCAAGATGCAGTGTCATTAAGTCCTGCTCAATAAGACTTTTGAATCTGCTCTCAAAATCTTTTTTTATCGCTTCAATCATTGATACCTTTGCTGCTTTTGTACCTCTACATTTGGAATAGGCATCCAGTTTTTCGCCCTGGATCTGTAAAACAGGTTTCAAATTCATCACATTGGCAATCAGTGCGCCTGCGGCGGTTACTCTGCCACCTCGTTTAAGGTAGGTAAGTTTGTTTACCATGATGTAAATGCTTGATTTTGTGGCGTCTTCTTCAAGCCTTCGGCAAATTTTTTCTCCGCCGATACCGTTTTCCGCCATTGCTTTTGCATCAATTACAGATTGATACTGTGTTACAGAAATTCTGTGGTTATCAACAACGAAAACTTTACCTTCATGATCCGTTTGTGCAAGAAGCTTTGCTGTCTGGCATGAGCTGCTTAGTCCTGAGGACATGGGAATATAAACAATTTCATCATATTCTTTCAGTATTTCATCCCAGAATTCGGTTAGCTCTCCGGGAGAAGGCTGAGTGGTGAAAACAGTGGTTTTGCTGTCGGCAATAATTTTATAAAAATCATCTTGTGTTATATCGATTCCTTCTTTGTAATCTTTACCGTTGACATTAAAGGACATCGGCAGAAGGAAAATACCAAGCTGTTCTGCCTCTTGTTGTGTGATACCGCTGTTGGTATCCGTTGCAACTGCTGTTTTTGACATTCTATATTCCTCTGCAATGAGTTTCTGATGAAGCCGGATTCATTTCTAATTGCTGATTATTTGATTCCTCCGATGAATGATATAATTTCATCTCTCATGCGGATTGCTTCTCTTCTTGCTGCCAGTGCGTATTCTTCGGGAGCACAGTTTTCTTTTTTCCATGCACACATGATACCTCTTGAAGAATTGATAACAGCGCCCGCACCGTTCTTGTCAAATGCAGGAGCAACATCTTTTGCACCGCCGCCCTGTGCACCGTAACCGGGAACAAGGAAGAAGGTGTGGGGGAGAGCCTTTCTCAGTTCTCCGAGCTGTTCGGGATAGGTTGCACCAACAACGGCACCCACAGAGGAATAACCTTCTTCGCCCATCGCTTCGCTGCCCCAGCCTTCGCATTTATCGCCCATTGTGCGGTAAACGGTAAGACCATCATCAAGTTTTCTGTCCTGAAGCTCGCCCGAGGACGGATTGGATGTTTTGACAAGAACGAAAATACCTTTGTCGCTTTCTTTGCAAATTTCAAGAAGCGGTTTGATCCCGTCTGTTCCGAGGTAGCCGTTGACAGTAAGTGCATCTGCACCAAAAGCAGTCACTTTTTCACCTTCAATATCAGTCGTACCGATGTGCGCATTTGCATAGGCCTCCATCGTTGTACCAATATCATTTCTTTTGCCGTCGGTAATTACGAACATTCCTTTTTCTCTTGCATATGCAATCGTGCGTTCTAAAGTTCTGACACCCTGCCAGCCGTACATTTCATAGTAAGCAGCTTGCGGTTTTACAGCAGGAACAATATCATAAAGTGCATCGATCAAACCTTTGTTATACTCAAACAGTGCTTCAGCCGCACCTTCAAGTGTTTTTCCGTATTTTTCGTAGGCAGCTGTTTTGATATACTCGGGAATATAATCCAGCTTCGGATCAAGACCTGCTACCGTGGGGTTCTGTTTTTCTCTGATGTTTTTAATCAATCTGTCAAATGACATTTTCTATTCCTCCGTTGTAAAAAGATTATTGTTCATTAAAATATATGAAAGGTGAAACCTGATTCCTGAATCCCGGATTCAAGCTCCTTCTTTATAATTCATTATATACAATTTTGCCGCCGCAGATGGTGAGTTTTACTTTTGCTGCTAAGGTCAGACCTTTGAACGGCGTATTTTTTGATTTTCCGTGTAGTTTGTCAGGGTCAACTGTCCATTCTTCTTCTTTGTAGAGCATCAGATCGGCTGGTGCGCCAATGTACATCGTTCCGGCGGGGATACCAAGGATGGAAGCCGGATTGCATGACATTTTTTGTATCAGCTCCGATTCGCTGAGAATCCCTCCCTTAACCAGTACGGTATATGCTGCGGCAAAGGATGTTTCCATACCGATTGCACCGTTGGGAGCAGAAACGAAATCGGCTTTTTCTTGAGGGGTATGAGGTGCATGGTCGGTAGCAATGGCATCAATCGTGCCGTCTTTGAGTGCTTCTATCATAGCCAGTCTGTCACGTTCTGTGCGCAGCGGCGGATTCATGCGGTAATCGGCATCTTCTTTAAGAAGCTCCTGCTCAGTCAGCATTAAGTAATGCGGTGCTGTTTCGGCTGTTACTTTCACACCTCTGCTTTTTGCTTCTTTAATCATAGCAGCAGAGGTATATGTACTGACATGACAGATATGTATCGGCAGATCGTATGCTGCGGCAAGAGCGATTTCTCTTGCAGTTCCTGCATCTTCAGCGGCTCTTGGCATACCTTTGATACCGAGTTTTTCGGAAATTTTTCCCTCGTTAACTTTTCCACCGGCAAGATATGGGTCTTCGCAGTGGGCGGTTACAGGGATATCAAGTTCGGCGGCTCTTTTCATGGCAGAAACCATGAGGGAAGTATCTTCCACAGGTCTGCCATCATCCGAAAGTGCGGCAATACCTGCCTCGTAAAGCGCATTGATATCGGTCGGTTCGTGACCGCCCAGTCCTTTGGTAATGGAGCCGACAACATAGACATGAGCATCTGCTTTTTCAGCCTTTTCAAGAATATATTTAACCGTTTCAGAGTTGTCAACCGTTGGTTCAGTATTCGGCATGGCAAGAAGGCTTGTTACACCGCCTGCGGCTGCGGCTTTGCAGCCTGAGATAATATCTTCTTTTTGCGTTTGTCCGGGGTCACGCAGATGAACATGAAGATCGACAAGTCCGGGAACGGCGGTCAGACCTTCGCCGCTGATAATCTGCACATTACCTTCTGCGGTTGCGGGATCGGCAAAAATACCGTTTTTGATAAAGATATCGCCGATCTCATCAACATTGTTGTCGGGGTCGATAATATGTACATTATTAATAAATATATCAGTCATTGTAACCTCCTTAATCTTCACCGTCTGCATCTGTAAATATTTTTCCGATAGATTTTTTAAGCATATCACTGAGGTTTGCACTGTCTTTTTGTTCAAGATCTTTCAACGGAATTTCTTCTGAATCGGCAGCGAAAGGATCGGGAGTATGCGTTGTTTCGGGTTTTAGTTCCGGTTTGCGGTTCTGCTTCGGTTTTGCAGAAACGGGAGCTGTTTCATATTTGATTGTCTTTGGTTTGGGAATCGGTTCAACGGGTTGAGGAAGGATGAATGGTTCCTCATTTTCCTCTTCTATGTCATCTTCCATTTTTGAACTGACAGGATAGGGATTGCCGTTGAGAAGATCATCCATTCTTTTGTTATAATCATCAGCATTAACGCTTTCCAGCCTTGGAATATGGGTAAATATGGTTGTTTTCGGAACAATCGGTTCTGAGAAAAAGTCATCTGCTTGTTCAAATATAATACCGGAATCACGCTTGAATATAAATTTGGGCGGTTCGGGTTCCTTTACTTCTTCCAACTTGGTTTCCGTTTTTGTTTCGCTCTGCTTTTTATCCTCAGCTTTGATTTCTGCCTTAGCTTCAACAGGCTTTTTATCCTCAGTTTTAGTTTCTGCCTTAGCTTCAACAGGCTTTTTATCCTCAGTTTTGGCTTCTGCCTTAGCTTCAACAGGCTTTTTATCCTCAACTTTGGTTTCCGTCTTAACTTCAACAGGCTTTTTATCCTCAACTTTGGTTTCTGTTT
>ONGS01000224.1 GCA_900317395.1 uncultured Eubacteriales bacterium | reverse complement strand
TTAATCATAAACTTTGTGCATATTTGTTTGATTGTTGATGTTATGAAATGAATTATGTACATAATATTTTTTAAATAGGAGTGAAAAAATTATGAAATTCAGAAAAGAAAATACAACTATTGTCGAATTATCAGATATTGTCGAAGGTATATCTGCTGACACTCAACTATCCAAACAGGTGATTGAAAGTGTATTTGATTCATTGCGTGAAAGCATGAAATACTATTGTCAATGTGCTATGAATTGTACAGCAGACGAAAACGAAAAGTATATTATAAAGTTATTCCCCAGTTTTTACATACGAATTGAACAAGCAAAGCCACATGAAAAGGTATTGAACGGAAAAATAATCAAAGTACCGTCACGCATTAGAGCAGTACCAAAATTTACACGGTATTTTCAAAGAAAAATTATTAATGGACTGAAAGACGGATAAGCAGAGGAGCGAATGAAAATGTATGATATAAACTAATAAAATAACCATAATATAATATGATATAAATATTATTATTTCTATTTATTCAACTAATGTATTTATATAACAACAACACAATTATTATTCTTATTTTATGTATAATATTATGTTCACAAAGTGGCATAGCCACAATTATCTATTTGGTAATAAGTATCTATTTGGTAGAGAATGTTGAACTACCTGCTAAAATACGGTAGTGTAAATCAAGATTTTCTTAATTTTTAAAAATAACACCCCTTATTTTATGGTAGTGTTATGATTTTGAAATATTTAATAATTAACTGGAGGTTTATAATGATTGATAAAGAAAAATTAACAGGACAACAAAGCACAGAAAATAAATCATGTATTGATGTTGAATCTTATTTTAAGAAACATATAGGGCAATAATAATTACCTTGTAAATTGCCTGTAATGGCTTGTAAGCGTATGAAAGCCAAAAGGAATAAAACTATCCTATTCAACGGAAACAAGCTAATACAGGCAATATAGGTTATTTACAAGGGCGTTGAAAATGCGAAACTCTATAAGTTAAAACTATAATTTTATGATATTACGATACAGCGGTATAGAATAGCTCATAAAAGCCTATACAAGCCGCTGTAAGCGTTTTATAGGTGTAGCAGTAAACTTTACTTATATCGAATTTGAGAGCGTACAGGGCAAATATAAGGCTATTACAAGTGATACTGCAATAACTTTCATTTAGCGAAATAACAGATAAATTGAATATAAAAATTTTTAACATATATCACAATTCAGATGTTGACAAATCCCCTTGAATTGTGGTATATTCATTAGCAGATAAACAAATTTCAGTATATTGTTTATCTTAAAAACTTGATGAAATCAAAGAAAAATGCAAAAGTAGTTATGTATGCTTGTAAACGTTCAGAATGTATACCATAACTGGGATATGCCTGAAGAATAAACAGAAAGCCGCTGAACAAGCGGCTTTTTAAATAGCTTATCAGAAAAGATCAATGAAAGGGTGAGGTAATGAAAAAATTGATAAAAATATTAAAATTCGTGATTCCAATCGGTTTTGTTCTCACAGTGATTTCGGGAGCTTTGCTGTTTTTTCTGCCGGATGCTTATCCGAATATTGTTGAAGGTTCAAATGGATTTGGACCTTTTGATTTCAAATTATCCTATACTGCCGATGCAGTTATGACAGTATTATCACATTTTGAAGGTGACAAAGAAAGTGCCTATACAACTTTTTTTGTTTATGATTATATTTTTCTGGTCTGCTATACTATTTTTACGTTTTCCGTTCCGTTGATGATATATATCAAGGACGACAAACATTATCTTTTATTCAGAGCTGCTGTTTTTTCATCGATAATGAGTATGATGTTTAATATTTTAGAAAATCTTTGTATTATGAACCTTGTAAAGGTTACTCCTTTTTTTACCGACGGAGATGTCAATCTTTCTTCTGGTCTGACTGCATTGAAATGGATATTTACAGGTTTATGGCTTCTTGCAACGCTTTTTCTCATCATTGCCACAGCTATCGATCATGTCAAAAAAGGAAAAGCTAAAAAAGAATGATCTTACAGGATTTATTGTGTATTGATGCACGGTAGATCCTGTAATTTTTTATGAATCGGGGCATATGTTCTATTGACAAAATTATAGGAGAATTTTATAATTATATCAAATGCTGTTAAGAACATTGATCTGTTATTGGGGTTAAAGTAGACAATGTACAAGGCATTTGTTAATTATATTTTGAAAGGGTGCTTTAAATGAAACTGAATGGTTTGTCTGAGACCGAGGTTGAAGAAAGCCGGAAAAAATACGGCAGCAACGACTTGACACAGATTCCTCCCGAACCTCTTTGGAAGAAATTTCTGAAAGGGTTTACCGATCCGATGATTATTATACTGCTTGTTGCACTGGCAGTACAGGTTGTTCTATGCTTCTTAGGGGAATCGGAATGGTATGAGCCGGTAGGAGTACTGATAGCAATTTTGATTGCAAACGGTGTTTCATCTGTAAGTCAGCATAAACAGGAAGGCAAAGCTTCAGCACTCAAGGCAGAAGAAGAAGCCAAGGAAATGGCAAAAGTACTGCGCAGCGGTCAGCTTCAAGAAGTACATATCAGCGAAATCGTTGTCGGTGATATTCTTTATCTCCAGTCAGGCGATAAAATTGCCGCAGACGGTGAAATTGTTGAAGGTGAGATCAAAGTCGATCAAGCAGCTCTGAACGGTGAAACCGAGGAAGCACTTAAAACACCTGCAAACGGAGAAGAATATAATGTAAAAGACCTTCTGAATAAGCATTATGCTTATAGGGGTACAGTTGTCTGTGCCAATGAGGGTTATATGGAAGTAAAAGTTGTAGGTGACAAAACACTTTTCGGTGAGCTTGCACTTGAAGTACAGGAAGAAACAAGAGCGACTCCACTCCAACTGAAACTCGCTAAGCTTGCTAAGCAGATTTCTAAATTTGGTTATATCGGTGCGGCACTTATCGTTGTGGCGGTTATAGCAAAAAGATTGCTTTCGGGCGATATTCCTTCCGATGCAGGTCAGTGGGTAACAATGTTTATCAATGCGATTACGGTTGCCATTACGGTTATCGTTTGTGCCGTACCCGAAGGTCTGCCGATGCTGACATCTGTGTTGCTTTCCTTCCAAAGTATGAAAATGGCAAAGGATAATGTCCTTGTCAGGAATATCAATGGTCTTGAAACAGCCGGAAGTCTGAGTCTTCTGTTTACCGATAAAACAGGTACGATCACGGAAGGTAAACTCAATGTGATGGAAATTACAACAGGTAATGTCAAAACCTTTAAGGAGCTTGACGAAATGCCTGCACAGCTAAAAGCGGATATCATGACCGGTATCGGTATCAATAACTCTGCTCAGGCCTCTGACGGTACAGTAATCGGCGGTAACAGTACAGATAGAGCACTGATGGCATTCCTGATCAAGGGGAATGCTGCTGATAAACTTCCGAAAGAGGATGTCAAGGACTTTAATCCGTTTGACTCGGCAAAGAAGTTTTCAAGTGTTACAATAACACGAGATGATAAAACCGTTACATACATCAAGGGTGCGCCTGAAAGACTTCTGACACGCTGTACCCACTATATTGACGAAAACGGCAAGACGAAAGAGCTTGTTGAGAAAAATTATCTTACCACTTATATCAATGGTCAGGCAGCACGTTCTATGCGTCTGCTGGCTGTAGCGAAAACAGAGGGCGACCCTGCGGAGGGAGAACTGACCCTGATTTGTGTATTAAGTATCCGTGACAAAGTTCGTCAGGAAGCAGCCGATGCAATCAAAGAAGTAAAAGCAGCAGGCATACAGGTGGTTATGATCACAGGCGACAGAAAAGAAACTGCCGTTGCGATTGCTAAAGAATCGGGTTTGCTTACATCCGATGATGAAGTCGCTCTGACCTCTGCTGAACTTGGAGAGATGAGCGATGATGAAGTAAAAGACATTCTGCCGAAGTTAAGAGTGGTTGCCCGTGCGCTGCCGATGGACAAAAGTCGTCTTGTAAGGCTTGCACAGGAGCTTGATCTGGTTGTCGGTATGACAGGTGACGGCGTTAACGACTCACCTGCACTGAAAAAAGCCGATGTCGGATTTGCAATGGGCAGCGGTACGGAAGTTGCAAAATCGGCAGGTGATATCACAATCCTTGACGATAACTTCCTTTCCATTAAGAAAGCGATACTTTACGGAAGAACGATGTTTAAAACGATACGCAAGTTCCTGCTCTTCCAGCTTACTGTCAATGTGGCAGCCGTGCTGATATGCTTTATCGGTCCGCTTCTCGGAGCAGGGGAGAATTACAGTATTATTCTTACGGTAGTACAGCTTCTTGTCATCAACCTTGCAATGGATACCCTTGCGGCTGTTGCCTTTGGCAGTGAACCGCCTTTAGAGGAGTATATGAAGGAAAAGCCAATCCCACGTACAGCAAGCATTATCAATAAGCCTATGTTGATTGAGATTCTTATTGCAGCACTCTATATCACTTTCATGTGCCTTTCCATTCTGTTTGTTCCCACAATCAGCAACCTGTTTGCAAACTTCCAGGATTTTGATTTTAATGTTGTTTATCACAAATCCGCATTGTTTGCGACCTTTATGATAGCGATTGCTTTCAACGGATTCAATGCAAGAACAGAGCACATGAACATCTTCAAAGGACTCGGCAAGAATGTTAATTTCCTGCTGGTTATGTTTGGTATCCTTGTTTTGCAGTTTGTATTTGTTACCTTTGGCGGAGAATTTTTGAGTGTTACCGCACTCAGTCCGAAAGATTGGGCAATCTGTATTTTAATTGCAGTGCTTGTTGTTCCTATTGACATTATCCGCAAACTTATTGTTGCTATTGCAAAAAAAGACTGAAAAATACACAGTAAATAAATAAACCGGAGCTTCGCACCATAAAAAGTGCAAAGCTCCGATTTGTTTCATTTCTGCTTTCGTATTCTTGAGTATTATACCTCGATCATTTTGCAAAGATCGATCAGATCATTAAATGTTTCAAGTGTTCCTGCTTTCCGTCTGAGAGCCGCCGCACCATGAATCCCCTTAAAATACCATGCGGCGTGTTTTCTTGCTTCACGCATACCGATTTTTTCGCCTTTATATTCGCAAAGTGTCTGTATATGCCGCAAAAGAATTGAAATTCTTTCTGCATTGGAGATCGGGAGAGAAGGTCTGTCGTGACCGAGAAGACTGTTGATTTCCCGAAAGATCCATGGATTGCCAAGCGCACCCCTGCCGATCATAACAAGGTCACATCCTGTCTGCTCATACATTTTAGCAGCATCTTCGGCACAGGTAATATCACCATTACCAATAACAGGAATACTGACGGCTTTTTTTACCTCACGGATAATATTCCAGTCAGCAGACGGCATATACTGCTGTTCCCTTGTTCTGCCGTGAACCGTTACCGCCGCCGCACCTGCCTGCTCGCAGATTTTCGCTACTTCAACAGCATTGACGCTGTTTTTGTCCCAGCCTTTGCGTATTTTTACCGTTACGGGAACAGGAACAGCGTTTTTGACAGTTTCCACTATTTCTCCGCAAAGCTTGGGATTTTTCATGAGTGCAGAGCCCGATCCGTTTCCTGCAATTTTCGGTGCAGGACATCCCATATTGATATCAATAATATCAGGTGAATATCGCATTGCATATTCAGCCGCACTTGCCAGTACATCAGGCTCATAACCGAATAGCTGTATTGCCGCAGGACGTTCTTTTTCAGAAAGCTCTAAAAGTTCATATGATTTTTCACTGTTATAGGTGATTCCCTTTGCACTAACCATTTCTCCGACAACATAAGCCGCACCAAAATCAACACATAATTCCCGAAAGGCTCTGTCTGCCACTCCTGCCATAGGTGCAAGAGCAGCAAAGCCGTTTATTTCCACATTTCCTATTTTCATTTTCTCACCTTTTAAAAACTGTCATTTGCAATCAGTTCAATTTCTTTCAGTATTGCATTCATACCGTTCATTCCGGGCAGATGTGCTGCATTTTTAACAACAGTACAGGACAGCATAGTATTTCCGCAGTTTTTGACATATTTTTTTATCATGTTTGTACTCGTAACAATATCCGTTTCCCCTTGAAGTATTTTATAAGTCACGGTTATTTTCTTCATTTCCTCCCGTAAATCGATTGTGCAAAGCTCCCTCATAATGCTGCGGTTTTTTGTATAACCATTCTGTATCCCAGCCCAAAAATCACCGAATTGATAATCGGGGCTTGACATATATCCTTTCAGCAATTTTTTTATAGGTGATTTTGGCTCATCAGAGTTATTGTAACCGCTTGTGTATTTTCTGATATACTTGCTCATTTTCATGGCGAAATCAGGGGTAAAGTTCTTGCTTTCAAAGGCTGATGTTACTTTATTCTTAATTCTTTTTGGTGCTTTTGACTCCGTAATCGCCTGCAGAATTTCCTCGGACTGCATCAGATCGCATAGTACTTGACCATATACGATTACTCCATCCAACGCATAGGATTTCCGTACCGCTGCTTTGGCAGCAAGAATTGATCCCCATGACATACCAAACAGATAAAGCTTATTATCGGGATATTTTTTCTTCAGTATATCGATCAAGTCGGAAGTCATATTAACAAAATCGTTAATTGAAATATCTACGGGTAGTTTGGCATTATTAATACCACAACCGTACTGATCCCACGAAACAAGAATACATTTCTCCGTAAATTCAGGGAACAAGCCACGGCATCCTACCCCGAACGGTACAGGCATTCCCGGACCGCCATGCAGCGTTATGACAACAGGCAGCTTTGCTGTTTTACCCTCCAGAAGAATTTTCTGATCGTAGCCGCCTAAATGCACGGTGATCACTTCGGAAATTTCATTACCTTCAATAATCTCTTTTCTTTTCTTATTCATATCATCACCTGCTTTTTATAATGCACAATGCATAATTCATAATTATAGTATGGTAAGTTCATCGGCTGTTTGCTGTATTGATACCGATGCTTTACTTTCTTCACTGATTGTTATTTTTAATTTTATCCCAATATGCCTTATAGGCTTGTTCTGTTTTATTGTTGCCGGGTTCATAATATATGGCATTTTTCACTCCGTCGGGAAGGTACTGCTGATCGACCCAGTGATTCGGGTAATTATGCGGATACAGATAAAACTGTCCTTTTACGGCAGCATCCTCACCGTCATAATGCTTGTTTTGCAGCTGACGGGGAAAACCCCCTGCTTTTCCTGCTTCAATATCTTCCATTGCCTTTGCAATTGCCATATATGCGGAATTAGATTTTGGCGACAGTGCCACAAGTATCACAGCATCCGCCAGCGGAATTCTTGCCTCGGGAAGTCCTACCATCATAGCCGCATCAACAGCCGCTTTGACAATTGGTATGATCTGTGGATTGGCAAGTCCGACATCTTCACAGGCACAGACCATCAGGCGTCGGCAGGCAGAAGGCAGATCATTGGCCGCAAGGATTCGTGCAAGATACAGAACAGCGGCATCGGGGTCGGAGCCTCGCATAGATTTCTGAAATGCCGACAAAAGGTCATAATGCTCATCTCCTTCTCTGTCATACCGTACAGCACTTTTTTGTGTCAGCTGAGAAACGGTGTCGGGCGTGATATGTACTGTTCCGTTTTCAGGCTTTGTCGCATTGACCGAAAGCTCGACTGCATTAATTGCTTTTCTCACATCTCCTCCGCAGGCGTAAGCGATATGTGCAGCCGCTTCGGGAGAAACCTCTATGTTTGTTCCGTATTCGTTGCTAAGGTAATCGTAGGCACGGTTTACGGCATGGAGAACATCGTCCTTTTCAACGGGCTTGAACTCAAAAACCGTTGAACGGCTCAGGATTGCACCGTAAACATAAAAATAAGGGTTTTCCGTTGTGGAAGCAATCAGGGTAATACTTCCGTTTTCGATATATTCCAGCAATGTCTGCTGTTGTTTTTTGTTGAAATATTGTATCTCATCAAGATAAAGAAGAATACCGTTGATCCCCTCAAACCCATCAAGCTCTTCAAAAATATGCTTGATATCCGCAGTAGAGGCGGTTGTGCCGTTGAGCTTACGAAGGGTACGGTTTGTGCGCTTTGCAATAAAGGAGGCAAGCGTGGTTTTTCCGACACCTGACGGACCATAAAATACCATATTGGGAATATTTCCCGATTCAATTATATTTCTAAGCGGTCTGCCCTCATCAAGAAGATGATGTTGACCGACAATATCATCAAGACTTTGCGGCCGCAGACGGTCTGCCAGCGGAGAATTCATTTTCACACGCTCCCTTGTTTTTATCTAATAAAAGTATATCAAAAATACGATCTAAAATCAATGTATGTGTAAAATTTTAGTAGGCAATCATACTGAAAGATTTTGCGGTGGAACGCTGTGCTATAACTTTACACTGTGAATTTCTTGGCATTATGAAAAAAGCGGACGGAGCATTATGCTCTGTCCGCTTTTTGGGAAGATGATCTCATGATCAATCGTATAATTAAAGATTTGTGTAGCCCATAAGGGTTTTGTCAACTTCTCTTGCTGCATCTCTGCCTTCTCTGATGGCTCTTACAACAAGTGACTGACCGATGTGCATATCACCGCAGACAAATACTTTTTCTGCATTTGTCCTGTGTGTATTTTCCGCAGTCTTTACATTACCTCTTGCATCTCTTTCCACGCCGAAAGCCTGCGCAACATAATTCTGTGCGCCGATAAAACCTGCTGCAATCAGAACTAAGTCGGCTTTGACAGTATATTCGGAACCTTCAACCTCTTTCATGAGTGTTCTGCCGCTTTTCGGGTCTTTCTCGGGATTTAGCTTGACAAGCACTGCACCGGTAAGATTTCCGTTTTTGTCGGCAAGGAATTCCTTGACAGTAGTTTGATAAACTCTCGGGTCATTGCCATATACGCCGATTGCTTCTTCCTGACCGTAATCAGTCTTGCAGACTCTCGGGTATTCGGGCCACGGGTTGTTTTCGGCTCTTTCATCAGGGAGCTTTGGCATCATTTCGAGCTGGAGTACGCTTTTCGCACCGTGTCTTACGCTTGTGCCAACACAGTCATTACCTGTATCACCGCCGCCGATAACGATAACATTCTTTCCCTTTGCGGAGATATAACTGCCGTCTTTCAGCTCGTAATCATTGTCAAGAAGTGCCTTTGTTGTGGATCTCAGGAAATCTACCGCAAAGTAAATGCCTTTTGCTTCACGTCCCTTGACCTTGATATCTCTCGGTTCTGATGCGCCGCAGGCAAGGATGATACTGTCAAATTCTTTTAAAAGATCCTGTGCTTTGACATTTTTGCCGATATCGGAATTTGTTTTGAATACTACGCCTTCTTCTTTCATAATATCGATGCGTCTGTCGATAATATGCTTTTCAAGCTTCATATTCGGTATGCCATACATCAGAAGTCCGCCGATTCTGTCACTGCGTTCAAATACTGTAACACTGTGACCTCTTTTGTTCAGCTGATCTGCCGCTGCAAGTCCTGAAGGACCTGAGCCTATTACGGCAATTTTTTTGCCTGTTCTTACTTTTGGCGGCTCTGCTGCTGCAAAACCCTCGGCATATGCTTTTTCAACAATGCTGTATTCATTTGATCTGACCGTCACAGCATTTCCGTTTGCACCGCAGGTGCAGGCCTTTTCGCAAAGTGCCGGGCAGACCCTCGAGGTAAACTCGGGGAAATTGTTTGTTTTTCTCAGTCTTTCGTAAGCCTGATCCCAGCAGCCCTTATAAACAAGGTCGTTCCATTCGGGTATCAGGTTGTTCAGCGGACAGCCTGTCATCATTCCGCAAAGAATCATGCC
Organism: uncultured Eubacteriales bacterium; assembly: GCA_900317395.1. GTDB lineage: Bacteria > Bacillota > Clostridia > Oscillospirales > Acutalibacteraceae > UBA1213. Next base: position 1,669 of record ONGS01000224.1, on the reverse strand, counting down.
CGACTGGCAGAACGGTACGCCACATTCCATACATCTTGCCGCCTGCTGACGCTGTTTGTCGTCAGAGAGGGGAGTGTGGAACTCGTTAAAGTGCTTTATTCTTTCGGAAACCGAATCTGCATCAAACTCGGTTCTTTCATAATCCATAAATCCTGTTGGTTTTCCCATGTCTGTCCCCTCCTTATTTGTGCTTTACGATTTTATAGAATGCTTCTATCTGTGCCTGTTCGGCAGAAAGTCCTTTTTCTTCAAAGGAAGCGATTGCTGCCATCATTTTCTTATAATCATGGGGAATGATTTTCTTGAATTTCGGAATATAATCCTCAAAGTTGTCAAGGATCTTTTTACCCTTTTCCGAACCTGTTTCCTGAACGTGTTCTTCGATCATTTCTTTGAGTTCAAGAATGTCATATTTTTCGCTGAGTTCGGAGAATTCCACCATTTCCTTGTTCAGTCTGGTGTAAAGATCCCTGTCCTCATCGAGAACATAAGCAACACCGCCTGACATACCTGCGGCAAAGTTTTTGCCCGTTTTACCAAGAACTGCAACACGTCCGCCGGTCATATATTCACAGCCATGGTCGCCTACACCTTCAACTACTGCGGAAGCGCCCGAGTTTCTTACACAGAAACGCTCACCTGCTACACCGTTGATGAAGGCTTTACCGCTTGTTGCACCGTAAAGGGCAACATTACCGATGATGATATTTTCGCTTGCCTCAAATTTGCTTCCCTGTGGCGGATAAACAACCAGCTTACCGCCGGAAAGTCCTTTTCCGAAATAATCGTTGGAATCGCCGTTCAGCTCCAGACGCAGCCCCTTCGGGATAAATGCACCGAAACTCTGACCGCCAGAACCGTTACATTTTACGATGTAGCTATCCTCGTCGATATCGCCGTTGTACAGTTTGGTGATTTCCGAACCGAACATTGTACCGAAGGAACGATCTGTATTTTTAATATCAACTGTAATTGTTTTTTTCTGCTTCTTCTTTAATGCAGACAGAAGCTGTTTCATCAGTACTTTTTCATCAAGCGTTTCGTTAAGCTTGAAGTCATAAGGATTCTTTTTCTCATATTTGATCTTCTCGTCTGAGAAATCAACGCCAAGAATATTTGTCAGGTCAACAAAAGCCGCCTTGCCTTCAATGCCATCTTTTCTTTTCAGAAGATCGACTCTGCCGACAAGTTCATCAAGTGTTTTAACGCCGAGCTTTGACATATATTCTCTCAGCTCTTCTGCGATAAACATCATGAAGTTGATAACATATTCGGGTTTGCCCGGGAATTTCTTTCTCAGTTCGGGATTCTGTGTCGCAACACCGAACGGACAGGTATCAAGGTTGCAGACCCTCATCATGGCACAACCGAGTGTAATCAGCGGAGCAGTAGCAAAACCGAATTCCTCTGCGCCGAGAATAGCGGCAATTGCCACGTCACGACCTGTCATCAGCTTACCGTCTGTTTCAATCACGACTTTGTTTCTCAGACCGTTCTGGATCAGTGTCTGGTGTGCTTCTGCCAGACCAAGCTCCCACGGCAGACCTGCATTATAAATGGAGTTTCCGGGAGCAGCACCTGTTCCGCCGTCACATCCGGAAATCAGGATACATTCTGCGCCTGCTTTGGCAACACCTGCCGCAACCGTGCCGACACCACATTCCGAAAC
>ONGS01000191.1 GCA_900317395.1 uncultured Eubacteriales bacterium | reverse complement strand
TTTTTTCTTGTTATCGAAAAAATGACGCTTCAAAATTCAGTACGGCACAGATATAAAAATAGGCTCTTAAAGGCGTTAGTTTATTGCTCAAAAGCAAAAACTAACGCCTTTAATAAAAGGGAACCTCTAAAAAAATAAATTTCTCAGTAACTATTTCTTTATCCGCAGATTATATTAGTAAGGAGGTCATGATTATGAAACTTAAAAAATTAGTATGTACATTGACAGTTATTTCTTTGCTGACGGCGGCAGGCTGTTCTGCCGGAGATATGGGAGCTTCAGAAAGCGTTACCAATGAAGCATATGTGCCTATAACAGATTCGGACAGCAAAGGCGAAACAAAATCGGAAGATACCAATGCAGCAGTGGAGTCAGGCGGTGCAGAGGATGCCGCAGCAACAGAAGGTGTCGCAGAGGATGGAGATGTAATGGAGGATCTTGGAGTTTTTGATGCAGCAGGAGAAGCAAAAACAGAAGCGAAAAAAGCAGAAGCTGAGGAAACTGATACAGCAAAAACAGAGGAGATCGCACCCGAATCTGAAATCGTAGAAATGCCCGAGGCAGGACAGCTTACCGCAGGCGAATGGAATGACAATGATAACTGGGGCTTTTTTACCAACCTTGTCAATTCAAAGAAAATAACGTTTCCGAGTTTTGGAATCGACCCAAGATACCGCACAGCCGTGACTGTTAAAAATGATGACGGTTCAGTGCTGGTCAATGCAAAAGCACGATTGCTTGACGCCGGCGGAAAAGTACTTTGGAGCGGAGTAACGGATAAAAAAGGACGGGTTTATCTTTTTGCTTCAAATGACAGCGAGGCAGTTTCCGTTGAGATTGAAAGCGGCGAAAATAAGCAGAGTTTTGAGCTGAAAACAGCCGTCAACAACACACAGGGTGAAAATCAGACTGCTGCAAACGAGATGGAAGTTACTTTTAAAGGAGAAAACAAACTTCACAAGAAAACCGATATAATGTTTATTGTAGATGCGACAGGTTCCATGTCTGATGAAATGATGTTTCTGCAAAGCGAATTCACCGCCATTACCAAAGAAATCGGAACAGACAATACGAGATATTCTGTAAATTTCTACCGTGACAAGGGCGATGATTATGTCACAAAATGCTATGACTTCACAGACGATATCAAAGACTTACAGGAAAAGCTCAACAGCGAAAGAGCAGACGGTGGCGGAGATACTCCCGAAGCGGTTGCCGAAATCTTGCAGGAAACGATGACAAAAAGCAGCTGGGATGATGATTCCGTAAAGCTTGCCTTTATGATTTTTGATGCACCGCCTCATGAGGGCACAGAAGAGATAATCCTTTCTGCCGCAAAAACAGCAGCAGAAAAGGGCATACGTATTATTCCTGTTGTATCCTCTAACAGTGAAAGAGATACTGAGTTGTTTGCCCGTGCGCTCTCCATCACAACAGGAGGAACGTATGTTTTCCTCACAGATGATTCGGGAATCGGTGATTCTCACCTTGAGCCGATCATTGGAGATTATGAAGTGGAAAAGCTTTATGATATCATCATAAGGGTCATCAACGATTTCAAGCAGTAATACTCTGTTTTGTTTGATATAATGTGCAAAAAATATAGTCCTCAAAAAACCCCGAAGTACAAATTACTGCACTTCGGGGGTTTGATGACTGTGGAAAGATTTGAGCTGAAATTTCGCTTCCATAGCGGGAGAGGTGAGGTTCGACAAAGTCGCCCTACAGGTTGGGGTCAAATGAAGCTCTTTTTATAAGAAAGCTTGAAGGGTAGAATAATTTCAAATTCCTTAATGTATTGTTTTTCTCACTTCTCCGTTTTTCCTAATTTAACTGTGACGAGTTCGGGAGAGTTGTTGATTCTGAAAGGGATCACACTTTGTCCCAAACCTCGGCTTACGACCATGGTCATGTTTCCTTCGGTCTGCATACCTTCAGCGTGTTTGGGAAACAAGCCTTCACTCGGTGCATAAAGTGCCCCAAGAAATGGAAGACGGAACTGTCCTCCGTGAGCGTGTCCTGACAGAACAAGGTCAACCCCAGCTTCCTGATAGGTATCAAATATTTCGGGGCGGTGGGAAAGCAGAATGGTATATTCGTCGTTATTATTCAGATTGCCTATGATATTGAGCATTTCTTCGCTGTTTTGAAATGCGTTTTTTTCAGGGGCAATAAAATCCGGGTCATCTACGCCAATGATTTGAATAACACCGCCGTTATAATTGATTTCCTCGGCAGAATTCCGAAGGATGTGTACACCAAGTTTGTTAAAATTCTCTGTCAGCTCGTCAAGTGCTTCGGGAATTCTTGCTTCATGGTTGCCTGTGATATAGTATGTGGGAGCAATTCTGACAAGTCTTTCTGTCAGGCTTACCGATATCCCGACATCTGTTTTTCTCGAATCAATATAATCTCCTGTCAAAACGATGATATTGGGATTTTCGGCTTTGATTTTTTTAATCAAAATGTCATTATTGTTGTCGAAAACACTGTTATGAAAGTCTGATATCTGAACGATTGTAAAACCCTCAAAACTTTCGGGGAGTTTTGAGGAGCAGACATCATAATTCGTAACATCAATTCTTTTATTTTCAAAATAGATCCATATTGCCGCAAATATAAAAACGACTGCCAAAGCAATTCCTGCAATCAATTTTAATAATTTCCTTTTGTTTTTTATTTTTAATTTTTGCGTAAACTTCACTCGATTTTCTATCTCCTTATTTTTCGGAAAAATCTGCTATCCGTTTCAAACGGAATATTCATTTCATATCCTAATTTCATCATTTCCTGTATTTTTATCAGTATAAGATTCACATCTGAATTCATGGCAGAAGCTGTCTGCACAACATCATATCCTTGACGGGCATAGGAATAAACCTCATCGTTGTCAAGCAGCAAGTGAGCCGCAAATGCATTGGCTTCGTATTCGATCCTGCTATTATTCATTCGGAACAGACTGAACTCCTGAAGCCCTGTCTGTGCTGCAAGGGATCTGTGCCTTTGGTCGTGTCCGATCTCATGTGCCAATACCATCTGTTCCAGTTCATCGCCCAGCCTGTCGCTGATAAAAATCATTCTGTGTTTCCACTGATAGGTATACATCCCCAGAAGATTTGTAAAATCCGAACGGTAATAAATTCTGATTCCAAGCATCTCGGCAATCTTTTTTGCATTTCTTCCGCCGCTGTGCTTTACCAGTTCATCTGCTTGAGAAAATATCTCACACGAGTTCATTCATTCACCTCCGGTTCTTAGTGCATAATGAGTGGTATCAAATAGTATAACACTTCCATATACGTTTATATGTCCTTATCTTTTTTTGGAGCATATTTTTTATTGTCTGCCTTGCAGTCAAAATAAGCCTCTGTCAACGCCCTCATAACAGCGTCTTTATCCTCATCGGTGAGTTCTCCGCCTGCAAACATCCCCACAAGCTGAGAAACAAGTTGTTCCGCTTCTTTTTTGCCGCCGGAGCCGTATTGTTCGTTTGCCTGCAAAACAAATTTCTCGTCCTCTGTCAGAAGATAGTTGACATCGCAGCCGAACACTTCTGCCAGTTTGTAATACATTTCACGTTTACGGGGATAGCGTCCATCTTTTTCATAGCTGATATAATTTCTGCGGCTGATTCCGACAGTTTCTGCAACTTCACTTTGTTTCAATCCTTTGTTTGTTCTGAGTTGAATCAGTTTTTCTCCGAATTTCATACTGTTCCCTCCAAAGGTAATTTTTGTTTACTTAAACGATTAACAAGTGCAGTTTAAAGGTATATAATGATTCAAAAAACATTTATATTGTATTTATGATACTACAGTCTCTAAAATATGTCAAGGCGAAGCACCTCGGATCGTCAGTTTCACAGTTGCTTATAGTGGTGGTATATCTGCACAATAATTAGTTGAAATGTTCGAGAAAATGTGCTATAATTACCTCTGTGATTATGGTTGTGGAATTAGAAATTTATATTCTGAAGAGCGATTTGTCAGAAATTTTAGGTATAGTAAAAAATAAATCAGGAGGAAGTCATGAGCAATAAAAAGAGAGCGGATCTGTTATCAAAAGAAAAGAAAACAGGAAATGCTCCCTATGAAAAACGGCGTAAAAAAAAGGCGTCTCAGCCTAATGGTAGTACTTGTTGTTCTGGTGATTTTTTTAACTATAGTCAGTGCAAGTGT
>ONGS01000077.1 GCA_900317395.1 uncultured Eubacteriales bacterium | reverse complement strand
GACTGGAATCTTGCAATGCGTGACCTGAACGGCGCCATCAAAACGATGAATGCGATTTCCATAGGTTCGGAGAATATTCAGAAACTGCTGTTCAGAACAAGAGTGAAACAAATGGGCTGGAAAGAAGATAACGAATCCAGCGGCTGGTTCAATCAGAGTACGGAAGAACTGGTATCCAAAGAAGATCTGGATGCTGTTATGAACAGTGACCCCGTTGATTTGATGGTAGCGGATGATATCTATGACACGCTGCTTGATGATCCGACCTCGTCGGTTATCAACGATATTGCTGAGAGAAGTGTTGGTGTAGACAGTACATTTGACGATATGGCCAATATGGCAAATAAGGCCGAAGCGGAAAACACACTTTCTGATGACGAATTAATAGCAGAAGATTTCAGCGATGCTGAACTCAACGAAAGTATCAGAAGCTGGGGTAAATTAGGTTAACAATAGCAAGGAGGCGGCAAAGTGGAACGGAGTTATATTCTGGCTGTTCAGAAAAGAGAGAATCTGTACAGGGCATATATGAATAAAGCACAGATAGTTTTGCAGGAAAACGGCGGTAAACATACCGCCGAGGAATGTCAGTATCTGCAAAGAGCAGCCGAGCTGCAAAGCGAAATGGCGGATATGACCATTGGCGAGGACAGAAAGCATCATCTCAGAGAAAAAGAAGCAACAAGTGCAAAGATTTTAACCGCACTCAGGGAAATCGATCCTGCTAAAGCGCTGGAATTTGAAAAGGGGAAAACAGGTGCGTCAAAATCGGGAGACGGTGCAGGAGGAGCTAAAACCGTTATCGACAGCGACAAGGAAAAGCTTGACGCTATGGCAAAAACATGGTATAAAGAAGCACCGAACCATTCCTTTAAGGATGTTTCGGGTATGGCAGAGCTGAAAAGCAAGCTGGCTGACTGCGTAACAAATTCAAACTGTGAAAAGCTGCTTGATTTTCTGAAAATCCCAAGACTCAATAGCTACTTTTTTGTAGGTCCTCCGGGTTGCGGTAAAACCTATATTATTGAAGCATTTGCGAATGAACTGGTCAATATGAAAGAGAAGGATTATAAGTTCCTTTCTCTTGTCGGATCGGATATCATCAGCCGCTATGTCGGCGATGCTGAAAAAATTGTTACAAGGCTGTTTGAAGAAGCCGAAAATTGTGCGCCGTGTATCGTATTTATCGATGAAATTGACGGCGTATGCCGCAACCGTTCGCAGAAATCTATGCCTGAATATGCCGCTTCTATCACAACATCATTCCTGACAGGTTATAACAGGATTAAAAATTCGGGAAAGGCGATTATTTTTATCGGTGCTACCAACTATCCTCAGCGTGTTGACTCCGCTATGCTCGACAGAGCCGAGGTTATCAGAGTTCCGCTTCCCGATATGGAAGCAAGAGCCAACGCGTTTAGAATGCAGTTTGACAGTGTTGTTACCCTTGAAGAGGGATTCGATTATGACTATATGGCAGGTCAGACAAAAGATTATAACTATCGTGATATTGATCGTGTTACTTCCATTATCAAGAAGGACATTTTCACTCAAGTGATGAATGCGGCGACAACGCAGGAGGATGCGATCGTTCTTCTGCAAAGCGGCGGATTCAAACTGAAAAAAGCTGATTTTGACAAGGCTATGGCAGAGTTCAAGCCCTCTTCTAAGAAGGATATTATGGATGCAATCGATAAATGGGAAAGAAATCTTAGCAATGACAGTTATCTGATTGATGATGACGATGAATAAGGTGAACTATGTCAACTGAAATGCTTGAAAAATATGACGGCAAGCCTGCTAAAGTCAGTATGAAGGAATACATACCGAGAAAGCAGTATGATACTTTACTGCATGGCTGTATACCGTTTGTGTCTGAGGAATTGTATTTTGACAGATTGACAAAAAATAACGGTATATTGCTGATCGGGAGGCATGGCGTAGGCAAAAGAACAATCGAAAAAGTATTTGCCTACAATCATTTTGATTATGATATGACAAATGATCAGCCGTTTGAACATTATATCAAATTTCCGACAGAAAAGCTTTCCGTTAGCGGAGAAAAAATTCTGGGTGAAGAGCTGCAAAAGGTGTTTGATGATCTGATTAGCTATGCTGAAGGACTTGATGAGGAAGATCTGGAAATCTGTCATGTCTCGCTGGGAAATATCGAGACAATCATTAACTCGGAAAAACTTTCAAAACTGCTGGCAAGCAGAATGAAAGAGCTGATAAAAAACGGTACGGGTGTTTGCATTGTAACGGCTGTATATGACGGTGATCTTGAGGATATACCGTGGTATATTAAAAGGTATCTGCTTGTGTGTAGGGTGGAAGCACCCGATAGCGATGAACGGACGGAGTTTTTTGACAGGCAGGAGGAACTGATGAAGTCCTATGTGAGCAATACCGCAGGTGTTGAATATATGGCGAAGTGTACGGAAGGCTGTACCTTTGACGACCTTAACGATATTATGCGTATGATTCAGATGTATCTGAAAGCAAAATATGCAGAAGAAGAGCAATGTGGATATGATGTGACAGACATCGGTATTTCAAGAGTTGAATTGAATGCTGAAGATTTTAAAGCAATTGCAGATAATTTCAAGGTCAAGGCTGAAGGCACAGCCGATATGAGTGCAGTTGCAGAAGCCCTTTCCAATATTTCACTGAATGTTTCTGCTTCTGATAATAAAGCAGAGGAGGAAAATCAATCCTCACCGTTTGATATTTTCGGTGCAGATGACCCTGACTTTTTGGTGTAATGATAATGGCGCAGGATGTATTGTACTGCGCCGTTAATTATTTGATGGTGTAAAATACTTCTGGAACTTTAAGGAGCAGCATTTAATTTACGGTCTGCATAAAGTTGTAACGTAATTGACAGCGCAGCCACTGGGTATTTATAAGGCGTTGCAATTCCTTGATAATAATGGTATAATTGATATCGTTCTTGAGGTGGAAAGAATGAATGATTTTGATTTTCTTCTTGCTGAGGTAATGAAAGAAGCAAGGGCAGTCGGTGTGCCGATTTCCAACAAAATAAACAGCATGGTCGTTGTTAATAGCAGAGCAAAATCAAGATTCGGTCGCTGTATTTCTGACGGTAAAGGCTATACGATTGAGCTTTCCGACAGGCTGAAAAATGCACCCGAAATTTCATGCAGACAGACCATCGCTCACGAACTGATCCATACTTGCAAAGGCTGTATGAACCACGGAAGCCTTTTTAAGCTATATGCCGATAGGATGAATCAGGCTTATGGCTATCATATCAGCCGTACCAACAGCTGTGAAGAAATGGGCGTGGACGCCCCCGGAAATTATGCAAAATATGTTATTATCTGCGAAAAATGCGGATGCGAAATAAAAAGAAACAGAAGAAGTTCTCTTGTTGATGCGCCGTCAAGATATCGCTGTAAATGCGGAGGTACGCTGAAACTTAAAGGTGCAGAAAGCTATGTGGAAAACAATACTACAATGACTGCAAAATATGTGTTGCTTTGTTTGAAGTGCGGCAAAAGAATAGAGCGTGCAAGAATGAGCAATGCTGTCAGATCACCGTCAAAGTACAGGTGTATGTGCGGCGGTGCGCTGAAAAGAATAAAATAGCGGAGATGAAAGGTTTGTCTGAAAAAATTAGGATGATATGTCCGGTTTGCGGCAGTTCCCTGACAAAAAAAGATAAAAGTTTTGTATGTCCCTCCCGTCATAGTTTTGATATCGCAAGACAGGGTTATGTGAATCTTCTGCCTGTGCAGAATAAACATTCCTTAGCTCCGGGAGATGCAAAGGATATGCTTCAAGCAAGAAGGCGCTTTCTTGACAAGGAATACTACAGACCGATATGTGATGATGTTATCGGTATGATGAAACAATATACTTCACGAAACGATCCCGTGCTTGTTGATATCGGATGCGGCGAGGGGTACTATACAGCGGCTTTTGAAAAATACGGCGGTGCTGAATGTATCGGTGTGGATATCGCAAAAGATGCCGCAAGAATGGCGTGTGCCAGAAGCAAAAGTATCCTATGGACAGTGGCAACAGCTTCTCATCTTCCGGTGGAGAGCGGTTCAGCCGACATTGTAACAGCGATATTTTCGCTTTATATGAATGACGAATATGCAAGAATTCTGAAAAACGGTGGGATCGTGATTGAAGTGACCGCTGGTTCTGATCATCTAAAAGAGCTGAAGGAAATGATCTATGATGAGGTATTTGAACAGCATAAATGCCCTTCACCACATGGAATGCAATTTGAAGAAATTGCGAAACTTAACAGAGATTTTCAGATCAAACTTGATAAAGAGGAACTGAAAGAATTGCTCTTGATGACACCTCATGTTCACAGGATGAAAAAAGAACGTATCGAAATACTTGACAAAACCGAAAGCTGTACGCTTACGGTGAATTATATTATAAGAGTTTTACGAAAGAATGAAGAGAGGAACAGCAATGAATAAAAGAATACTTGTAGTGCTTGTTTCTGTAATAATGTTTGGACTTTGCGGCTGCAACGGCGGCGGTACGGGCGATGAGCAGGAATATTACGGCGGAGATGATATGTCTATTTATGAGGAATCGGACGGTACTGTCGTATATGATTTTGAACCCGAAAAAAGTAAAGTGGAACATTCCGATGGAAAGCTGACCGAAAGAACAGAGGACAGTATCGAGGTGTCGGCACCTGAGGGAAGTATTGATATGAAAAAGGCAGAGGAACTGATTGATTCATGCAGTTATGAAGAATTCTATCTGCCAAGTAAGGTATCGGGATATCAGAAATATTACAGCGGCACTGTGGAAAAAAACAGAAAAAAGTATTATGCAATCAGCCTTTATCTGGAAAAGGATTCTGTCAGAATGTATGTCGGAACAAATATCCTTGTGGCTTGTGACGGTTCGGAAATTCTGAAACAAAGTTGGACAGGTTCGTATATGTCTGTAGAGTTGGGCGGAAGTAAGAACGATCCGTCTTCTGAAAAGCTTTACAAAAATGTCAAGGTAATGCCAGAGGATGCACTTTTTGCATTGAATAATGTTAGTCCCGAAAAACTGGGGCTTGACCAGAAACTCAGTGCCTATACATTTGAGATTGATAATAAGCTGTATACCAGAAAGAGCCTGAAATGTTATCAAATCACACCCAAGCTTACATATGAGAATACAACGAAAATGGCTTCGCCGATTTATGTTGTAGCCGATGGCACAAACAGGATTATGATGAAAATTGAGGATAAAGAAGATTATAAAGAAATAAAATGAGGATTCAGGGATCAGGGTTTAGGCATCTGCACCTGAAATATGTATCCTATTTTTGCTCATTTATAGATCAATATTCACCAAATGGTGAAAATATAGAAAGTAAAGAGGTAATTAGAATGGTCATTAAACCGAAGGTAAGAGGATTTATCTGTACAACAGCACACCCGGAGGGATGTAAAGCAGCTGTCAAGGCTCAGATTGACTATGTCAAGGCACAGCCTCATTCGGAAAAAGGTCCGAAAAAGGTGCTTATAATTGGTGCTTCAATGGGTTACGGACTGGCATCGAGAATTTCTGCGGCGTATTCGTATGGTGCGGCAACGCTCGGCGTTATATTTGACAGAGCAGCGGCAGGTTCAAGGACGGCTACATCTGGTTGGTACAACACAGCGGCTTTTGAGGAATTTGCGGCGGCAGATGGTTTGTATGCGAAAACTGTAAACGGTGATGCCAATTCCAAGGAAGTGAAAGACAAGGTAATTGAAATGATAAAATCTGACCTTGGCAAGGTCGACTGTGTTGTGTACAGTCTGGCGGCTCCGAGAAGAACAGCACCAGACGGCACTGTCTACAGTTCCGTATTAAAAACAGTAGGTGAGTCCTATACCAATAAGACGATCAACCTGAAAGATAAAACGGTCAGTGATATTACCGTTGAGCCTGCTACTGAAGAAGAAATCCGGGCAACTGTTAAAGTAATGGGTGGCGAGGATTGGAAGCTCTGGATTGAGGCATTGAAAGCAGAAAATGTGATTGAGGATGATGCTGTTACTGTTGCGTATTCCTATATCGGTCCGAAAATCACACATCCTATGTATGCAGATGGCTCGATCGGCAAGGCTAAGGATGATCTTTTTGCCGCATCAAAGGAAATAACCGAAAAGAATGGTATCAAGGCGTATATTTCCGTCAATAAGGCACTTGTTACACAGTCAAGTGCAGCGATTCCGATTGTGCCGCTTTATATTTCCATCCTTTACAAAGTAATGAAAGAACATGGTGTTCATGAAGGCTGTATTGAACAGATGAACAGAATGTTCAATCAGAAGATCTATTCCGAAAGTGTCATCACAGACGAAGAAGGCAGGATCCGTATGGACGACCTTGAAATGCAGGAGGAGATACAGTCTGAAGTAGACAAACTCTGGGCAGAAATTAGTACGGAAAATCTTTCCGATCATGCAGACCTTGACGGTTATTGGGAGGATTTCTATAAACTGTTTGGCTTTGGTATTGACGGTGTTGATTATGATGCCGATACAGATCAAAATGTCAGAATTCCGAGTGTGGAAGAATAAGATTGTTTGTACCGCTGTATGATCAACATACAGCGGTGTTTTCTTACAAAATGTGACAAATAAGCATATAAATTTCATTTGTTTGTACCCGAAAGAGGCGATATTATTTTCTATAACTGGGACGATAACGGAAAAAGCGACTGCAAAACAGGCGCATATCATGCCTTTAGAAATGAAATAGTATAAGAAAGGCGGTGAGAACGATGGAAGAAAAGAAGGAATGCTGCTGTGAGGAATTATTTGAAAATACAGCAACAATGCCATGTTGTTCGGGCAGAAACAAAAAACGCAGCGAGCAGGAGTTTAAAGAGCTGATAAACCGCCTGAAAAGAATTGAGGGACAGGTCAGGGGTCTGCAAAGAATGTTGGAAAATGATGCCTATTGTCCTGATATTATGATTCAGGTTTCAGCCGTTAACAGTGCTTTGAACAGCTTTAACAAGCTTCTTTTGTCAAAGCATATCCGAAGCTGTGTTGTAGAGGACATCAAAGCTGGAAAAGAGGAAACAATCGACGAGCTTGTGCAGACGATGCAGAAACTGATGAAATAAAGTCTGTATATTAATGTATACGAAAAAATAAGAATGAACAGTGATTTTATTCAAAATTGCAGATAATCTCGTATGCCGTCGCTCTCTTCTCTATTGCATCATACTATTATGTAATGTTCATATACAAGTAAAAAAACATACAGCAAAGCGTATCTGAACCATTTGAGGTCGAATACGCTTTTATAGTATAAAGATTGATGTACGGTTGTTACTTCGCAATATTGTGTTTTCAGAAAAGTGTTTATAGATAATTAATAATTTAGATAAATTTTAACTATCTATTTACTGAAAAATTTGGTATAATTGTCTTAACAATAATTTTAAGGGGCTGAGCCTGTGAATATTTTCTATTTGCTGAAACCAAAATCAACGGTTTCTTACCTTTATAAAACAAATACGATCCGTCAGGGTCTTGAAAAAATGCGTGCGCACGGCTTTACCGATATACCGGTAATCGATGATAACGGAGAATACTTAGGAACTGTCAGCGAGGGGGATTTCCTGTGGCATTTGCTTAGATTCAAAGATAATGATATCCGTTCGCAGGAATCTTATTATATTATTGATATTGTTAACGAGGAACGCAACCTTCCGGTGAAAACAAATATCTCAATGGATGAACTGCTTCTCAGGGTAATGCACCAGAATTTTGTACCTGTAATTGACGACAGAAATATTTTTATCGGGATTATCACAAGAAAGGATATCATCAAGTACTTTTACGATAAAGAACATGAAAATATGAAAACAGAGTAATTTGCTTTGGAAAAATATTACAAAACCTTTATATTTGTGACATACTGTTTGTTTGACAATGCTTTAACAATGCCTTATAATTTAACCTAAAGGGCAAGAAGTCCCCGCCTCT
>ONGS01000028.1 GCA_900317395.1 uncultured Eubacteriales bacterium | reverse complement strand
GAGAGCTTGTTTACAGGCTTTTTGGCAAGCTCTCGGATACCGACCTTTTCCAGTGCTGAAAGAGCAAGTGTATTAAGGCTGCCCTTTGTTTTCTTTGCAAAATACAGAGGAATTTTTACATTTTCCAAAACCGTATATTCTTCAACAAGAGCAAAGTCCTGCATAACGATACCGACCTTTTCACCCCGTATCTTTGCAAGTTTCTTGTCAGATAGTTTATGTACGCTGATATCATCAATCGTGTATTCTCCCTTCTCAAAGGTATCAATACATCCGATGATGTGCAGCAATGTGGATTTTCCTGCACCTGATTTACCGATGATTGCCAGCATTTCTCCATCCTCTACTGTCAAAGAAACATCGCTCAAAGCCGTGAAAGCGTTAGATTTTTTGTAGTTATAGGTTTTCGTAAGATTTTTTATTTTTATCATTTTTTTACCTCTCTAATTATTTCTGCCGGCGACTTTGATTTAATGATTCTGATCGGCATTATCATAGACAAAGAAAATAACATTACAACAACTGCCAATGTAAGCAGAATATTGCCTATGCCAAAAGACGCCCCGATATAATAATGAATATTCATTGCAGACATAACACCTATCGCACAGGCAGAGAGTATAAGGGTAATTCCTAAAACAATACAAAGATTTGCGGCAATGATACGAATGCAATCCGAGGAGCGACTGCCACAAAGATGTAGTATTGAAAATATTTTGCGACTTCTGAGTGTTACAACTGCGACGGAACCGGTCAAAGCACAGGCAGCGACGAGAATTACAACCACGGACATTGGCAGCAGACGCAAAAACAGCCCGTTTATATCTTTTTCTGTTCCGATTCTAAGCCCTTTAAAATCGGTAATGATCGAAATAGTATTCGATTTTCGTACCGCCTCCGGCAATTCCAATAAACTGTCGATAATATTGTTGTTATACCTTATATCCTCGTCGGAAAGACCCTGACCATAGGAAATAAACATCAATTCAGAATCAATAGTGTAGTATCCATCGCCTTTTTCCGGAATTTCATCTCCGCAGATCATCATATACGATCCGCTGATGTCGACTTTTTTGTCGTAGTTTCCATACAAATCAAATATGCTCCAAGAGCCGTCCTCCGGGGTTTTAAAGCCATCACCGGGCAATTTGTATGTACTGTCAGTTAGAATTCCGACAACACGAATATTTCCGAGAGCTGTATGATAGACGCTTCCTACACTCGTGTTCGCATCGGCAGTTACAACTGCTTCATAATTTCCCTCGGCATCCTTTGAAGCGGAACACCAGCGACCCTTCGCAAGCGGTAATCTGAGCTTTTCAATTATTTCTTTATCTGCAAGATAAAGTGTAGTCCTTTCGTCATAGAAGAAGTCAGACTTCGGAAGGCACTCTCCGTTATCATCAAATGATACCTGTTTTCTTTCCATGATTCTCGGTTCACCGCGGAGGTTTTCGAGAAAATACTTTTCGGCGTAATTCGGAGTAATAAAAACTCCGTCATCGTCATACCCGGTGTAGTCCATAGGAAATTCATACAAAACACCGTCGCTTTTTATGAAATCTTCAAACGGTTTATAAAGTGAGGCCTGATCGTTATACACACCTATAAATGTATTCAAAAGTATCAGAACGACTGTCAGCTCCGCAATCAGAGGCAAGTATAGCGGAAGATGATGTATAATCATATTATATGCTAACTTAAAGTATTTCATTATTCAACCCTCCTGATACTATCGCTTACAATGCCCGAAATAAAGGGAAAAATATTCGCACATAATATAATCGTTCCCGTCAGATAATACATAGCAAAAACCGTTATATATATTTCCGGTGTAAAAAAGTCGGAAAATGTCGGGAAATACTCATTCAGATTCATGACTACCCCATAATGAAACAGTGCCAGTCCCGCAAAAAAGGTCATAAACAGAAGAATGGATATCTCAATCAATGTAATATAAAAAATCTGATATTTTCTTGCTCCGCAGATTCGGGAAATTGCGACAGACTTCTCTCTGAGTGAAATTATGTAGGAATACAGTCTTGCAACGCTGAACATTATTACAAGAATTACAATCAAAGATATTAAGTATGACATATTATTATGCTGCTTTTCCATAAGCGGAATAGGTGTCGGACGGGTAATGACCGGACCGTAATCGCTGAAAAGACTATTTGCAAGGCTATCCACTTTTCCTTTTATCTCTTGTGGTGTATCCTCAAGCAATGCAAAGGAACAATAATTTGCTATAAAGCTGTCGTCCAGATCCTCGTATTTTGTATCGATGTTTTCATATGTTCCGCCGATATAGTTATTGATGTCTGTATATTCATTATTCCGTTTTACGGAATTAATTCTATAGGTTGTATTTCCAAGCTTGACAGTATCACCTCTTTTAACATCAGCCGGAAGCCTTCCCCCAAAGCAAGGGAAATCGACCGTCAGATCAGCCATCATCGGTTCAGGAAAGCTATACAACGGTACACTAAATGTAAAAGTCATACTGCTGTCAACATATCCGAGCACACGAACATATTTAAGGTATTTTCCCGCTGTCTCGGCTATTTTTCCGATTTTTTCCTTTATTTGCCCCACTCTCGGCATACTGTCAATGTTCGAGGGGATCACGCTGCTCACAGCATACATTGTTTCTTCAAATTCTTGGGATTTTTCGGCTGCTTCCATGCGTTTTTTCTCATATGGCTCAAATATCTCATAAGCCTTATCGTAATCTGTGCCGGAATACAATTCCTTACCCGTTTTTATATCATATATCTTATATAAAAGCTCCTCATCATTTTCTCCCTTCTCGATAGCACCGCTTACATAGTAATACGACTCTTCGCCGAAGTTGAATCCGTATTCGTCGTCCAAAATGCTTCTTTCAGGCTGCTGCGGGTTTGGCTGTGCGGCGTCTATCGTACCGACAGAAAACAGAGCCGCGACAGTGCATACAGTCAGAACAACGAAGATAAACAGAAAAAACGATGTATGATTTTTCAGCATATATTTTATGTTCATGAAGACGATCAATATTTTCAAACCAAACACTCCTTATAATATACAGCCGGAAATGTAATATCCTTTGATAGAATAAGCTGTCCAATCCTTCATATGGATTTTGCACCCTGCCGACGAAATACGCACAAACAATAATTGAAGGATTGAACAGCCTGAATTCATTTAATAAACGTCTCTTATTGTAGGAAGTCCTGCACGATATACAACTATAGTAGCACTCGATAATATACCTGATGTAATATCCGATGTATGATAAACATCACCCTTAAACAATACTCTGCCTACTGATCCGTTCACTATCAATGAGTCCGTTACGATCGCCCGACTGGTTCCTGTAGCATGATTGATATCATTTGGAACGTATGAGCCATTTACATAACGGTATGATTTACACGCTGCGTATTTATAACTACTGTAATGGTCAGAATACTTTGTAGAGGTATAAGTATAGTTTTTCATTCCGCCAACCGTTGCATATCTACTCGTAACAGTACGATCTACAGTTCCTATTCCGGAGTGGTATTCGTTGTATGCACCTACAGTAATAGATAGCATTGTTCCTATCAATAGAATCATTCCGACAATAGACATTAACCTCCTTTCCCGGCAGGTGCGGCGAGCAGAGATACTAAAATGTGATACCGGCTTCAATTATTATCACTTAAATTGTTTTATTATATTATACAATCTATAAACAAAAAAGTAAACTATAAAAACTTACGAAAAAAATATTTTTTTGGTAAATACACACAATATATTCACAAATTATGATTAACGATAACTATTTTTAAAGTTTTAATTAGATTTGCGCGGAAAAATTTGCAGACCGAGGAAGAGTACGAATATAAAAAACAATCAGTTTCAGACAACAAAGAAGGATACCCTGCTTCACGGTATTGGTCTGCAAAGCATTGAAAATGCTATTCGGAAATGTAACGGTGAATTGTTG
>ONGS01000015.1 GCA_900317395.1 uncultured Eubacteriales bacterium | reverse complement strand
AATTCGGATTGTGAGGTGGGGTCAATATGCTGAAAAGATTATTTTCTTTTAAACGTATCATGTATTATATTATTATTTGCTGTGTTTCTTACACGGCTTGTTCTTTGATATTAACGGTTTTTAATATGTATGAAGATGATTTGAATTCATTACCATTGTATGTTAATTTGCAGTATTTCGCTGTATGCTTTTTAATATCACTACTGATGTTTTTTACCGATTGGTTGACTGAGGGGTGTACAACTCCGCTTCCAATGATGATACAAATAACAGATGTTTCTATAGTTGTGTTTGGGTTGGGCGGTTTCGTTTTCGGGTGGTTTCCGTTGGATGTAAAATGGATCCTTCCCGTTTTTGTAATATTATTATTGGTGTATTTTGCAACTTACCTTGTTATTTATTTTACTGAGAAAAAATGGGCGAATGATGTTAATGAGATTTTAAGTAAACGAAAGAAGGAGAAGAAGAATGAAAACAAAAATCATTGAAGTCAACAATCTTACCAAGGAATATAAAGAGCTGAAGGCTGTGGACGGTCTTTCATTTGATGTGTATGAAAAGGAAATTTTAGGTCTGCTCGGACCGAACGGCAGCGGCAAATCCACAACAATCAACTGTATTCTATCACTGCTGAAATACAGTGAGGGAAATATTAAGATTTTCGGCAAGGAAATGAGACCCGATGCTTATGATATCAAGCGTGATATCGGTGTTATTTTTCAGGAGGTGGCTGTTTTTGACGAACTGACAGTATATGACAATATTGATTATTTCTGTGGACTTTACATCAGAAATAAAAAGCAGCGCAGAGAGCATATAGAGGATGCCATTAAGCTTGTCGGCATAGAGGATTATAAAAAGTTTTATCCAAAACAACTTTCGGGCGGTCTATTGCGACGACTGAATATTGCCTGCGGAATTGCGCATAAGCCGAAGCTGATTTTTCTTGATGAGCCTACTGTTGCTGTTGACCCTCAAAGCAGAAACAATATTCTTGAAGGCATTAAAAAACTGTGTGAAAGTGGTGCGACTATTGTCTATACAACACATTATATGGAAGAGGTCGAACAGATTTGTGAC
Source organism: uncultured Eubacteriales bacterium (assembly GCA_900317395.1). Classification (GTDB taxonomy): domain Bacteria; phylum Bacillota; class Clostridia; order Oscillospirales; family Acutalibacteraceae; genus UBA1213. The sequence goes on along the minus strand of ONGS01000015.1, from coordinate 38,103 downwards.
AGAATTGTGATTATCGACAAAGGAAAGATCATAGCGGAAGGAACTTCCGACAGTCTGAAAGAGCTTGCCAGCATAGAAGAGAAGATAAGTGTAGAAATAGACAAAATTGATGATGAAACACTAACAAAAATAAAGGATTTGCTGACTGTTTCAGATGCAGAATATCAAAACGGCGTTCTGACGGTTTCTTATAAAAGCGGAAATGACAATATCGCCGAAATGATTGATTTTCTCAGAAGTAATAATTTAAAATACAATAAGATCTACTCGGAAAGACCGACACTTAACGATGTATTTCTGGAACTGACAGGTAAGGAGCTGAGAGACTAATGTTTTTCCATAATTTTAAGTATTCATTGCTCCTGCTTCTGAAAAATAAATCGCTTGTATTCTGGACGCTTGCGTTTCCTATTATTATGGCAATGCTGTTTAATATGGCTTTTTCGGATTTAGAGAGTGAAGACAAGTTTGATGTGATCGATATTGCAGTAGTAAACAGCACTGATTTTGATAATAATACGATATTCAAAAAATCACTGGAATCATTGAGTGAGGGAGATGACAAGCTTTTTAATATTTCCTACGTCGGTGCTGATCGGGCAAGAACAATGCTTGAAGACCGAGAAATAACGGCGTATCTGGTATTTCACTCCGATGATGTCAAGGTTACTGTCAATTCAAACGGTATAGAAGAAAGCATTGTTTGCTATGTGGTTGAAGAAATAAAATCCGATTGTGCTGTTATTATGGATGTCGGTACGCAATATATCACATCGGAAATTGCAAAAGGAAATTATGATATCGATTATGAACAATATTTCACCAATACTGCAAATGATTTGCTGAACCACAGTGTAAATATAAAGGATGATTCATCTTCCAAATTAAGCTACAGCATGATAGAATACTATTCGCTTATTGCAATGACCTGCCTTTACAGTGGGTTGCTTTCCATGACACTTATCAACTACAGACTTGCCAATATCAGCTCTGTCGGTAAAAGAAGTACGATAAGTCCTGTCAGAAAAGGCGGAATGATCTTGGGTTCTCTTGCAGCTTCATTTGTTGTGCAGTTGTTTGGTTTGTTGATATTGTACTTGTTTATGCTATTTTTTATCAAGGTGGATTTCGGCACAAATCTCCCTTTTATTATTGCTTTGTCGGTAATGGGAGTTCTGGCAGGTCTGACATTTGGGGTTGCCTGTGCTGTACTTCTGAAACTTAATGAAAATGCAAAGCTTACAGCTTTGATTGCCGCAACAATGGTGGGCAGTTTTTTATCAGGAATGATGGGAATAACAATGAAAAATATTGTAGATAAAAATGTTCCTGTTCTGAATTGGATCAATCCTGTTGCCATGATAACAGATGGTTTATATTCGCTGTATTATTATGAAACTCCTGACAGATTTTATTTTGATGTGATCAGCCTTGCTATATTTTCGGCTGTCATGATACTGATTTCGATAAGAGGGCTAAGGAGGCAGAAGCATGACAGTATTTAATGCCTTTTTGAAGGTGATAAGAAAAAACATAGGAACCATCATACTTTATACGATTATCGTTATTGTCTTTGCGGCGGTAAATATGCAGACAAGTGATAATTCCGGGGAGTTCGTCAGCGAAAAGCCAAAAATTCTGATTGAAAACCACGATTCTTCGCCGATTTCCCAAAATCTTGTCAAATATCTTACTGAGAATACCGAAGTTAAGGAAATAAGCGGTGGTGAAGAAGCTGTATCAGATGCCTTGTTTTACCGTGAAATATCCTGTGTTGTCACTATACCGCAGAATTACGGTACGAATACCATGACAGGCAAAGGACCTGAAATATTAATCAAAGCAACAGGTGATTATCATGCCTCATTTGTTGAAATAATGCTGACACACTACATAAGAATCCAGAATACCTATGCAGAAATTTCCGAAAATGAGAAGGATATGGTAAAACAAATTAATTCTGCACTTGATAGCAAAACAGAGATAGAAATGACATCAGAACTTGATACAGTTTCGTTGACAAAAGCAAAATCATATTTTAATTTTGCTGCCTACAGTATTATGTCCTGTATTATATTCATTATCTGTTTGGTGCTTTCAAGTTTCAATCATTTGACGGTCAGAAAAAGAACAATCGTCAGCAGTATGAATGACAAGAAATATAATGCTTTTCTGCTGATATCAAGCAGTCTGTATGTACTGGTTGTATGGCTGTTTTTTGCAATTTTAGGTTATGTGATGGTCGGAGATATTGTTTTCACTCCTGTCGGAGGATTATACATCCTGAATATGTTGATATTTGCGCTTACTTCATTGTCGATTGCCTATTTTCTCAGTACTGTGATTCATGCAAAAAATGCCATTACGGGAATCGTTAATGTGATCACTCTTGGTTTTAGCTTTCTTTGCGGTGTTTTTGTACCAATGCAGTATTTGCCGTCATGGGTGATATCCGTTGCTCATATTCTGCCTGCCTATTGGTATGTTGATACCAATAACAGACTTGCTGATACTGAAATTCTGAATATTGATAGCCTTACGCCTATTCTGATCAATATGCTTGTGCTTGCTGGATTTTTTGTGTTATTTGCAATTTCAGGTATCATTGTTTCAAAAAAGAAACAAAAAATTGCATGATATATTATTGGAGGAAAAATAATGCTTGGTATCTATTTCAGCGGAACAGGAAATACCCAACACTGTATAGAAAAACTCACATACCTTTTGGATAAAAGTGCAAAGGTTCTTTCGTTAGAAAGTGAAGAAATTCTTTGTCATATTAAGGAAAATGAAATAATCATACTGGGTTATCCCACACAGTTCTCGAACGCTCCCTTTATGGTTAGGGACTTCATTGTATCACATAGTGAAATATGGAAAGACAAGAAAATTTTATGCGTGGCAACAATGGGAGCATTCAGCGGTGACGGGGCAGGTTGTATGGCACGGTTATTGAAAAAGAAAGGAGCTATAATTTTGGGCGGTCTGCATATCCGCATGCCTGATTCCTTGTGCGATGTAAAATCTCTTAATAAGTCGCTTGATGATAATAAAAAGACTGTAATTAAAGCAGACTATAAAATAGAAAAAACAGCACAAAAAATACACAATGGAAAATATCCCCAAGATGGAATTTCTTTCTTTTCACATATAGCAGGACTTTTTGGTCAGCGTCTATGGTTTTACAATAAAACAACCGGCTATTCCGATCAACTGAAAATAAACGAAAACTGTATCGGGTGTGGATTGTGCACAAAAATCTGTCCTATGCAAAATATCGTTGTGCAAGGGAAAAAAGCAATTTCCAAAGATAGATGTACGATGTGTTATCGTTGTATCAGTCAGTGTCCTCAAAAAGCGATTACTCTAATCGGAGATCAGGTGTATGAACAATGCAGATTTGATAAATATGTTTAATAGACAAAATATTTGATTGTTTTTTATGAATTATCTCCCGGATTCGGCAAATAATATAACTGAATCAAAAAGGGAGGTAATTTTATGCCCGAAAGAACAGGCAAAAGAACCATCAGAATGACTGGAGACGTTTCTGTCAGAAGTGCGGCAGGTATTGCAGGCAGCAAGGAAAGTCAGGGCCCATTGGGAAAATATTTTGATAAGACATATTCCGATGATATGCTTGGACAGGCTTCATGGGAAAAGGCCGAAAGCAGACTTCAGACCGATGCGGCACAGATTGCTATCAATAAAGCAGGTCTTGAACCCGGAAATATTGATGTGATTTTTGCAGGCGACCTTCTGAATCAATGTATATCATCTGTTTTCGGACTGCGCTCCTTCGGTATCCCTTATCTCGGTCAGTACGGTGCTTGCTCAACCATGGCGCAAACAATGATTATGTCGGCAATCATGTGCGACAGCGGCGCTTGTCAAAAGGCTGTGGCTGTTACATCCTCACATTTTTGTTCAGCAGAACGTCAATTCCGTTTTCCAATCGAATACGGAGGTCAAAGAACGCTTACGGCTCAGTGGACGGTGACGGGCGCAGGAGCAGCTGTAATCGACAACGGAAGTACAGGAAGTAAAATAAAAGAAGTAACTGTTGGAAAGATTATAGATATGAAAGTCAAGGATGCTAACAATATGGGGGCTGCTATGGCACCTGCGGCAGCGGATACCATCATGAGTTATCTTTCCGACACAGGCACAAAGCCGGATGATTATGATTTGATTCTTACAGGTGACCTCGGTTATGTAGGCTCTGAGTTGTTGATTGAGATATTAAAAAAAGAGGGGATCGATATTTCCTCAAATCATAATGACTGTGGAAAATTAATTTTTGACAGAGAAAAACAGGATGTTCATGCAGGCGGCTCGGGCTGTGGCTGCTGCGGTTCAGTATTTTGCTCTTATATTTATAATGAATTGAAAAACGGACAGCTTAATAATATTCTTTTTGCCGCAACCGGTGCGCTTATGTCACCAACATCCAGTCAGCAGGGAGAAAGCATTCCCGGAATTTCTCATTTGTTGCATATCACATCGAAATAGGGGTCAGGATTCAGGATTCAGGGGTCAGGATTTGAAAATCAGGCTCCTGTATTCTGATTACTGATCCCTAATTATATACATTTTTCCAATTTATACTTGACTTTTTTAGTAATTTCGACTATTATTATTAAAACGAAAAGGAGATGAAACAAAATGGCAAATCAAAATCAGAAGCAGTTTCTGGAATCAGCCGGTGAAATGGCGAAAGAACTTGTAAAATTTACGACGAATATGAATTTTAATGAAGAAATGATGTTGGATATGCTTGAGGACAGCATATTGCCTGTTGAGCAATTTTTTGCAAATTATTCATGTGCCATCATGGAGATCGAAACAAAATTCAAAGTACTTAATGAACAGTTTTCTTTGAAATATGACGGCAACCCTATTGAGTCTATCCATTCAAGAGTGAAAGATTACGACAGTATTATACGAAAAATTATACGCAAGAAGCTTCCTCGTACTTTGGAATCTATTGAAGAAAATATTAATGATATAGCGGGCGTAAGAGTAGTATGCTCCTTTGTTGACGATATCTATCGTCTTGCCGACTGCCTTTTGCAGCAGGATGATATTTTTCTTATCCGCAAAAAAGATTACATAAAAAATCCGAAACCGACGGGCTATCGCAGCCTTCATCTGATCGTAGCCGTTCCGATATTTTTGGAAAATGAGAAAAAAATGGTAAAAGTAGAGGTGCAGCTGCGAACAATCGCAATGGACTTTTGGGCAAGTTTAGAACATAAACTGAGATATAAAAAGAACATTTCCTCGGAAATGCTCGACAAACTTTCTCATGAGCTAACGGACTGTGCCGAAATAAGCGCATCTTTGGACAGCCGCATGCAGAATGTACGGAATCTGATTTTATCAGAAACCGCAAACCAACAATAGGAGTGATGACAAGATGGAGAGCTATCAGGATTTTTTGGAAAGGATCAGTGGTTTTCAAACAGAAGAAATGCTTCTGGTCGATGGTGACTTTACCCCAAGTAAATCCGTACCGAGAAAAGTATGCCCCGACAACACCTATTCCGATTTTTATGGAGATACAACGGTTTTTGAGCTTGACAGTGAATCAAAATATCGTATAGAAAAAATAACGGATAAACTGTTTGAAAGTGTGCCTGAAGTTTTTAGCGAACGATTGCCTTCAAGCACATACCACATTACTTTGCATGATTTGTATAATTCTCCTGATCTTGGAAAAATTGCTGAAAAGATGTTTTTCGGTGAAATTAAGCTGAAACAGCTATTGACAGAAAATCCTCCCGGAAAACAAACAATTAAAATGAAAGCAAAATATATTTTCAATATGGTCGGTACGTCTGTTGTTCTCGGCTTTTATCCCACAGATAAAACGGAATATAATAAATTGATGACACTGTATGAAACTATTGAAAAGGTCAAAAAACTTGACAGGCCTCTTACTCCGCACGTTACACTCGGCTATTATAATATCAACGGTTTTTCAGCAGAAAATACACAACAGCTAAAAGAAACAGTCAGAGAACTCAATAAAGAAATTAATGGCTTTGAGATCGAACTGTCAACACAAAGACTCTATTATCAAAAGTTTCTTAGCATGAAAGAATATATCAATATATTTCCATTTGATTGAATTTTTATGAAAAAACAGCTTGACATCAGCTTAAAATGCGTTATAATAATATAGTAAAGTTTATATCATTACAGCTGTGAAGAGAAAAAGAGCAAAACCGTCATTCAAGAGAGGGGAGCGTCGGTGTGATATCCCTATGACAAGGTTGCTCGGGCTGACTCGGAGCTTCTGCGCAAAACGCAGCGTTTGACCTCGTTACGGTCTTAGAGAGGTATACGGTTTTCCGTATACAATTTGGGTGGTAACACGGATTCTTTCGTCCCATGGGTGAAAGGATCCGTTATTATTTTCTCCAAAAGTAATATTTAGAAAAAGGTGATTGAAAATGCAATGGACAGGACTTAATGAACTCAGGGAAAAATATCTTTCCTTCTTTGAATCAAAGGGACATCTCAGACTCCCGAGTTTTCCGCTGATTCCGAGAGATGATAAGAGTCTTCTTCTGATCAATTCGGGTATGGCGCCGATGAAAAAGTATTTTACAGGTGAGGTAACACCTCCGAGAAAGAGAGTAACTACCTGTCAGAAATGTATTCGTACTCCCGATATCGAAAGAGTTGGCATTACCGCACGTCACGGTACATTTTTTGAAATGCTCGGAAACTTCTCTTTCGGAGATTATTTCAAACATGAAGCTACTTCGTGGGCATGGGAATTTTGCACGGATGTTCTTGATTTGCCTGTTGATAAGATCTGGGTATCTATCTACGAAAACGATGATGAAGCTTTTAAAATATGGACAGAAGAAGTCGGCGTTTCACCTGACCGTATTGTAAGACTTGGCAAGGAAGATAACTTTTGGGAGCATGGTGAAGGTCCGTGCGGTCCGTGCTCGGAGCTGTATTTCGACAGAGGAGAAAAATACGGCTGCGGTAAACCGACCTGTGGCGTAGGCTGCGATTGCGACAGATATGTAGAATTCTGGAATAATGTATTTACACAGTTCGATAATGACGGTAAAGGAAACTATACACCTCTTGATCATCCGAATATTGATACGGGTATGGGTCTTGAAAGACTTGCCTGTATCATGCAGGGAGTGGATAATCTTTTCCTTGTTGATACCGTTCAGAATATTATGAAGAAAATCACAGAGCTTGTCGGTGTTCAATACGGAGACAGCGAAAAAACGGATGTTTCTCTGCGTGTCATCACCGACCATATCCGCAGTGTTACATTTATGATTGGAGACGGTGTTACACCTTCTAACGAGGGAAGAGGTTATGTTCTCCGCAGACTTCTCAGAAGGGCGGCACGTCACGGCAGACTTTTAGGAGTTAACGAACCGTTCCTTTATAAAGTTGTCGACACGGTTATCGCAGAAAATCCTGCCTATCCCGAACTTTCAGAGAAACGTGAAATTATCATCAACTTTATCAAAAATGAGGAAGAAGCTTTTGGAAGAACACTTGATCAGGGTTTTGCTCTTTTAGGCGAAATTATTGAAAAGGCAGAGGTAAACCGTATTTCGGGAGAGGATGCATTTAAGCTGAACGATACATTCGGGTTTCCGATTGATCTTATCAAAGAAATTGCTGCCGAAAAGGGCATGATTGTTGACCTTGAAGGCTTTGAAAAGCTGCTGAAGGAGCAGAAGGAAAGAGCAAAGGCGGCAAGAAAAAATGCAGGTGCAGAAGCATGGCTCAGCGATGCTGTTGATTTCAGCGGAATTACCAAAACAGAATTTGTCGGATATACCGACCTGAAAGTTGATTCAAAAATTCTTGCGATCGTAAAAGACGGCGAAAAGGTTCAGTTCGGCGGCACAGGCGATGACGTAGTTATTGTTCTTGATAAAACGCCTTTCTATGCAGAAAGCGGCGGACAGATCGGAGATATCGGAACAATCAGAACAGCCAATGCTGAAATAAAAGTGTTGGACACCGTTAAGGATAACAACGGAATTTATATGCACCGCTGTGAAATTACTAATGGCATTGCAGAAACAGACAGCAATGCTGTTGCTCAGGTTGATGAGGAAACACGCTATGCTATTATGCGCAACCATACGGCGGCTCATCTTTTACAGGCAGCGCTTCGTCAGGTCCTCGGCAACCATGTTGAACAGGCAGGTCAGTTGGTAACAGCGGATAAACTCCGTTTTGACTTCACGCATTTTTCTGCACTGACCCCCGAAGAACTCAAAAAGGTAGAAAACCTTGTTAATGAAGAAATTTTTAAGGGAATCGATGTAATTACCAAAGAAATGGCGATCAACGAGGCAAAAAAACTCGGCGCAATGGCACTGTTCGGAGAAAAATACGGCGATGTTGTAAGAGTTGTTATGGTAGATGAATTCTCGAAGGAATTCTGCGGTGGTACACATATTGAAAATACTGCAAAAATCGGACTTTTCCGAATCCTTGGCGAAAATTCGGTTGCCGCAGGCGTAAGAAGAATCGAAGCTGTAACGGGTAAGGGCGTTCTTGCGTATATTGATGAAATTTCGGATATTATCACAAAATCGATGAAGCTGTTCAAGGCAAATGCTATCGGCAATTTCCTTGCTGTCGGTGAAAAAGTGATGGAAGAAATGAAGGTAAAGGACAGAGAAATTGAGGCACTTACTGCGAAGCTATCTTCACAAGGTGTTGACAATATGCTTACAAGTGCTGTGACAGTTGACGGTATCCGTATCGCAAGCGGAAAATTCGTCGGAACAAATACCGCAACACTTAAAACAATGACCGACAGGGTGCTTGAAATAGCCCCAGACTGCGTAGCAGTTATGTTTGGCATTGACGGAGAAAAGGCAAATATTTCTGTTGCGAGTGGTAAGGAAGCACAGGATAAAGGTGCACATTCAGGTAAAATTGTCAAGGCTGTGGCTGAACTTGTCGGTGGCAAGGGCGGCGGAAAGCCCGAAAGAGCAATGGCAGGTGTAGGCGATATTTCCCGAATTGATAACGCACTGACAAAGGTTGAAGAAATCGTTTCTGCCAACCTGAAATAAGGGAATGTCTGAGTTTGCATAACAGCACAGACAATCTTGCAAGATTGTTTATTCGATTTTTGAAATCGGACTTGACAAATATATGGAATATGATGTATTATATAAATGTATTTTTGTAGAAAAGGAGTAATTTTATGTCAAACGTTGATATCAGTAAATACGGCATTACAGACGTGAAGGAAATTGTTTACAATCCTTCATATGAAGTGCTTTTCAAAGACGAAACAGACCCGTCTCTTGAAGGCTATGAAAAAGGTCAGGAAACAGAACTTGGCGCAGTGAATGTTATGACAGGTATTTATACCGGTCGTTCACCTAAGGATAAGTTTATCGTTCTGGATGAAAAATCTAAGGACACTGTATGGTGGACAACACCCGAATATCCTAACGATAACCATCCTGCTTCTCAGGAAGCATGGGATACCTGCAAGAAGCTTGCTCTTGACGAGCTTTCCGGCAAGAAACTTTATGTAGTAGATGCATTCTGCGGTGCAAACAAGGACACACGTATGGCAGTTCGTTTCATCATGGAGGTTGCTTGGCAGGCACACTTTGTAACAAACATGTTTATTAAGCCGACAGCTGAGGAACAGGAAAACTTTGAGCCTGATTTCATTGTTTATACAGCTTCCAAAGCAAAGGTTGAGAACTACAAGGAACTTGGTCTTAACTCTGAGACAGCAGTTCTTTTCAATGTAACAAGCCGTGAGCAGGTAATCCTGAATACATGGTATGGCGGTGAAATGAAGAAGGGTATGTTCTCTATGCAGAACTATTTCCTCCCGCTTCAGGGCATGGCTTCCATGCACTGCTCCGCTAACACTGATATGAACGGTGAGCATACGGCTATTTTCTTTGGTCTTTCCGGTACAGGTAAAACAACACTTTCTACCGATCCGAAGCGTCTCCTCATTGGTGATGACGAGCACGGTTGGGATGATAATGGTGTATTTAACCTTGAGGGCGGCTGTTATGCAAAGGTTATCGGTCTTGATAAGGAAAGCGAGCCTGATATCTACAACGCTATCAAGAGAGATGCTCTTCTTGAAAATGTAACGGTCGATGAAAACGGCAAGATTGACTTTGACGACAAGAGCGTTACAGAAAATACCCGTGTTTCTTATCCGATAGAGCATATCGAAAAGATCGTTAAGAATGTAAACAAGAGTTCTTCCGGTCCTGCTGCCGAAAATGTAATTTTCCTTTCTGCTGATGCATTCGGCGTACTGCCGCCTGTTTCAATTCTTACACCTGAACAGACACAGTATTACTTCCTTTCAGGCTTTACAGCAAAGCTTGCAGGAACAGAGCGTGGTATTACAGAACCTACACCTACTTTCTCTGCTTGCTTTGGCCAGGCATTCCTTGAGCTTCACCCGACAAAGTATGCTGAAGAGCTTGTAAAGAAGATGGAAAAGAGCGGCGCGAAGGCTTATCTTGTCAACACCGGCTGGAACGGCACAGGTAAGAGAATCACCATTAAGGATACAAGAGGTATTATCGATGCTATTCTTAACGGCGATATCAAGAATGCACCTACAAAGAAGATTCCGTACTTTGATTTTGAAGTTCCTACAGAGCTTCCCGGCGTTGATACAGGAATTCTTGACCCGAGAGATACTTATGCTGATGCTTCCGAGTGGGATACAAAAGCAAAGGATCTTGCTGAGAGATTTGCTAAGAACTTTAAGAAGTATGAAACAAATGAAGCAGGTAAAGCACTTGTTAAGGCAGGTCCAAAGGTTTGATCAATAATTTGGAAAACTGAGTTAATATAATAGAAATCTCCGACAGATAGAAATTTGTCGGAGATTTTTCAGATAATATGCATGTAATAGGATTGCTTTTATTGACCATGATCTGTTAGTTGATTATTTGATGTTTTATTTTTATAGAATTTGTAGAAAATTAAAAAAACACTTGCAATTAAAAAATAAATATGGTATAATTCTATACGCAAATCACACGTTGGCTTTATCCGTTAGGTGCATACATCGTATGTTGAGATGATAGCTGACGGAGGAAAAAACCTAAGGAGGATTTTTTTTATGGCATCAGTAGTATCAATGAAACAGCTTTTGGAAGCAGGTGTTCACTTCGGTCACCAGACAAGAAGATGGAACCCTAAAATGGCTCCCTACATCTTCACAGAGAGAAACGGTATCTATATTATCGATCTTCAGAAGACTGTGAAAAAGCTTGAGGAGGCTTACAACTTCGTTCGTGAGCTTTCTGCAGAAGGCAAATCTGTTCTCTTCGTGGGAACAAAGAAGCAGGCTCAGGATTCTGTTAAGGAAGAGGCTCTCCGTGCAGGCGCTTACTACGTAAACGCAAGATGGCTCGGTGGCATGCTCACAAACTTCACAACGATCCGCCGCAGAATCGAAAGACTTAATCAGCTCCGTGTTATGGAATCAGATGGAACTTTTGAACTTCTTCCTAAAAAAGAAGTTATCAAGCTCAACCTTGAAATCGAAAAGCTCGAGAAGTTCCTCGGCGGCATCAAGGATATGAAGGAAATTCCCGGAGCACTCTTTATCGTTGACCCTCGCAAGGAAAGAATTGCAGTAGCAGAAGCAAAGAAACTCGGTATTCCGATTGTTGCAATCGTAGATACAAACTGCGATCCTGATGAGATTGATTATGTAATTCCCGGCAACGACGATGCAATTCGTGCTGTTAAGCTGATTTCCGGCGCTATGGCTAACGCTATCATCGAAGGCAATGAAGGCAGAATGGGCGCAGCAGCTGACGAGGAAGCTGTTGAGGAGTAATTGGCCGATAAGCAGAATAGCCGCAAGATATTTGCGGCTATTTTTTAAAACAGCATAAAGCTGACAATAATATTGTATATACGGAGGTTTTTAATATGGCTTTTACAGCACAAGATGTTAAGACTTTGAGAGAAAAAACAGGCTGCGGTATGATGGACTGCAAAAAGGCTCTTACAGAAGCAGATGGCGATATGGAAAAGGCAATCGACGTACTCAGAGAGCAGGGACTTGCCAAGGCAGCAAAGAAGGCATCAAGAATTGCTGCTGAGGGTGTGGCTTATGCAGCTGCAAATGAGGACGGTACAAAAGGCGTTGCTCTTGAAGTGAATGCCGAAACTGACTTTGTTGCTAAGAATGCTGATTTCCAGGCATTTGTAAAGACAGTTGCAGATACAGTTATCGCTGAGAATCCTGCTGATGTTGAAGAACTTCTCACAAAGACAGCTGCCGGTACATCTGTAACTGTAGCAGATCTTCTTCAGGAGAAGATTCAGACAATTGGTGAAAATATCATCATCCGTCGTTTCAAACTGTATGAAGGTGCCGTTTCTGCATACATCCATGCAGGCGGAAAAATCGCAGTTCTTGTTAAGTTCGACACAGATGTAGCAGATAAAGACGGTTTTGCGGCATATGCAAAGGATATTGCTATGCAGGTAGCAGCTGTTAATCCTTCTTATCTCAATAAGGAGCAAGTTCCTGCTGAGGTTCTTGAGCATGAAAAAGAGATCATGATTGCTCAGATGAAGCAGGATCCTAAAATGGCTAACAAACCTGAGCAGGTTCTTGAGAAGATCGTCATGGGTAAGGTTGGCAAGTATTACGAGGAAAACTGCCTTAACCTTCAGGCATTTATCAAAGATAACAAAACAAGCGTAGAGCAGTACACAGCTCAGACAGCTAAGGCTCTTGGCGGTTCTATCGCTATTTCCGAATTTGTACGTTTTGAAAAGGGCGAAGGCCTTGAAAAACGCAGCGACGATTTTGCTGCTGAAGTGGCAAGCTTGACCAAGTAATTTTACAATTCGAGGGTAAATCATTTTACGAAATTTTTCGATGAATGATTTACCCTTTATTTTTATGCAGTATTTTGTAAATGATATACAAAAATTAACAATTTGTACTTTACAACGAGCGTCGGTTATAGTAAAATAGATTTATATGAAACTTTAATGCTAATAGGAGTGTGTGATGAAATGAAGCCTAAATATAAAAGAGTTCTTTTAAAGCTTAGCGGTGAATCTCTTGCAGGGGATGAAAAACACGGTATTGATTTTGATACGGTTCTCCGTTTCTGTCAGCCTATCAAAAAGCTGAATGAAATGGGTGTTGAGGTAGCGATTGTTGTTGGAGGCGGCAATTTCTGGAGAGGTCGTTCAAGTGGCAATATGGACAGAACCAGAGCAGACCATATGGGTATGCTTGCAACTGTTATCACTGCTCTCGGTGTATGTGATGCTTTGGAGCAGCTTGACCTTGAGGTCAGAGTTCAGACCGCTATTTCCATGCAGCAGGTGGCAGAACCCTATATCAGAAACAGAGCAATCCGCCATCTTGAAAAAGGACGTATTCTTGTATTCGGTTGTGGCACAGGTAATCCATTCTTCTCAACCGATACAGCCGCTTCACTTCGTGCAGCAGAAATAGAAGCTGATATCATTCTGAAAGCAACAATGGTTGACGGCGTTTATGACAGTGATCCTAAGAAAAATCCCGAAGCAAAAAAATTCGACAGAATATCATTCCATGATGTTCTTAACAAGGATCTTGCAGTTATGGACAGCACTGCAGCTGCAATCTGCAAGGACAATAATATTCCGATTATCGTATTTAGCCTTGACAATCCGGATAATATTGTTTCTGCTGTATGCGGAGAAAATGTTGGTACGATTGTTGAATAAAATGAATCATAAAACAGGAGGTATATATTAATGAATACAGTAATTAAAAGCGCAGATGAAAAAATGACAAAATCCGTAAATCACCTTGAAACAGAATTCTCAGAGATCCGTGCAGGAAGAGCAAACCCCTCTGTCCTTGATAAAGTAAGGGTGGATTATTACGGTGCGCCGACTCCCGTTAATCAGGTAGCCGCTGTTTCCGTTACCGAGGCAAGAACACTTACGATCCAGCCGTGGGATGCAACTCTTTTAAAGGCAATCGAAAAGGCGATACAAACGTCTGATATAGGAATCAATCCGCAGAATGACGGTAAAGTGATCAGAATGATTTTTCCGCCGCTTACAGAGGATCGCAGAAAGGAAATTGTTAAAGAAGTTGCTAAAATGGGTGAGGATGCAAAGGTTGCTGTACGTTCTGTAAGACGAGATGCTATGGATAAACTCAAAGCAATGAAAAAGAGTGGAGATATTACGGAAGATGACCAGAAGCACGGAGAAAAGAAAATTCAGGATGCAACAGACAGTCATATCAAGTCAATTGACAAACTGACTGAAAAGAAGCAGAAGCAAATTATGGAGATTTGATTAAAACCTGAATTTTTATGTTTAAAAAGGAATATCTCGGCAAGAGGCTTGATCTTGCCGAGTTTATTATTAATTAAAATCCGAGAGTAAATAACGATGTTTGTTGTCTGATTTTAATTATTTGAGAGGTGTTATATCATGTTAGAGGCTAATTCAGGTTTGCATATTCCTGAACACGTAGGCATAATAATGGACGGAAACGGACGTTGGGCCAAGAAAAGAGCCCTGCCGAGAAGTGTGGGACATAAATACGGAGCACAGAATTTCAGAAAGATAACCCGCTATATCAGTAAACAAGGTGTGAAGGTTCTGACGCTTTATGCTTTTTCGACAGAAAATTGGAAAAGACCTGCTGAAGAAGTAGGAGCTCTTATGAAACTTTTTAGACAATATCTGGTAGATTCTCTTACGGATTTCAGAGAGGATGATATAAAGGTTGTATTCATAGGTGACAGATCAGCATTTGATTCAAAACTTGTAGAGCTTATCAATGAGTCTGAGGAGGTTGCGAAAGACAGGAAGGGAATGCTTTTGAATATCGCAATGAATTATGGTTCAAGAGATGAAATACTCAGAGCAGTAAAAATGATTAGCAGGGATGTTCGTGATAATAAACTTGATCCCGATAAAATTACAGAAGAGGATATTTCTTCAAGACTTTATACCGCTAATTTACCTGACCCTGATTTGATCATCAGAACGGGCGGTGAATTCAGACTCAGTAATTTTATGCTTTATCAGTCAGCATATTCGGAATTTTACTCAACAGAAACTCTATGGCCGGATTTTCATGAAGAAGATTTTGATAATGCTGTTATGGAATATAATCGCAGAAACAGACGTTTCGGGGGTGTATGAATGCGGCAAAGATTTATTTCAGCCGGGATATTGGTTGCATTGATTGCGGCAGTGGTATTGCTCAGCCTGAAATTTTCAATTTTTATTGATATATTTGTTGCATTCATATGTGCTGCTGCTGTTTTTGAATTTAATAAAGCAGTCAAAACACTTCATTTATATCAGATGAGCTTTATCAGTATTGCATTTGCATTTATATATCCTATGCTTTTATCATATGGAATGTCAACTGTGATATGTTATATTTATGTAACTATGATGCTCGGTGTTCTTGTTTTTTTCCATTCAAAAATATCATTTAAAGAATTTGCATATACTTTTAGTATGACAATGATCATAACTGTTTCATTGTCCCTTATCGTATCTTTGAAGGATCTGGACAACAAACATTCGACCCTGTATTTTGTTTTTTCAATGGCATCTCCGTGGCTCGCAGATGCCGGTGCTTATTTCAGCGGTGTCTTTTTTGGCAAACATAAACTTTGCCCGAAAATCAGTCCGAAAAAAACCATAGAAGGTGCAGTAGGCGGAGTTTTGTTCTGTATTATGACATCATGCGGCGTCATTTTTATTTTTCAGTGGCTTATTTATAATATCAATGTCAATTATATCAATGTAATACTAATTTCTCTGTGTGGTGCCCTGCTGTCGATTCTTGGTGACCTAAGTTTTTCGGTTATCAAAAGATCCTATTCAGTGAAAGATTACGGTGATCTGATACCCGGACATGGAGGAATTCTTGACAGATTTGACAGTGTGATATGCTTTGTGCCTTTTTTATATATTGTTTTAAATTATCTGCCTATTGTATTAGAATAAAGGGAGTAAAAAAAGATGACTTCAAAAATTTCCGTACTCGGTTCAACCGGTTCTATCGGTACACAGACACTTGATGTTGCACGTATGCACAATATCAAAGTGACAGCACTTACTGCTAATCACAATATTAATCTTCTGGAACAGCAGGCAAGGGAATTCCACCCGAAAATGGTGGCTGTACTTGATTTAGGTGCGGCAGCACAGCTAAAAATTGCGCTGAGCGATACGGATATCGATGTATTCTGCGGCGAGGAAGGTATTATAAAAGCTGCTTGTGAAACTAACTGTGATACAGTAGTTAATGCAATCGTGGGGGTTGCAGGATTGCTTCCTACATTGTCTGCAATCAAAGCTGGCAAAAATATTGCGCTAGCCAATAAAGAAACTCTTGTTGCAGGCGGAAGTATTGTCATGAAAGCGGTTAAGAAAAAGGGCGTAAAGCTTTATCCTGTAGACAGCGAACATTCGGCAATATTTCAGTGTTTGCAGGGATGCCCCGAAAATTCACTGAAAAAAATTATTCTGACTGCCTCAGGCGGATCATTTTTCGGGAAGAAACGCTCCGAACTGAGCGGAGTAACTGTAAAAGAAGCGTTGAATCACCCTAATTGGGATATGGGTGCAAAAATAACGGTAGATTCAGCCACAATGATGAATAAAGGACTTGAAGTAATAGAAGCATCATGGCTGTTTGATTGTACAGATCAGGATATTGATGTTTTGATCCACAGAGAAAGCATTATTCATTCTATGATTCAGCTGAAGGACAATGCCGTAATTGCTCAGCTGGGTGTACCTGATATGAGAATACCCATTCAATATGCACTTACTTATCCCGAACGTCTGCCTTCACCGACGAAAGAACTTGATTTGTCGGAAATATCGCAAATGACGTTCTATAAACCTGATTATGAAACTTTTGCTTGTCTGGCAATATGCCGCAAAGCACTCAGAAAGGGAGGATTGTATCCGACAGTGGCCAATGCGGCTAATGAGATAGCTGTTGATATGTTCCTTAAAGAAAAGATAAAATTTCTTGATATTGCAGATATCGTGGCTGAAGCAGTAGAATCATTCCATGAAAATCAAAGCGAAATAACGCTCGATGATATTTTAAATGCAGATAAAAATACGAGGATAAGGGTAAAAGAAAAATTCTAATGGGAGATGATCAAGATAGATATATTAAATACAGTATTGCTGATTATCATAGGAATATTGCTTTTTGAGTTGATCGTATTTGTTCATGAAGGCGGACATTTTATCACGGCAAAGCTTTCAGGAGTAAAGGTCAATGAGTTTGCACTTGGAATGGGGCCAAAGCTGATCAAATTCAAAAAAGGAGAAACACTGTATTCACTAAGACTTTTTCCGATTGGCGGTTTTTGTGCAATGGAGGGTGAGGATGCAGACAGTGACGACGAAAGAGCCTTTGGAAACAAAGCAGTCTGGAAAAGAATGATTATTGTCGTTGCAGGTGCATTTATGAATATCGTTCTTGGATTGATTCTTATGATGATTACGTTAGCCCCGAATCAATTTTTTGCTTCCACAACGATAGCGGAATTTGCAGAAAATGCAACTTCATCTCAGCAGCTAATGAAGGATGATCAGATACAGTCCATCAACGGATACGGTATCAATACTTCTACAGACCTCAGTTTTGCTCTGGCTACCGCAAAATCCAATACACTGGATGTCACTGTAAACAGAAACGGAGAAATTAAGCATTTTGACAATGTGAAATTGCCGACCATTGAAAAAGACAACAAAGAAATTCTTCAGCTTGATTTTAAAGTTTATGCAATAGAGAATAATTTCGGAAATCTTCTTTCACAAACATTTTTATCAACAGTCTCCACTGTAAAAATGGTCTGGGCCAGCCTGATAGGTCTTGTGACAGGGCAATTCGGGTTAAATGAGGTTTCGGGACCTGTAGGTATGACAAGCGCTATTTCACAGGCAGCAGGTGAGGGATTAAAAAGAAGTTTTGGAGATGGTTTGCTAAATCTGGTTTATATTATGACCATTATTACCATCAATCTGGGCGTGGTGAATCTTCTCCCGCTTCCTGCACTTGACGGCGGACGTTTTATATTTCTTCTGATAGAGGCAATACGCAGAAAGCCAATCAATCCTGAGTACGAGGGTTATGTTCATGCAGCCGGAATGATTCTGTTGCTGGTATTTATGGTGATAATCTCAATCAAGGATGTATTTCAGCTTATATTGTAACGGAGTTGAGTAAATATGGAAAGAAAAAATACCAAGCAGGTTACTCTAGGAAATGTTAAAATAGGCGGAGGGGCAGATATTACGGTACAGTCTATGCTAAATGCACCCTCGACTGACATTGAAGGCAGTGTCAGACAGTCTGTGGAGCTTGAGAAAGCAGGCTGTGATATCATACGTCTTGCCATTCCTGATAAGGATGCTGTGCAGCTGATTCCTGCCATTAAAAAAGAAGTCAGCGTACCACTCGTGGCGGACATTCACTTTGATTACAGACTTGCACTTGAAGCTGCTGCCGCTGGGATAGATAAAATACGGATCAATCCAGGCAATATAGGAGACGACGACAGAGTAAAGCAGGTTGCCGACGAATGCCGCCGCAGAAATATACCTATCAGGATCGGCGTTAATTCTGGGTCGCTTGAAAAGAACATTCTTGAAAAATACGGCAGACCGACTCCGCAGGCATTGTGTGACAGTGCATTGTATCATGCGTCACTGCTGGAAAAATTTGATTTTGACAATATTGTGCTTTCCATGAAATCCTCCAATGTTGATTTTATGGCACAAGCTTATCGTCTTGCTTCCGAACAATGTCATTATCCGCTTCATCTTGGAGTTACCGAAGCAGGAACTGAAAGAATGGGACTGATTAAATCATCTATCGGTATTGGCTCACTGCTTCTTAGTGGTATCGGAGATACCATAAGGGTTTCATTGACAGATGAGCCGGTAAAGGAAGTATATGCTGCTAAGGACATTTTAAAGGCGCTCGGACTGAATAAGGACGGGGTAAGATTCATTTCATGTCCTACATGTGGACGAACAAGAATTAACCTGATTGGAATTGCACAGCAGGCTGAGGAATTGCTGAAAGACTGCAAAAAAAATATCACTGTTGCTATTATGGGATGTGCCGTAAACGGACCGGGAGAAGCAAAAGAAGCTGATATTGGTATAGCAGGTGGCAATAACACGGGACTGATATTCAAAAAGGGCGAGATTGTAAGAAAGGTTCCCGAAGAGGAACTTTTGAGCGAGCTTTTGAAGGAAATTGAACAGATGTAACGGACGTTGATATATTCTTCAGGGAATATATCAACTGTTCTGTCATTTAACGAGGAGATACTTTGAAAACATTTGCTGATTTTTTTGAAAAATATACAGATATCAAAAAACTGCCGACTTCTATTACAAAAAGCAATATCATCAATGCAAAAATCGATGCAGGGGAACGGTCGATGGAAATCGATGCAGAATGTCATGAGCTTATCGAAAGAAAAGACATATTTAATGCGGAAGCTATGATAAAAAGCAGTGTACTGAATTTGTCAAAATGTTTTTTTATGCCGCACTATGACAGCACCTTGTTTGATATAGAATATTATCCGCAGCTGGTGCTTGAATTAAAGCGCAGAAATGCAACATTGAACGGTACGCTTAATGATTCGACAGCAGAATTAAAAAATAAAGACCTGATGATAGAATTAAGGCACGGAGGAAAGGATTTTCTTATCAAACAAAAATTTGATAAGAATCTCTCCGAGCTGATCCGAAGTGAATTCGGGCTGAATTTTAATGTAAAACTTGGTGGAATTACTGCTATTGACAGTGAAAGCGATGCTTACATAGAGCAACAGAAAAAGACCGAGGAAAAAGTAATTCGTGAAGCACAGGCGGCACAGGTGGAGCAGTATGAATCCATGATGAAAACTGCTAACGAAAGAAAAGCTTCTTTTGAAAAGAAAGAGGTTAAAAATATTGCGCCTGCAATGACATCCGAAATTGAATTTCGTGACGGCAGCAATATGACACCTTCTTATATACCTGAAAGTGCCAACCCGATTTATGGTGCGCCAATTCATGGTGATGTGCTATCTCTTGATTGTCTTTCACAGGATTCGGGCAGAGTTATTATCTGGGGGCAGATATTTAATATTGAGTCAAAAAGTACAAAGGATAATAAAAAGAAAATCATTACGATCAGCATTACGGATTTCAAAGGTTCTGCTAATATTAAAATCATTGATACAAATGAAAGATGTGCACCTATCCTTGAATTGAAAAAGGGGATGTCTGTACTGGTAAGAGGTGAAGCACAATATGACAGCTTTGACCGTGATGTGAATGTAATGACAAGAGCTATTAGCGTTGTTGCTTTGCCGAAAATCGTGGATAAAGCAGAAAAGAAAAGGGTAGAGCTACACCTTCATACTAATATGTCCGCTATGGATGCTGTAAGCAGTGCAGGAGACCTAATTAACAGAGCATATGAATGGGGAATGCCGGCAATCGCAATTACAGATCACGGTGTGGCACAAGCCTATCCCGATGCAATGAATGCTTGTGATGCTATAGCAAGAAAAGGCGGCAATTTTAAAGTGATATATGGTGTGGAAGCCTACTTTATCAATGATCAAGCTTCTTCGGCTGTTGTGGGCAACACTGATAAACCGCTGAACGGCGAATTTATTGTATTTGATATCGAAACGACGGGACTGAGTGCTTCAAGAGAAAAAATTACTGAAATAGGTGCGTTCAGAGTCGTAAACGGAGAGATAAAAGACAAGTTTTCTACCTTTGTTAATCCCGAAAAACATATCAGCGCAAAAATCACGGAGTTAACAGGGATCACTGATGAAATGGTAATTAATGCACCGCATGAAGCAGAAGCGGTAAAAGATTTTCTTGATTTTTGCGGAGAAAATGCGGTTGTGGTAGCGCATAATGCCTCGTTTGATACATCTTTTATTAAAATAGCAGCCGAAAGGAATAAAATACCTTATACACTGACACACATTGATACACTTGCGATATCAAGAGGTATTTTTTCGCAGCTAAATAAACATAAGCTTGATTCTATTGCAAAATTTCTCAAGCTTGGTAATTTTAATCACCACAGAGCCTATGATGATGCGTTTATGCTGGCAAAGATTTTTCTTGTTATGCTGAAAAAGCTTTCGGAAGAATATGATGTGAAATCGATTTCACAAATCAACGATACGATCCCGAAGCCTGATTTCAAATCGTTTAAATCATTCCACCAGATCATTTTGGCAAAAAATCAGGTTGGACTGAAAAATCTTTATAAGCTTGTATCAAAGGCTCATATCAATTATTTCTATAAAAAACCGCTGATACCGAAATCGGAACTGGTTAAACATAGGAGCGGACTGATCATCGGCAGTGCCTGCGAAGCAGGAGAACTGTTCCGTGCGATTGTAGACGGAAAAAACTGGGAAGAATTAAAGCAGATTGCTTCATTTTACGATTATCTGGAAATACAACCCATCGGCAATAATATGTATATGCTTCGAAACGGCACAGTGAATTCTGTAGACGAACTGAAAGAGTTTAATAGAACTGTCGTAAAACTTGGAGAAGAATTGAATCTTCCTGTTGTAGCCACCTGTGACGTGCATTTTATGGATCCATATCAAAGTGAATTCCGTAAAGTGTTGATGACAGCACAAGGATTTTCCGATGCCTCTGAGCAGGCACCGCTGTATTTCAGGAATACAGCCGAAATGCTCAAAGAATTTGAATATTTAGGAAAAGAAAAGGCATACGAGGTAGTTGTAGAAAACACAAATAAGATTGCCGATATGGTCGAACGAATCAGAGCAGTCCCGAAAGGGAATTTCCCTCCGTTTATTCCCGGAGCAGAAGAAGACCTTACAAGAATTACATGGGAAAGAGCCAAAAATATGTATGGTGACCCACTTCCCGAAATTGTAAAGGCAAGAATTGATAAAGAATTGAATTCTATCATAAAAAACGGCTTCTCTGTGTTGTATATGACGGCTCAGAAGCTTGTTGCAAATTCCAATGAACACGGTTATCTTGTCGGCTCACGTGGTTCGGTAGGTTCATCTTTTGTGGCAACAATGTCGGGTATTTCGGAGGTAAATCCGCTGTGTCCACATTATGTCTGCCCGAAATGTCAGAACAGTGAGTTTTTTGATGATGGCAGCTACGGTTCGGGATTTGATCTTCCTGAAAAGAAATGTCCGAATTGCGGAACAGATTATCTGCGTGATGGTCATGATATACCTTTTGAAACCTTCCTTGGATTCAAGGGAGATAAAACGCCTGATATCGACCTCAACTTTGCAGGAGAGTATCAGAATCGTTCCCACAGATATACCGAGGAACTGTTTGGTAAGGAAAACGTATTCAAAGCAGGCACGATCGCCACAGTGGCGGAGAAAACTGCAATCGGCTATGTGCGTAAATACTCCGAGGTGGCAGGTGTGACGATAAGCAAAGCGGAAGAGCAGCGTCTTGCGGCAGGCTGTACAGGTGTAAGACGTACAACTGGTCAGCACCCTGCCGGAATGGTAGTTGTGCCGAGAATGAATGATATTTACGAATTTTGTCCGATACAAAGACCTGCTAACGATCAGAAAACCGAAATCATTACAACACATTTCGATTTCCATTCCATCCATGATACAGTATGTAAGCTTGATGAACTCGGACACGATGTTCCTACCATTTATCATTACCTTGAAGAATATACGGGAATTGATGTCATGAATATCTCAATGAGTGACCCTGAGGTAATGTCTTTGTTCACTTCTACAAAGGCTCTTGGAGTAACTCCCGAAGATATTGATTCGCAAACAGGAACATTTTCACTGCCTGAGGTTGGTACAAAATTCGTAAGAAATATGCTTGTAGATACGCAACCTAAAACATTTTCCGACCTTTTGCAGATATCGGGTTTGTCACACGGTACAGATGTTTGGATCGGAAATGCATCGGAACTGATTGAAAAGAAAATATGTACGATTTCTGAAGTAATCGGAACCCGTGACAATATCATGGTTTATCTTATGCATAAGGGACTTGAACCCGATATGGCATTTAAGATCATGGAAATTGTCCGTAAAGGTAATGCAACAAAACTGTTGACAGAGGAACATATGAAAGCAATGCGTGATCATAATGTCCCGCAGTGGTATATTGATTCCTGTATGAAGATCAAATATATGTTCCCGAAGGCTCATGCGGCGGCATATATGATCGCAACCCTGCGTCTGGGCTGGTATAAAGTACACAGGCCGAAGGAATATTATGCCGCATATTTTACGGTTCGTAATGATGATTTCGACGGTGCGCTTGTATGCAAGGGAAGAGAGGCCGTTAAAAATAAAATGCAGGAAATCAACCAGAAAATACAAAGTAAGGAAGCTACTGCAAAAGACGAATCTACCTATGCAACACTTCAGATCATCAATGAAATGCTGGCAAGGAATATTGAAATTCTGCCGATAGATATCTACAAATCGGATGCTAAGAGATTTCTTGTTGAGGGAGATAAGATACGCCTTCCGTTTGCATCGCTCTCAGGCGTGGGTGAGGCTGCGGCGAATTCACTTGCAGAAGCGAAAAAAGAAGGTGAGTTCCTATCGGTGGAGGATTTTCAGGAAAGGGCAAAGGTTTCTAAATCGGTGATCGAACTGCTGCGTGAAATAGGCACATTCAAAAATCTGCCCGAAAGTAGTCAGCTTACCTTTATGTAATTGAAAAAAATGGGAGGAAAAAATGGATATTGAAAATAACATTCTGGAAAATATACCTGTTCTGCCGTTAAGAGGATTGGTGATTTTTCCCGGATCGGTTCTTCATTTTGATGTGGCAAGAGACAGTTCGGTAACGGCTTTGTCGGAATCTATGAAAAACGGTCAGCATATATTTATCTCTACACAAAAAAATGTTTCTGATAATGAACCCGACCCCGAACATCTGTTTGATATAGGTATTTATGCAAGAATTATGCAGATCGTAAGGCTTACGGAAAACTATATCAGAGTTGTGATTCAGGGGGAATTCAGAGCAAAGGCTATCAGATTTGAGAAAAATGATGATTATATTGTTTCAGATCTACTCGAACTGGAATCCCTGTCCTCGGATAACGCCCTGCATATAGAAGCTATGATGAATATGATCAAGGATTTGGTTCAGGAATATGCCATGAACAATACAAGAGTTCCCGGTGATATTATTGCAAATATAGGCGATATAGCCGAACCGGGAAAACTTGCTGATTTTATTGCAGACAATCTGATTAGGGATTATCAGCAAAAACAGGAAATACTGGAAACGGTTGACGAAGAAATACGTCTGTCAAAAATATATGAAATGCTGATCCATGAGGTCAGTGTTCTGGAAATAGAAAACGAGTTAAACGAAAAAACCAAAGAAAATATTGATATCAATCAAAGAGAATATTATCTCAGAGAAAGACTGAAAGCAATTCAGGATGAGCTTGGCGAACAGGAAGATACATTCTCAGAACTTGATGAATACAAGCAAAAAATAAAGGCATTAAATACCACAGACGAAAATAAAGAAAAGCTCATCAAGGAATTGAACAAGCTTGATAAAATGATGCAGAACTCCGCAGAAGCCAATGTTGTCAGAAATTATCTGGATGCCTGTATTGAGCTTCCATGGGGAAAACATACAAAAGAAAAAATCGATATCAAAAAAGTCAGAACAAAACTTGATAAAAATCATTATGGTTTAAAAAAGGTCAAGGAGAATATCATAGAAGCTTTAGCGGTCAGAAAATTGAATCCTGAAATAAACGGTCAGATTCTATGTTTGGCAGGTCCTCCCGGAGTAGGTAAAACATCAATTGCTCATTCAATAGCGGAAGCAACAGGCAGGAATTATCAGCGTATTGCTCTGGGCGGAATTCATGACGAAGCAGAAATACGTGGTCACAGAAGAACATACATAGGCGCAATGATGGGTAGGATCATGTATGCGGTAAATCAGTCGGGTTCGGCAAATCCTTTGATTCTTCTTGATGAGGTGGATAAGCTCGGACGTGATTATCGCGGCGACCCGACATCAGCACTTCTTGAAGTACTTGACAGTGAGCAGAATTCTACCTTTTTTGACCACTACATTGATTTGCCCTTTGATTTGAGCAAAGTAATGTTTATTACAACAGCTAATGACCATACAGCGATTCCTGCACCGCTTCTTGACCGTATGGATATTATTCATGTGGACAGTTATACCCGTGAAGAAAAATTTCAAATAGCAAAAAGACATCTGATTGCAAAACAGCTGAAGAAGCATGGTCTTACCGCAAGAAACTTCAAAATTTTGGATGATGCTTTGTATGATCTTATCGACAGCTATACAAGAGAAGCAGGTGTTCGTACACTAGAAAGAACGATTTCTTCGCTTATGAATAAAGTGGCCGTTAAAATCGTAAGCGGAGAATCAAAATCTGTAAAAATCACGCTTGACACAATAGAGGATTATCTTGGTGCGAAAAAATACAAAAGAGAGAGCATGAATACCAAAGACGAAATTGGTCTTGCTACAGGCCTTGCATGGACTGCTGTTGGCGGAGAAACACTGCCAATCGAAGTTGCGGTAATGAAGGGCAGCGGAAAAATTGAACTTACAGGTTCTTTGGGCGATGTAATGAAAGAATCCGCACACGCAGCATTTACATGTGTCAGAACAATGTCGGACAAGCTGAATATCGATTCAGAATTCTATAAAAACAAGGACTTTCATATTCATGTACCCGAGGGAGCTGTACCGAAAGACGGCCCCTCAGCAGGTATCACAATGGCGACTGCCATTACATCAGCTCTAACGGGTCAGCCTGTCAGAAAAGATATTGCTATGACGGGTGAGATCACAATTAGAGGTAAAGTTCTACCGATCGGCGGCTTGAAGGAAAAAACTATGGCGGCCTATAGGTTAGGAATCAAAACAATTATTATTCCTGAAGATAATAAATCCGATCTTGATGAGGTAGATAATATTGTAAAAGAATCGATTGACTTTGTGTTAGCCGATAATATACAAACTGTTCTTGATACGGCACTGATACAAAAATGAGGTGAACTATGAATTTTCAAATAGTGGAATTTGAAGCTTCCTACGGCAAATCAAAACAAATACCGCCGTCAGATATGCCTGAAATTGTATTTTCGGGTAAATCCAATGTGGGGAAGTCATCTTTGATCAATAAAATATTGTATAGAAAATCCATTGCAAGAGTCAGCGCAACACCCGGTAAAACAACAACTGTTAATTTTTTTAAATTAAAGGATGTTCGTTTTGCCGATCTTCCGGGTTATGGATATGCAAAGGTTTCAAAAAGTGAAAAAGACCGTTGGGCGGAGCTTGTAGAAGGTTATTTTGCCCAGGAAAGAAATATAGCACTTATTGTGCAGATATGCGATATCAGGCACAGCCCTACAAAAGACGATATAGCGATGATTGACTTTCTGTATTCTACAGGATATCATTTTATTATCGCTCTGACCAAGCTTGATAAATTAAAAAAATCCCAGCAACAGGCTCGTATTAATGCTCTTACAGAGGAACTTTCTGCATACGAAGGAGTAAGGCTTTATCCTTGTTCTTCACAGAATGGGCAGGGTATTGATGAAATACGAAAAGCAATTGAGGACAGCGTTTTTGAAGAAAACGAAGAATAAAAAAGCAACCGCCTGTCGGAATTCCGACAGGCGGTTGCTTTTTTGTGTAATTATTCTCCATGGAGTCAAACTCCTTATTTTTTTGCAAGCACATAGCTTGTACGGATATGCTCAAACAGTTTTTCATCGGGAACGCTCTCGTCAAGAATCACCGTAAACCAATGCTTTTTGTTCATATGCCAACCGGGGTAGTAATTTTTTTTTGCAATAAGGTCGTTCATCAACTCGGGTTGTATACGCAGATCAATAATCTCTGCCATATCGTCGGATCGTAATCCCAGTTTCCTTTTAGAAACGGTCAAAATCGCACCATACCATTTTTTGTTATCTTTTCTGCGCCATATTGCATTGTCATCAAATTTTTTCCATAGAAATTCAAGCTCATCGTCGTATTCTTTCCGAACAAACTCAATAATTCTTTTTGACTGTGCCTGCTTGAATATCTCAGTTTCATAGCATTTTTCTGATATTTCATTGATCACAGCTTCATATTCCGTTCTGACCCTGCCGACAAATTCCCCCTGTGAATTTGGCACAAGATGCAGTACATATTCTTCTTCGCTGCCACTGTCAATAATTTCCGTAAGGATTCTGCCGTCGGTTTTAACTGCTATTTTGAGTTTCATATTTCCGTCAGCAATATCACGGCTGTATGTATAAATGCCGTCATTTAAAGTAAATCCGAATAACAGGAGATTATCCGTATTTAGCTTTTTATTTTTCAATTCAAATTCCATCATAAATTCCTCCTGCGTTTTTATTATAGTTTTTTCATCTGCCAGTGTCAAGTTATTGTATATAAAAATTTTGCAAGTGCATAATGTATTTTAATATTGAAACTACCTCCGATATATGGTATAATGTATAAAAATTACCTAAATCGGAGGTTTTATTATGCCAAATTGGTTGAAGAACGCAGTTTTCTATGAAATATATCCCCAGACTTTCTGCGACAGCAACGGAGACGGTATCGGTGATATAAAGGGAATTGAGTCAAAGCTTGATTATGTGAAAAGTCTTGGCTGTAATGCTATATGGCTGAACCCTGTCTATGATTCGCCGTTTATGGATGCCGGTTATGATGTGCGTGACTACTATAAGGTTGCTGAACGTTACGGTACAAATGATGACCTGAAGCACTTGTTTGAGGTGGCACACGAAAAGGGTATCAAGATCCTTCTTGACCTCGTTCCGGGACATACATCCGATCAGAACGAGTGGTTTTTAAAGAGCAAAAGCCCCGAGAAAAATGAGTACAGCGGAAGATATACCTGGACAGACAGTGTATGGGAAGCACCGCCGCAGTATAAATTTATTTGCGGTGTAACAGACCGTGACGGAAATTATCTTGTTAACTTTTTCAGTTCACAGCCTGCCCTTAATTATGGCTTTAACAACATTACCCATCCCACATGGCAAAAATCGCCTTCAGATCCCGATTGTGTTGCTACCGTTGAAGCGTTGAAGGATATTATGCGTTTCTGGCTTGATATGGGTTGTGACGGTTTCCGTGTGGATATGGCAGATTCACTCGTAAAAAATGAGGACAGTGAAAAGCCCGAGACCTGCAAGATCTGGAAAAATGTCAGATCAATGCTTGACAAGGAATATCCCGAAGCAGCGATCATATCCGAATGGTGCAACCCGAAAGTTGCTGTGGGAGCAGGATTCCATAGCGATTTCTACCTTGACCATGACACTAATGGCTACCGCATACTTTTCCGTGATAAAGATCGTGAAACAGACGAATGTAAAGCGGTATTTGCTAAAAACGGTAAGGGGGATATCACAAAATTTCTTGATGAATACCTTGATGACCTCAAAGGTACGAAGGGAAAGGGATATATCAGCTTTATTACCTGTAATCATGATACACCTCGTATGACAAAGCAGTTTTCGCCGCTTGAAGCCAAAATTGCTTATTCCTTTGTATTTATGCTGCCGGGTGTTCCGTTCCTTTATTACGGTGACGAGATCGGCATGAAATATAGGGAAGGCCTGACAAGTAAAGAGGGCGGTTTCAGCAGAACGGGAACACGCACTCCTATGCAATGGGATAACACCGCTAACCATGGTTTTTCTACAGCCCCTGCTGACAAACTGTATCTTCCTGTTGATACAAGTGCAGATGCTGTTACAGTTGAAGCAGCAGAAGCTGATCCCGCTTCAATTCTCAATACGCTCCGCAAGGTAATTGCAATTCGTCATGCCAATCCTGATTTGCAGTCTGACGGCGATTTTGAGGTGATTTATGCAGTTAAGGAGAAATACCCGTTTATTTTCAAGCGTGGCAAATTTATTATTGCTGTAAACCCCACAGGAAAAGAACAAAGTGCTCCTTTTGCTTTCAGTGGCGAAACAGAATTTGAAATCGGCAGTCATGATATCAAAGATAACTATCTTGTCTTACAGCCACAGACACTTCTTCTTCTGAAAATAAAATAATATACATAAAAATGCGGAAAAGCTCATAAATTGTTTTTCCGCATTGATTTCTATTCTTTTTTAATCAAAAAGACTGTTGTACCTTGATTCATCCCCAGAATTTTTCGTTGGACTTTCGGGTGCTTATATCTGCATACCATTTCTTTCAGTGTCGTTCCACCTCTGTAGCCATGAATAACGGTAAGCTCACCAACGCCTTTGGGCAATTTTTTGAGCGTTTCGTCTAATTTGTCCTTTGCCTGCGCAGATGTCAGGCCATGAAGATCAACCTCCATAAAATAAGACATACTTACCACCCCGAAATTCTGTAATATTAATATAATTATTATAATATTATATTTTTATAAAATCAATATTGATTTTAACACTTTTGTATGCTAAAATATTATAGTACTAAATTAATTCCGTATGGGGGAAGGATCATGAATCCGAAAATCAAAAATTCAAGTACAGATGCTTTGTTTGAAGCGATACTGACACTCAGAACAGTTGAGGAATGCTACAGCTTTTTTGACGATCTTTGCACAGTACCCGAAATCAAAGCAATGGCACAACGATATGTTGTTGCGAAAATGCTTAGTGAGGGAGAAATATATAACGAAATTGTCAAGGAAACCGGAGCCAGCACAGCTACCATCAGTCGTGTTAACCGTTCACTGAATTACGGTAGCGACGGCTATACGCTTACTTTTGAACGATTAAAAGAAAAATCGGAGGAGAATCAAGCTTGAGTTATTCTTTTTTTGCAGAATATTATGATTTACTTACCGAAAATGTCAATTATAAAGATAGAGCAGATTATCTTCTTAGACTGTTTGAACGGCATAATCATGCTCCAGGACTGACGCTTGATCTGGCTTGCGGAACAGGCAGTATGACAATCGAGCTGAAAAAAAGAGGACTTGATATATTTGGAGCAGATGCTTCTGTCGATATGCTTTCCGAGGCACAGAGAAAGGTCTGCGAAGAACAGCTTGATATATTATTTCTGTGTCAGAAAATGCAGGAGCTTGAACTTTTCGGCGAAATAGACACTTGTATTTGTACGCTTGACAGTATCAACCATATTACTTCAAAAAAAACACTTGGGACAGCATTTCAAAAGATATCATATTATCTGAAACAAGATGGACTATTTGTTTTTGATGCAAATACAGTATATAAGCATAGGGAAATACTTGGTGATAACTGTTATATCTATGATACGGAAAAAGTATTTTGTGCATGGCAGAATAATTATAATGATAAAAATCATAAGGTTATTATCACACTTGATTTTTTCGAGCCACAGGGCAAAACATATATCAGACGTTCGGAACAGTTTGCTGAAAGAGCCTATACAGATGACGAATTAAGACAGCTTCTTGAAGCGGCGAATATGAAGGTTGAAGCTGTTTATGCTGATTTGTCGTTTGATTCACCCGGAGAAACTTCACAAAGAAAAATTTATGTAATAAGGAAGATATTCAAATGAGTAATGATAAAATTATAAGATGTATCACTTCGGACGGTGCGGTTGTGATTTCGGCAGCAGAAACGTCCAATATTGTATTTAAAGCTTCAAAAATTCACCGCACTTCACCTGTTGCTACAGCTGCACTTGGCAGACTGCTGACGGCCTGTTCTATCATGGGTGCACAGCTTAAACAAAAAGATGCTTCGATAACATTAAGAGTTAACGGCGATAACAGTGATACAGGTGCAGTTATTGCGGTAAGTGACAGCAAGGGAAATGTTCGTGGCTATGTTCAGAATCCGGGATGCCCGACAGAATATTATGAAAACGGCAAACTGAATGTCGGCAAGGCAGTAGGCAGAACGGGTGTGCTGAATGTAATGCGAGATTACGGTTCGGGAGAACCGTATATTGGAATGGTACCGCTTGTTTCAGGAGAAATTGCGGAGGATATCACAAGCTATTATGCTACAAGCGAGCAGATACCTACAGTATGTGCACTTGGCGTGCTGCTTGAAAAGGAAAGCCATGAGGTACTTCTTTCGGGAGGATTTCTTTTGCAGCTTCTTCCGGGAGCAGATGAAGCAACTATAACACAAATTGAAAAAAATATTCAAAAGATTGAACCGGTTACAACTATGTTGGCAAAAGGATTGAATATTAAAGATATATGCGATATTGCTCTTGAAGGTTTTGAAGTAGAAGTACTTGACGAAATGCCGATTGACTATATCTGTGCCTGCAGTAGGGAAAAGGTAGAGAGAGCTTTTATGATGATGAGTGATGAAGATATCAGAGCATCTGCGGAAGAAAAGGGTCATGCAGAAGCAAGTTGTCATTTCTGTAATAAAATATACCGCTTCAATAAAGAGGAACTTGAAAAGCTGATTGAAGAAAAGCATAAAAATAATAAAACCGAAGAATCAGAGTAAGAAAAAAACACCACTTCGGTGGTGTTTTGGTTTATGCTGATTTTTTCTCTAAGAAGGTGATATTATCAAACGACTGCTATCAATATTAATTTTTTTGGGAATATTAATTACTATTGGTTCATTATCTGTGTATGCGGAAAGCAATATCAAAATGTCGCTCAGCGCAGACGAAAATATTAAACCCGGAAAAACATTTAATGTAATTTTGAATATTTCAGACAGTGGAAATTTAGGTGCTGTTCATGCATGGTTTATTTATGACAGTACAAAATTAAAGTTAAAGTCCTGTGTTATTGAAGGTAAAACTTCCGAAGAATATCTGAAATATAATGATGCAGAAGGCGAAATCAACTTGATTTATATGATTAAAAACCGTCCTTCAAAGGAGGCTATAATAAAATTCAGATTTGAGCCATATAAGAGTGAAGAAACAACCTATAAATTTTCTTCAGGATTTTTTGAAGCAGTAAATTTTAAACAGGAAAAATCAGTATGTACTTCAGTTCCTAATCTTACAATCAGTGTTTCACAAAGCGGATCTGCAATTACTCAGAAAAGTTCAAACAATCCAGAATCACAAAATAAAACGCCGCAAAGTCAAAATGATCCCGAAAACAACAGCAAAAATAAAAAGCAAACTTCCATTGGATCAAGTAGTAGCAAAAATACTTCTAATACCAATGAGAATGATGAATATTCCGAAAAGGAAAAAAATCTTACCAAGGAACAAAACAGTAATGATACCGTGATTCATGAATTTGATGTCACAAGTCATGAATCGAAAACGGATAGTTCTGTTATCCTGACATTGATTGGATTTGTAATTATTGTGATAATATCTGTTATAGTGACCAAAGTAACTGTCAATAAGCTGAGAAAAAAGTACATGGAATAAATTTATTTTTTTATATAGCCTTTGCTGTAAGCAGAGGCTATTTCATATTTATAGCCGTCAGAATTCCATTTTTCAATATGATAACTGTTTCCATTATGGGATAGATAGCAATCGGAAGGGTGCAAACAACATTCCATAACTCCGTCTACTTTTTTAGCGGAAGGAATAAATACCTTTCCGTTTTTCTTTTGAATGAGCTGTATTTTTTCAAAAAATTCCTTCACATCAGACGGTACAAAATCACCAATTCCATAATAAGCAAATATTTCAATACAGCTTTTGATCAAACTGAAACTTTGCATCTGACTGTAGTCTACAATGGCGTGTTCACTTTTGTAAAAATATTCTGCTTCTGTAAAAATGATCTTGTCAATATTACTGCTCATTTTCAAGCTCCTTTACAGCCTCTTCAATCATACCCTTTTCTCCTATCAAAGAGGCCAGTATAACAGAGTACAGGCGTTGAGGGTTGTCGTGAAAATTTCTTTTTACTGCATTGGCATCTGCTCTGTCGGGAACAAACATTGTTAAGGAAATCAGATCTCTGATACCATCTGTAATGCGGATATTAACATTATATCCGCCGCCTTCAGCTTCTGTTATTACAACAGGATTTTCTTTTTCTATTTTTCTTCGTTCCGTTAGTTTCATTAAAGCAGATAAGGCCTTCTGACGAACCGAAAGAGAAAGCTCGGAGCTTAACTGCTGGGAAACAAGCTTACCTCCTTTGGTGATATTGATCATATCATCATCACAGTTATTTATATTGCCATATTTAATCAGTTCCGACAGGGCAGAGGTCACTTCAAAATAATTAGCGATCCCGTTTGTCTGTATAATTTCAATTAAATCATTTTTGGAAAACGGATTTTTAATATTTGTCAGCATATAGCAAATCAATATGCCTATTTCTCTTGTATTTCTTAGTCCGCCCGGTTCAACACCTGCAAAAAATGCATCAAAGTTCATTCAAAGACCTCCCGATATCATCATTTAATATTATAACATAAATTATAAAAAATTACACCAACCAGTGGACCAAATTTTGTTTGTAACTTTTTACGAACCATAAGTTTACGAACCATAAGTTTAATGACTCTGCGTAAACTACCTACTAATATTTTACACTAAGCATGAAATAAATCAAGTATTTTACATTTGATTTATTTTCAATGAATTGTAAACAAATTATTAACAAAAAAATTATTATTGAAAATATCCAAATAAGGTGATATAATGATAAAAAAGAGATATTTTGGGAATAACTTATGTGTAACTTTACTAAAGAGGTGCTAGTTATGGCTACTAAACTACGGAACAGATTGTCGATTATTGTCATTTCATTTCTATTATTGGTCATTTTTGCATTACCCTTAACGGATTTTTCAGTTGATGCGACATCTCCCATTAAAATTGATTCAAAAGTAACAGTTTCTTCTGTGTATGTAGGCGGTAAAGCTACTGTAAAAGCGGTAGCTTCAAACGGACAAGCACCCTACCAATATAAATTCACATATAAGCTCAATAGCGGAAGCTGGATTACTATTAAAAATTACAGTTCTTCTAATACAGCAACTTTTACTATGTCAAAAGAAGGAACTTATACCATTAGAGCTTATACCAAGGATAAAATCAATACACAGATTTATTGTGATATAAAAACAACTGCAAAGTTGAAACCAACACCGCTTGCTAATAATTCCACAATCAGTAAAACAACGATTAATTTTGGTCAGACTGTCAAAGTAACCTCCAAAGCATCCGGCGGAACAAGTCCGTATACTTATGCATACTATTATCAGATTCAAGACGGAACGAAAAAAACATACAAAACTTTTAGCAATACCACTTCTGCCACCATAAAACTTCCTTCTGCCGGTTATTATACGGTTCAGTCCGTTGTAAAAGACAAAACAGGGAAAACACTTGCCAAAACATTTAATGTTACTGTTAAAAAAAATACTGCTGTTGCCTTGAAAAATGGTGTGACAGCTTCTGCTTCAAGTGTAAACCTTGGAAACTCTGTAAAGGTTACAAGCAAAGCAACAGGAGGTAACCAGCCTTATCAGTATACATATTATTACTCACTCAACGGGGGAAAATATACAAAGGCAAGCGGTTACAGCAAAAGTGCAGTTGCCAATATTAAACTTCCTTCATCGGGATTTTACAGCATAAGATCTACTGTCAAAGATACATCAGGAAATACGTTCAGTACCTATAAGGCTATAACTGTAAAAAAAGTTACGGGAAAAACTCTGAGCAATTCTTCTTCTATTAATACTACAAGTAATGTAGAAAGAAATACAACGGTTACAATGAAGGCAAAAGCTACAGGCGGAACAGAGCCATATCAGTATGCTTATTATTATAAGATAGGTAACGGTTCCTGGAATACAATAAAAGCATATAGCACTGCCGTATCTGCAAGTCTGAAATTAAGTAGTCTGGGAAAATATACTTTAAAAGTTGATGTTAAAGATTTTTCGGGAAAAGTTGTATCCAAAACTTTCACAGTCAATTCGATTTCTGTTTTAAGCGCATCAACAACAAAAAATAATCTCATGTTGGTTTACGGCAAAAAAACAAAGATAAATATCACAAATGCCGGAAGTGGTGCTTTGTATGCTGTTTACTATAAATCTCCCGAATCTACACAGTGGATTACATTACAGGATTACGGAACAAATATTGAAGTTTATTTCAGACCAAGATTATTAGGAACCTATCAGATAATAGTTTCTACCAAACTGAATAACAATACGACATCCAAAACCTATAATGTAACAACTTATATTCCAAATACTGTTAAAGATGAACTTGCTTTAATCAATGCAGAAAGAGCCAAAGTAGGTGTAAAAGCATTAACACTTGATACAGAACTTGTATTTGCCGCAACGGTAAGAGCCGAAGAACTTGAAACAGGATATTCACATACACGTCCTAACGGAAAAAGCTGTTTCGATATTCTTGATGAATATTGTATTGATTATAATACAACAGCCGGTGAGAATATCGCTATGGGATACACTTCTACTCAAACTGTTATGACTGCATGGATGAATTCCGCGGGTCACCGTGAAAATATTTTGAATGAAACATATACCAAGGTCGGGATCGGTCTTAATGGTATTTATTGGAGTCAGATGTTCACCGATTAAAAGCGAAGTAATACAAACGAAAGGGGCTGCCTTGTGACAGTCCCTTTAAATTATTTCCTTACAGAAATACCTCTGTTATCAAGATATTCTTTTAATTCGCTGATAGAGATCTCTCCGAAATGAAACAGGGAGGCAGCGAGAACTGCGTCCGCCTTTCCATCGGTAAAGGCATCATAAAAATGCTCTTTTTTTCCTGCTCCGCCTGATGCTATGACGGGAATTCCCACATTTTCCGATACAGCTCTTGTAAGCTCCAGATCATAACCGTTTTTTACTCCGTCACAGTCCATACTGGTCAGAAGAATTTCTCCTGCACCCCTTTGCTCAGCTTCAACAGCCCATTTTATAACATCTTTCTCCGTATTGATCCTTCCTCCGTTAATATATACATCCCAACCTGATGAATCGTCACGGCGTTTTGCATCAATGGCTGTTACAACACATTGACTCCCAAATTTATATGCTGCTTCGTTAATAATCTCAGGTCTGTGAACTGCAGCAGAATTAACTGATATCTTGTCTGCTCCTGCCCGGAGGATTGCGGTAAAATCGTCAACTGTTCTGATACCGCCGCCGACGGTAAATGGAATAAACACGCTGTCAGCAACCTTACGCACAATATCAACAATGATATTTCGTGCATCGCTTGAAGCCGTAATATCAAGAAGGACAAGCTCATCTGCACCTTCTTTATCATATATTTTGGCACATTCCACCGGATCTCCCGCATCTCTCAGATTAACAAAGGAAGTACCTTTTACAACTCTTCCGTCTTTTACATCCAGACAGGGAATAATTCTTTTTGCATACATAACCGATTACCCCCTTGTCAATGAAACAAAATTTTTCAGAATATGTAATCCGACATCTCCGCTTTTTTCCGGATGAAACTGTGTTGCATAAATATTTTCAAAATGGACAGATGCATCAATACTAACGCCGTATTCGGTTCTTGCAGAAACGATATTTTCATCTTCCGCTTTCAGAAAATAAGAATGAACAAAATAGACATAGGGATTTCCCTCAATGCCTTTATATAAACAGTCATTCTCACGAATTTTCAATGAATTCCAGCCCATATGCGGAATTTTTAATGTATGGTTGTTATCGGGAATTTTTGAAATAGTGCCTTTCAAAAATCCTAATCCTTTTGCTCCTGAACTTTCGTCACTTTTTTCAAACAGCAGTTGAAGTCCCAGACAGATTCCGAAAAAAGGTTTGCCCGTTCTGACAAACTCCGTAACAGCCTCAGTTGCTCCCGAGTTATTCATACTGTCCATTGCATCTCCGAACGAACCTACTCCGGGTAGGATCGCACCGTCGGCGCTCAGAATTTCATTTTTCTTATTTGTTACAATACAGTCGCAGCCAATAAAATTTAGTGCTTTTACCACACTTTGCAGGTTCCCTGCACCATAATCGACCACAGCAATCATAATACCACATCCATTCCTTTTTAATACACTCTCATTTTAACATAAATTATCATACATATCAAGAACAGACCTTAAATCACACAAAATTTATCGTCAAAAAATCGGCAGCCGTACTTTAAAATAGTACAGTTGCAAGGGCTGCATCTATATTTTGTATAATTATCAAATTTACAAAAATGTGAATTGATATTAGTTTTGATTCTTACAAAGTCAAAAGGGGGGGACGGAAAAGGTCGAAAAAGAGGGGAACATCAGTATTGTTTACACTAAAGAGGCTGAAACAGCAGATATGTATATTGAAAAGGTTACTCACAAACTTGCCAAAAATAATAATCAGGGTTGTCACTTCAGACGGTCTGGAACAAATTATTATTTTAAGAACGGAGCATTGCGTATATCATCGCAGGCCTTTTCTTTTATAATGAAGTAAAAGATATTGAAGCTAAATAAGAACAATTATTGATATCAATTAATAAAAAAGTTGTCCTTTCACTATATTGTTAAAAATCGTGACGACAACTTTTCCAATATCCAAGTATATTAAAATAACGATATCTGATTTGATGTTTTAATAACATTATTTTCTCTGATATGACCAATAAGCAGTGAAGAATCGGGATCATGATTTCTGAAGTTATCAGGACGGATTGCTTATCATAATTTGCATAGCAATAACAGCATAAATGCGGACAAGTATTATAAACCCGATATAATTTCCGAATATGATATCAAATTCAGAGATTTTTCTGAATGTATCCAGAACAAGATATTTATCCGGAAACTTTAAACTGTATTTTCTTTGTTTGGATGTTTGGACTATTCCCTATGTCGCAAAATTTTGATTTTGCGACATTAACTATATTGCCTTCTTTAATTTGATTTATTCATTTTATACATTTTTATTATGCATATTTGGTTGAAAACTTCTTTCTGCTTTTCAATTGTCTTTACCCTTCGCACCTTTCAGAAAACACGATGTAAGATTTCATTTGTTCCGGCTGCATATCCAGATACTTTGCCAAAGCTTTAATATGTGTTTT
>ONGS01000111.1 GCA_900317395.1 uncultured Eubacteriales bacterium | reverse complement strand
TGTAAATTGAAAAAAGAAAGGATAAACCCCATGAACCGAACAAGAAAACATAAGAACCCGAGAGCGGTCATGTTTCTGATGTGGCTGCTCTTGCAGACGCATATTTCCGGTTGTTATTCGGGAAGGACAGCACTGGTGCCGCCGTATTTGATGTAAAAACCGTAGGCACGAGCGGACTTGACTACGGTGTTACAGCTGAGATTGAGATAGACGGAAAGAAGCACATACTTTCAAGAACATTGAACGAAAAATGGGAAGGTAAACACGATAATGAAGTTGACAGGAAAAGCCGTGTATGTTCTGAATGTGAAAATTTTTACAGAATTTGACCTTTTGAGGTCAAAAAACGATCTGTTCAGAGGGACTTTTAGAAAGAGTACTCTTTGAATAAAAAAAGACGGTTAATCTTGCCCGGATGGTCACTGTATGAAAGCACACTATCCTGGTCGGACACTGACCGCAGAGGAGATTGAGATGGCACGTCCAAGAAAAGAGAATCTTGATTATTTCCCTTTTGATGTGGATTTCTTCTCGGATAAAAAGATAAAACGTCTAAAGGCAAAATTCGGTGCTGATGGTATCGCAGTTTACCTGTTCGCAATATGCGAAATTTACAGAAACAGTTATTATACCGAATATGATGACGATTTTATCCTGGATATTTCGGATCATTTTCATTATTCCGAAAGCAAGACAATGCAGATAATGAACTACTTGTTCAGTCGGTCACTGCTTGAGTGCATACTTGTTGGATCGGTGAAGGTCATTACTGCACCATCTGTACAGCGGCGGTATCAGGAAGCTAAACAGGGTGCTAAGCGTGATATCGCAGTTGACAAAAGGATCTGGCTTCTTAAAAAAGAAGAGACCAGACCCTTTATAAAAGTGTATCCGTCAGATAATTTTTCCGAGAAAAACGAGGGTTATTCCGAGAAAAACGACAGTAAATCCGAGAAAAATGACATAAAGGAAAGTAAAGGAAAAGAAAGTAAAGGAAAAGAAAATAAAGTGTGTATGTTTGAAATTCCGTGCAAAAACGGAACGTTCATTGTTGATGAAGAATATTACAACAACCTTACACACACCTATCCGAATATGGATATTGATAAATGCTTTAAGAAGATGCTCAATTTTACTGCTGCAAATCCTCAAAAAAGACTTGATTGGAACGGTACAAAAAATCGCATAGAGAATTGGCTTTATGATGATAATGAGGCAGGTAAGTATAGAAAAAAAGAACGTCAGACTACATACGACATTGATCAGTATGAAGCTACCAACGCAATTCTGGAGGAGGGATTTTAAAGATGATATTTACTGTCATAGGCAAGCCGCAGGGGAAAGCAAGACCACGATTTGATGGCAGAAGAGGCATAATTTATACACCGAAAAATACGTCAGATTACGAAAAACAGATACGCAGGACTTACATAGCAGCAGGCGGATGTATGCTGAGTGAAACAGCTCCTATAAAAGTCACTATCATAGCGCAGTATTTGAAAGCAAAAAGCAGTCGTAAGGTGCAGCCAACGTTAAAGCCCGACTGGGACAATGTCGGAAAGGCAGTGTGCGATGCTCTGAATGGAATTGCATACAAGGATGATTCCCAGATCATACAGGCAGAGGTCTACAAGATCTGGGCTTTGGACGGAGTTCCAAAAGTTGTTGTAAAGATCGAGGTGGCAGAAGATGGGAACATTTAATGTCAGAAACTATGAGGAACGTATTAAGGTATTGACGGAAAGAGCAAAAGCAGGGAACGAGTACACCAATGATGCAGATATAGGAGAGCAGGCTTATCTTGAAAGTCTGTTGAATTATGTACGCAGTTGGAGGGATCATATCATCAGTAAGGAAGAACTTATCCGCTATCAGAAAACCTTACGTTTGAAGCTTGAAAAATACTATCAACAGGCAGAGATTTTTGAACTGCATATAAACATACAGAACAGTTACAGTGATCTTTTGACCCAAGCCGAAAAACACGGCTGCCCGATCTGCAAAAAACTGGTGCGAATTTTTGACGTAGAGCAGGGCAAAGTTGAGCGGGCTAACGGCTGCAAAAGATAAAGAAGAAAATGACCCGATCCTGATGTTGTTCAAGGAAGAGGAAAACGAGGAATGAAGGCATGGAAAATCGAGCATAACCGAAGGTGCATGGAGCTTTCACTGCTTGCGATGAATGTTCTTGAACTTTATGTTTGATGAAGCTATTGAAAATCAGCGTGAAAG
Organism: uncultured Eubacteriales bacterium; assembly: GCA_900317395.1. GTDB lineage: Bacteria > Bacillota > Clostridia > Oscillospirales > Acutalibacteraceae > UBA1213. Next base: position 222 of record ONGS01000111.1, on the reverse strand, counting down.
TGGTATAATAAAAATAATAAAGTCAGAGGAGGTTATGTTATGAGATATGATAAAAGCTTTGCTTATTTTAGACCTCATTTTGATTGGTATAGGTTCGTACATGGTGTAGGATATGTACCTACTGAAAAAGCCCCCGAATAAGCCCGAAAAGCAATGGATAAATATAATTCTTATACTTATCCCGAATGGTATAATAAGAATAAAAACGATGAAAAATAAACC
>ONGS01000026.1 GCA_900317395.1 uncultured Eubacteriales bacterium | reverse complement strand
TTCTTCTGTTTCAAATCCAAGTGCGAAAGCAGATATCGGAAAGGCGATTAACACCGCCAGAATTAAAAAGAATAGAATAGCCTTTCTAAAAATCATAACGATGGTAATCGCCTCCGAAACTTTATTTTGTATAGAACACTAATACAGAATTACCAACTGAAATAGCATCACCATTTCTTAAAATATGTCTACTTGTTTTCATTCCGTTTACAATAGTTCCCATTGGTGTTCCGCAATCAACAAGGACATATTTACTACCTTCAAGGACTATATCACAGTGATGCGGACCAACAAGCTTGTCTTTGAAAAGAACAATTGTATTCTTTCCATTGTTTCCGATACTCGTTGTGCCTGCAAATACAAGGTATTCTTTGCCTTCAAATTCGCCGCGTATAACTTTAAGCCACGCTTGTTTTGCAAACTGTTCAAGCAATCCAACGCCGACACCGATTAATATGCCCATAATCAAAATAGCCAAGCCACGAGCAATCATATCGTTGGGTATTATCTTGCATATGAAGTCAAACAAGAATCCTCCAAGAAAAGCTCCAGCCAATCCGCCGAGGGAACAGAACAAAATGCGCTTTTTCTCAAACCGTATCAGACCAATCGCCAGTCCGATTCCTAATCCCATTATAGCCCATCCTGCACCTCTTGTTAATGCTCCCATAAACAAAGACGGATCATCTCCAAGCAATGAAGAGTACATTAACTGAGCAAGATCGCCGCTGAAGAAACCTAAAACAACAGATATTCCTGCGCCAATAGCACCATATTTTAATGCGTTCTCCTTTGAACCATAGAAAATGCCTTCGCCTATTCCAAGTGAGAGACCAATGAATAAAGCTATTATTGCTGACCATAGACCGGTTGCAACACGCATACACTTTTTTGTTCCTTCTTTTAGTTTATCATCACTACTACCAAAATCATACTGGTAAGCATCATAAAGCTCATTATTAGCCTTATCGCTTTTACTAATATAGTTCTCAATATGGTTTTTGGCTGTAGATGAAATATCACTACCCTTATACCAGTTTACTAATGCATCCGAGCCATCTGGATCGATGCCCTTAGCTTTACAATAACTCTTAAACTCAGCATCTGCAGCTTTTAGTTCATTGTTAGCTTCTTCTGAATAACTAAAGTACTTTGAAAGGTGAGAATAGCCCAAAAGCGACGCTGCACTTGAAGAATTAATTAGCCCACCTAAAAGCTCCCCAACGGCAAATCCTACTAATGCGCCAATTAGTGCCCACAGGATTCCTTTTTGTAGTATTGTCTTGAAGTTGACTTTAACTTTGGCGGTTCCTCCATGAGCGACTGTCTGCATACGCTGTGCAGTTGGAATAAACTCGATACCTTCTAATTCTTCTGCGGTTATTTCAAAGTCATTGCCGCTTGGAACAAGCTCTGTTGATGTAGCTATTGGAACTATCGACGGAGGTTGCTTTGTTTCCTCAGCATTGTTTTTTGAATCAATTTCTCCATTATCAACGTTTTCTTGCGAAGGAACACTATTCAAGGGTGTATCAGCTGTGGAAGTGTTGCTAACCGCTTCACTTGCGACTTTAGTCTCGCTACTTGACGATTCTTCCTTAACCTCATCAAAAAGATCAATTTCTACATTGTCTTTTGCCGATGAATAGTCGGAATAAAACAAATCAATATTTCCAACAGGAAACAGGTGCTTGTTTTCCATCGCCCATTGCGCTGCGTCAGCAGAAAGGGGGCTATAAGAATTCCATGATTTATATTGAATCATATCGCCGATATTAACAATAATATCACTCAATGATTCACCGGCTCCCCAAATATCTCCGATACAAATCTGTCCGTCACGAAAATTAGGATGCCAAATTGGAGTTAGTATTTTACATATCGGTTTGTACCTCGGATAATCAGCGTGAAGCGTTATCTCCACCTCATGGCGACCAAGAGTTTCAATTCTGCCGTCGGGCAACAGATAAATACCATTCACAAAATATGTAACATTGTATTTCTCCGGCGGTTCATCACCAACAGGTGTAACAATGATATTCTTGTGCCCGGCAAAGTTCTTCTTGACTTCCTCATAATCCGAAGCAAGCCTTCTCATTCTTGCGGGTGTCATGCTATATTCTCTCCTTTAAAGATTATCAAACACTTCTTTTTCGTCTGCTGTAAATTCATAGTAAACGGTATTCATTCCAACTCTGCCGCAGATTATATGAAGCAAAGGTATCCCGATTTCATAGACTGTTTTATCTAAGAAATCTTCATTTCCGTTAATACT
>ONGS01000163.1 GCA_900317395.1 uncultured Eubacteriales bacterium | reverse complement strand
GGTAAGGGAAAATGCATTGAAAAAGGGATTTTTAAATCCTGCTATATGGATTTTGCGTATAATTCTTCGTTCGGGTAATATATTCCGTTGTTATACGGGAATTTCATTAGTTTGTATTATTTCAGGGCTGAAATCCGGGGTACAGAGGTACATTGTGTTTTTATGCAATGCACCCTTGTTTTTTTATGTCCTCAATCCGGTGTTTTTGAAATTGAATTGTAATATAGCTTTGAATTGATCGGCGTGTATTTAAGCTGTGAAACATTTTTATAAAAAATTTATGATGCTTTTGGCGAAAATCAGTTTTTATCAGCTGTTTTTTTATGCCGGAAAATAATTGAAACTTTGCCCCTGAATAGTTCCGATACAATCTGTGAAAAATCACGGATTAAGCTTTGAAATAATTTTTTGAAACTGTTTTTTAAACTTGAAGCACTTCTGTTCCGGAATCGTTACCATGAACTATATTTATATAGGCAATGAAATAATCGTTCAGCCGGTATCAGATCATTTGTCGATACGTACTGCTCAGACACAATACAAACGGTTGTAACCAATGTGAAATTAATATACAGCAAAACGGTTTTTCTTTGCCTCAATAAAAGGGGGTAACCAAAATGATTATGAATAAAAAGGAGTTTGCATGGAAAAATATTTACTCCAAAGATGTAATCGCTGATGTCGTTGAGCGTTCGGTTAATCTTGGGAAAATACCAGCACTTTGTATGAACGGATACAGACTGACCCAGAACGGTATATTGACTGAAATGAAAAATATTGACAGCGTGTTGCTGAGAGATAATGCGTATAAGTACATACTTTCAGAAGCCGTTAAAAAATCTGGGCTTCCGCAGTTCGATGGTGAATTTTCGGAATCTGTCGAAGTGCTGGAATACCTGATCAGAAACTCGGTGTGTGTACTGCAAACATGTAAAGATATCTATGTATTATCCGGCTGTGATGATATACTCAGGCTTTTATGCACTGTTTCAACCGGATCAGCCTTTGCAACCGTTAATTTCATATCTTGTATATGTCTTAGCAAAAACGGTAAGCACATAGGCAAACCTGTTAACCTCACGCTTGATGAACCCTATGTAGTTTATCCTCTCGATGGTGTTGTAGAGTATATATATTCGATTATAGATAAGCTTGCAAACAATATGGGGGTAATAACAACCATAAATCCGGCTAACAACAAAAGAAGTATTTACTTCATTACCAGTTGCGAAAAATTCTATGATGAACTTGGATTTATCGAACAATTGTCAAAAAGCCAGGAGTTCTTTCCGCTCAACTTCAAAGGCACGTTCAGATTCAGAACAATATCTGCTAATGGAGGCAAACGTATAGTATTTCCGATAACGCAAATTGAAAAAATGATATTCCCTGATTGATCGTTAAAATATTTTCAGCGGTTCTTCCGATAAAGAGCCGCTGAGAGTATTGTGTGTTATCAGAATAATCAAGATGGCAATAAATGGCATTGAATTTTTCTGCTGCTATGTTGCCGCTGGTCAGGAAATAGCTCTCAGGCTCGCTGTGGCGGCTCAGGGCTGATTTTTCAAGCCGATGGTATGAAGTTAGCCGCCTCAGGAATTATAATCGCAGACAGGGGCGTATAATCAAATTCTTGTATCAAAACGATCGTTTATGGTGAAAGCGGCGGCGGTGTCAGAAAAATGGCTGTTTTTAAGTTTTCGGACTGGGGTAGCCGCTCCAAAAACGGTTTCAAAACTCTGGTGTATAAAAAAGGCAGAATAAAAAGAAAGGGGAGTCAGCTATGGTTATTGGATATTGTCGAACATCAAAAACCAGTCAGGAGCTTGCCTTGCAGAAGGACGCTCTTGAAAAATACGGGGTAGATATTATCTACACGGAGCAAATGAGTGGTGTCAAGAAGCGACCGATACTAGAAGAGGTTCTGAGCACACTGAAAAAGAATGATAAACTCGTTGTCTGGAAACTTGACCGGCTCGGAAGAACATCGAAGGAGCTTGTAAACATGATTGACGACTTTGAGCGCAGGGGTAT
>ONGS01000225.1 GCA_900317395.1 uncultured Eubacteriales bacterium | reverse complement strand
ATCCGTAAACCTGTGATGTATGTTCTCTTTTAACGAGGGCTTGACACGGGAGCAAGTAATTTTCTTGCAATTCGAATCAGGGGCGAGTCTCACGGCTTGCCCCCTATTTTTAATTAAACAAAAAACAAATGGAATCATAAATATCAATATAGGAGATATTAATATATGGGACGAGGTACAAAAGAAGAAAAAGGAATTGTTCCTGCTTTGCGTGAGATGTTGAACTCTGACTATATGGCTTTTTGGATCGTTTGGAAATATGCCCCCGATTTACTGCCTGAAAAGTTTAAAAACTTCGATGAGTTTAGCGCACATTACAAAGCGATTTCGAACAAAGGATTGACCGAAAGAGATTGTGAAAAATTCCTTTACATAGATAAAGTGCAACGTGCTATCAAATGGCTAATGGGAAAGCAGAAAAACGCACGAATGATAGAGTTGTATAACACATGGTACGAAGCAGCAAAAAAAGACGCCAACGCACTAAAAGAGTTTATCAAACTACAAGATATTTTCTTTCAAGGCGAACAGGAAAATGAACTTGAAAAGATTCTGCGAAATGTAAATGTTGACGATGATGAAGACGATTATCAAATGAACTTCTAAGGGTGAGAACATGAACAGTAAAGAAAAACTAAAACTGATTGTTAATAACCCTATATTGTACATCGAAACATTTATGCGGATACCAAACAAAGAAGGTGTTGTTGTTCCCTTCAAGCTAACCCCACAACAGAAATACTTTTTAAAAAATATGGGAAAATACAACATAGTCTTGAAAAGTAGACAGATTGGAATTTCAAGCGCAACTATGGCATATGTTTTATATTTGACTCATACACAGAAGAATTGCACATGTTTATTGATGGCACATTCAAAAGATGGAGTTGCGGAAATCTTCAAAAAGCTAAAAGCAATCTATGACAATATGTATGATTGTGTGAAGTTGCAACGAGTGACAAACAACCGCACAGAACTAAGTTTCGTGAATGGTTCACAGATCATTTGTTGCAGTTGCGGTTATAAGGATGTAGCAAGGGGAACAACGTTAAGATTTGCGCATCTGTCAGAGGTTGCGTTAATGGGTGACACTTTCGAAGCGCAATTAACCGCTTTGAAACCTGCATTAGCCCCCGATTCTATAATGGTTCTTGAAAGTACGGCAAAAGGATTAAATCATTTCTCCGAAATCTGGAATAAAGCCACAAGTGGAGAATCCCCCATGTGGAAACCCTTTTTCTTTCCGTGGACAAAAGACAGGGTTATGAATATTCAGGAACAAAGGGAACTCGCAGAACTCTATATAGCTACACACGGCAAAGCATTAGAAGAGGATGAATTAACCGATGTTGAAGTCGGTTTAATGCAAGATGGTGCAACGCTTGAACAGTTAATGTGGAGAAGAATTAAAATCAATGATATGGGGGAACAACTCTTTACACAAGAGTATCCTTCAAATCCCGTTGAAGCGTTTGTAAGTACGGGGGAAAATGTTTTTGATTCTGGCATGTTGCTAAATCGTTTAAGCACTCTTTACCAGACCAAATTATTAACATTGCCAAAAGATATTAAACCGATACTCCGAAAATACAAACAGTATTTGCAGGTCTGGAAACTTCCTGTAAAGAAGAAAAAATATTATATCGGAGTTGATACAGCCGAGGGTTTAGGCGGATCATCTGACTATTCCGTTATCTGTGTAATGGATGCAGAAGGTTTTCAATGTGCCGAGTGGCGTTCGAACAAAGTCAAGCCCTATGAATTTGCGGATATTGTGTTAGCTATGGGGCAATGGTATAATGACGGACTTTTAATTATCGAACGGGCAAGCGCAGGTCATACCGTACTTGATAAGATTGTTCATAGTTACAAGTATCAAAATATATACAAGTATAAAGAGTATGACCAAAGAGGAAAAGCAAAGCGAAAGCCAGGTTGGGAAACATCGGGAAAATCAAAGCCTATTATGATAGCGGATTTTCAAGAATGGTTCGAAACTAACCAGTGTTGCATTAACTCTAAAGACTTATTAGAAGAAATGAAATTGTATCAAGCTAAAGACGGTTCCTATAATGCAGCAAGCGGACATGACGACCTTGTAATCGGTTTTGCTCTTTCAATACAAGGGTTAAAGTCTCAACAGTGGCGTTATAACGATTGGTAAAATATTTTTTTGTTTTTAGATACATATATATGAGGATATTAACGAATGTATAATTTGTACACAAATAGCGAAACTAATGAACCTACTCTTGCATGGTTTATGCAGGAAATCGCACAACCTGAACACGATTTCCGGCAAAGGAATGTGAAGACGATTATTAATCATCTGCATAGACGACACAATGTATTAGAGAGGTTGAAACATACATATATTTTCAAGAACGGCAAGTTCACTCCTGCTGCTATCATCTTGCAAGGACTGAAAACAGTTTTGAATTTTCATGTTGCTTATCTGGTAGGAAATCCCGTTTCTATCACTGGCACAGAAAAAGCGGTTGAACAATTCAACCAGATTTACAGAAAAGGTATTTACTCAAAAGTTGACTGGAAGATCCTTTATGATTTAATGGCTTATGGGGACGCTTTCGAGTACGTCTATTATGATGCCAAAAGCAACAGTATTAAATCTAAAGTGTTCCGCAATGCGGATAGTTACCCGATATATAACGAGCATGGCGAATATGCTTATTTCGTGGAACACTGGAAAGACAAGAGGGGGAACAAGCACTATACTATCTATTTTCCTGAACATATAGATACTTACATAAATTATAGGCTTGTGGATAGTTCGCCAAATGCAACAGGTCTCCCAATTCATTATGTTTCAATGGAGCGTGCTTTATATGACCAATTCGGGGATAGTATTGTTCTTGACCTTATCCCGATTATGGACAAAATAGAACACTTGCTTTCTAAAGAAGACGATGCCGTTACAACGCTTTCTTTGAATCCGATTCTTTCAATTCAGGGAGCAAGAGTTTCAGAAAAAGAAATGCAGGACTCTAACATTGCAGGTTCGGTCTTGCATCTGGACGAAGGACAAAAAGCCGAGTGGGTTAATGCTACAATGGATTATTCTGTTATTAAGCACGAATTAGACCAACTCTATCAGCAGTTTAACATGGTTGCTTGTATTCCTTCGTCTATCATTGGTCAGAGTAATATTAGCAATGTTTCGGAGAGTACAACTAATATTATTTACCAACTGACAGAAAACAGAGGAAAGCAGAACATGAACGCTTTAATTGATGGTTTTCGTCAACGTTGGCAATATATGCGACTTCTTAGCGATCCTATTTCGGATGATGATTTTGAATCATTGAACGTGGTCTTCAACATTAACAAACCAGTTGACACGAAAAACAATATGGAGAACATGCAGATTCAATATAATATGGGGGCGATTAGT
>ONGS01000245.1 GCA_900317395.1 uncultured Eubacteriales bacterium | reverse complement strand
GATAAGCTGGAAATCAGGATTGTTAAAAAGTAATACACACATAATTAAAGCCGGCAGGGGAGTTTATGATCCTCTGCCGGAGTTTTGGTGTCAAAATAGCGACAAGAAGTTATTTAGTATATAACTTCTTGTTTAACGAGTGGGAGTAATTAAAAAATGACGGGAAGCCGCTTTTGATGCGGTTTCCCTTTTTTTCTTGTTTATATAAATTGTGAATACGAGATGAAAACACCATGACTACAACATTCCATACATACTTTGTCCGGAGGATATTGATTTTGCATAAATAAACAGAATAATCACAAAGTAGGGTACCTCGCTCACCTTAGCTTTTACAAAGTGGATAGGCACGATCGACCCTACAATCCAGTTGTGTTTATCGCAGGCATCTTCTGCAGTATCTTCGATAATTTTTACATTTGCCTGCTGTTGGAATACAAAAAGAATCACATTGTATAAGACAGGCGGTGTGAGAGTTATCTCATACCGTTTGTTACTCTTAGTATCGAAATAAGCTTTTCCGTCATATCTCATCCGGTCTATAGAATTATTATCTATGTCGGGGCGCTGATTGTCATACTTAGCGGTAAAGGCATACTGTCCGCCGTAGGCAGAGAATTTATCGCTTTTTTCTCCGCTAACTGTTGATATATATTTTTTTAGAAAATAGAATATTTATGATTAAAAAATTATTATCATCCCTCGTGGCTGTTTTCATCATCAGCTCCCTAACGGTTATCTCGGCTAGTGTCGAATCAGAAAATCAAAAATATATACCAGCTATTTATATGGGACTATTTTAGGAAATGTGCGTCAGTAATTGTGTACGAAGTGAATTGTGTGCTGAAACACAACGACAGATCATGCAACAACTCCTAATCTTGTTGAAAAGAACGAATTTAAGGCGATAAGAGGAAAAAACTGACGCAGTATGACAAAATTGTCGCACGTATTTGACTTGACAACAGTGCAGTTGATATAATGATGACAGTGAAGGAAAGAAATTCAAGCAGGCAACGGCGCCTAAACTAAGGAGCCGCTGCCTGTTTTTTTTTGAAAGGATTGGGGTATTATGCCGGATACAAGGAATAATGATGCGGAAATTCTGCTTGATGATGTGGGCATGGTATATACTGCCTCGGACGGAAGAAATGTGCAGGCGCTTACCAGTGTCAGCATGAATATTCAGAAGGGCGAATTTATCTCGCTGCTGGGGCCGTCCGGCTGCGGCAAAACAACGCTACTCAGAATTATAGCCGATTTGATAAAACCGACTTCGGGTAGAGTACTGATTGGAGGAGAAACACCCGGGCAGGCAAGATTGAAAAGAAAATACGGAATGGTGTTTCAGAGTGCGGTGCTATACGACTGGAGAACCGTTATAAAGAATATCGAACTGCCGCTTGAAATCATCGGTGTTACAAAGGAAGAGAGATGCAAAAGAGCAGCGAAAATGCTCGATCTGGTTGGACTTAGCGAATTTGAAAGACACTATCCCCGTCAGCTTTCGGGCGGTATGCAGCAGAGGGTCGGTATTGCCAGAGCACTGACGTTACAGCCGGAGATCCTTCTGATGGACGAGCCTTTCTCGGCGCTTGATGAATTTACACGAGAAAAGCTTCATATTGATTTGCTGAAAATATGGCGCAAAACAAACAAGACGATTATTTTTGTAACGCATAATATTTCGGAGTCAGTATTCCTGTCTGACAGGGTGTGTGTGTTGTCACCGCATCCCGGCAGACTCTCAGCAGTGATTGATATTGATCTTCCGAGACCCAGAACGATGGAGCTGAAGGATACCGCAGAATTTACCGCTCTTGTATCAAAGGTAAGAAACAGCTTTGAGGGTGTATAGAAAGGCGTGAGGTAATTGAGAAAATTTAAGCCAATATTAAGGTCCAAGCCTGTGGTGATGCTTTTGTGGATCATTCTGCTAATCGTGCTTTGGGAGATATTTGCCTCGGTCGTTACACAGACAAAGCGAACTCCCGAAAATGTTATGCCGCATCTTTCAGGAGTTATCGATTCCATATTCAGCGATAAAAGAATCAACGGCAGTCAGACCGCCTTTGAAATGATTATAGAGAATGCGGGAGCGACGCTCTCAAGAGCGGGCATAGGTTATCTGATCGGTATCGCACTTGGCTTTGTGCTGGCACTGCTGATGAGCCTGTCGGGTGTCATAGAAAAGATCGCTTTTCCGTATCTGATGCTGATACAGCTGATTCCCATACTTGGTATGGCGCCGATTATCAATGCCATCACAGGTGATATCGCTGTCAGCAGAATTGTTATAGCGGCGATACTGACATTTTATCCTGTTGCAACCAATACAATAGCAGGCTTTAAAGCAGTGGAACCTGCTAAGCATGAATTGATGTATTCCTATGCGGCAAGTAAATTCCAGATTTATACCAAAACTATGATACCTTTCTGCATTCCGTATCTTTTTACAGGACTGAAAATATCAGCTCCTATGGCGATCACAGCCTCGATTCTTGTTGATACGTTGCAGGGAGGAATAGGGCTGGGATGTCTCCTGTCACAGTCGCTTAAGGGGGCCATGACAAGATATGTATTCTGGGATATCGTATTTTTCAGTGCGTTTATCGGAATCTTAAGCTTTTATCTGATGAGCGTGATAGAAAATTTGCTGTGTCGTTATAAGCGTGCCGGCGGCTCCGGCAAAAAGGGGTGAGGGGATTGAAGAAAGGAAGTTTAAGTCAGCAGCGCGACAAAATCGAAAGTATTGTTTATCCGGTACTGTTCGGTGTACTGATCATGATATTATGGCAGACAGGTGTGCTTCATAAGATGCTCAATACCGATGATTACATTCTGCCGTATCCCGATAAGATTGTCGGAATCATTTCCGACAACAGTGACATGATCATGGTGAATGTCTGGGCTTCGGTTGAGGTTGCATTATGCGGGCTGTTTCTCGGTTCACTGATTGGCTATATCATTGCGATTGCGGCGACAAGTTTTCCGACATACGGTACGGGAGGTCTGACAATCGTTTCGGCATTCAACGCCGTACCGATTGTGGCGTTAGCGCCGGTTATCATCAACTGGACGAAGGATGTCAGCTCAGTAGCCGAAGAAAGAAGCATGGTTGCGAAAATACTGGTCGTAACTGTAACAAGTATGGCTTCTATGAGTGTCAACGCTTACAGAGGACTGACGGAGCTTCCACCGTTTTCGGATGACCTGATGAAAACCTATGCCGCAGGCAGACTGACAGAATTTGTCAAGCTAAGACTGCCGAACAGCGTACCGTATATTTTTACGGCGCTCAGAGTAAGCGTGCCGGGCAGCGTGATCGGTGCACTTGTAAGCGAATACTTTGCTGAATATATCGTAGGAGTAGGTAGGCAGATCAGGGAAAATATACTGATTGCACAGTATGCGACGGCATGGGCGTATATTATCGTTGCCTGTATGATAGGCATTATGTTGTATGCAATGTTGATGATTGCTGAAGCTGTATTTTTGAGAAAGCGCAGATAAATTGCTTTTTCAATGATATATAAATAATTTATGGGGGAATGGAAAATGAAACAGATGAAAAAGGTATTGATAATCGCACTGGCATTGGCAATGGCAACAGCGGTTGTCAGCGGATGTGCATCCGACTCTGGCTATGAAGAAAGCAAAGGTGCATCGGCTTCAGATACTGCTTCAAAGTCTTCGGAGGAGGATATGAGCAACGGAGACAGAATTATTGCCGCTGCTAAGGAAGGCAAGGTGGGCAACTGGGGGCTCGGTAATGAATATGAGATACTGGCTTTGTTGACAAAATACGAGCAGGAACCGAAATATTTGGCACAGTCTTTTGATATGGACGGTTTTGATGATGATTCTATTGTTCTTGCTTCTGCCATGACCTATAATGAGCTTGGTCTGGTGAAAAACAGCTATGAGGGCGGTTATGATTACGGCGACAGCGTTGGAATTATCGATATGAACGATGAGGGTGTTGCGATGCTTGAGGATAATCTTTTTTGTACCAAGGAGTTTGCGAAAAAGAATCCGAATACGGTCAAGGCATTTGTTTATGCGTCTATGAAAGGTTGGAAATATGCCTGTGAGAATCCAGAAGAAGCTGCGCAAATCGTATATGAGGCAGGTTCATCGGTATCCTCAGATCATCAGGCATATATGGCCTCCGAGGTAAAGAAGCTGGTGGAAACCGATACTAAGGGTGAAACTGTAACGGAATATGGTAATATGGATGAGGAAGCAATGCAGCAGACGCTCGACCTTGCAAAGAAGTATATTTCTCTAGACGACAAAACAGCAGCTGATAAACTTCAGACACTGACTCTTGACGATATCAGAGATACATCCTTCCTTGCCGCAGGAAAAAATTTCGATACACCTGAAAAAAAGGATGTTTCTATTCAGCTGAAATGGCTCCCGCAGTGTCAGTTCATGGGTTACTATGTAGCCAAGGCGAAAGGTTATTATGAGGAAGTAGGTTTGAATGTGGATATCATTTCGGGTGGCGGTGATATCGGTGAAACAACCGCAGTCAACAACGGTACTGTGGATTTCGGCGTAACATGGGTATCCAACCTGATATCAGCAGATGCAGGTGGAATGAATCTTGTTGAGGTGGCACAGGTATTCCAGCGCTCAGGTCTTGTTCTTGTTTATAAGAAATAAGGAGTGTTTATAATGGATATGATCATTAAAAACGGTACGATCGTCACTGCTTCGGAAAGCTTTAGAGCAGATGTCGCCGTAGCCGACGGAAAAATTACGCAGATTAGTGCGTCAATACCGACAGACGGCTGCGAAAAGGTGATTGACGCTTCAGGCAAGCTGGTTCTTCCGGGTGCGATTGACGCTCATACACATCTGGCAATGCCTTTCGGAGGAACGATTTCCTCCGATGGCTACTTTGCCGGAACAAGGGCGGCCGCCTGCGGTGGAACAACCACGGTATTTGATTTTGTTTTGCAGGATTTCAACGAAACTATGGTTGATGCAGTAAAAAGACGTGATGCACTTTGCGCACCCGAGGCTGCTGTGGACTATTCCTTTCATGTGGCGGTAAAGGATGTCAGCAATGGACTGATTGATACGATCGATGACTGCGTTGCCTTTGGCGTACCGTCATTCAAAGTATTCATGGTGTATGATTTCGGGGTGACGGACGGCGTTTTCTATCAGGTTTTGCAGAAGGCAAAGGAATGCGGTGCATTGATTGGCGTTCATGCCGAAAACAACGAAATGGTGAATATGTTTACAAAGAAGTTTCTGTCCGAGGGAAAGACGAGTGCATGGTACCATTATCTGTCCCGACCCGAATTTGTTGAGGCAGAGGCGGACGAAAGAGCGATTTCTTGGGCAAAAGCAGTTGATGTACCACTGTATATCGTTCATCTTGCCAATAAGCAGGGCGTTGAAGCCGTGACAAAGGCGAAAGACGAGGGACTGACCATTTATGCGGAAACCTGTCCGCAGTATCTGGAATTTACCTGTGATGTATATAAGCGAGAGGATGGCAGAAACTTTGTGTGCTCACCGCCGATGAAGGGTGAGGAAAGCAGACAGGCACTCTGGGAAGCTATTAAGAGAGGCGATATCGATACAGTCGCAACCGATCACTGTCCGTTCCAGTCTTATGAAAAAGACTGGGGTAAGGATGATTTTTCGAAAATTCCTAACGGATGTGCAGGTATTGAAAATATGTATCCGTATATGCTTTCTGCCGCAAACAAGGGAAAGATATCGTTTGAAAAGGTAGTTACGCTGTGCTCGGCTAATCCTGCAAGGATTTTCGGTTGTAAGGATAAGGGCAGCATAGCGGTCGGAAAGGATGCCGATATCGTGATCTATGATCCTACATTGGATTTTACTATCACCAATGATAAGATGCATTCTGACTGCGACCATACCATCTGGGAAGGCATAAGCCTTCACGGATATCCGGTACAGACCTATTCAAGAGGAAAGCTTGTTTATGACAACGGAAAATTTGTCGGCGAAAAAGGCTGGGGCAAATTCGTGAAGTGCTCATTGAAATAAATTTAAGAAAACAGGAAAGGGCGGCTGACAGTATGTTAAGAATCTATGAAGAAGCGGCAAGGTGTCTGTTGTGCGCAGATGCCGCTTGTACAAAAAATTGCAGACAGGGCATGAAGCCTGACAGAGCTGTGAGGGCAGTCAGATTTGACAATGCTGTCACCGCCGCTGATTATCTGAACAGCGAGATATGTACAATGTGCGAGGGCAACTGCGAGAGTGCTTGCATTCACTACGATAAGCCGGTCAGAATCAGAGAGATTGCGGAAAAATTAAAGGAATACAAAAGAAATGAAGAGGAAGATTCGAAACCGGATCTGTCAGTAGACTTTTGCGGTATACACTGCGAAAATCCGTTTTTTCTATCCTCCTCGATTGTTGCGGGAGATTATGAAATGTGCGCAAGGGCGCTAAAAGCAGGCTGGGGAGGTGTTGTATTCAAGACTGTAGGCTTCTTTACCCCGGACGAGGTTTCACCCCGATTTGATATTACGGGTCAACACGGAAGGCAGTTTGATGGCTTTAAAAATCTGGAGCAGATATCGGAGCACAGTCTTGAGTATAACCTTGAGGTTTTCAGAAGGCTGAAGAAGAATTATCCCAATAAGGTGTTGATCGTTTCTATCATGGGACAGACGGATGAGGAATGGATGGAGCTTTCTCGCCTCGTGACAGAAGCAGGTGCCGATATCATCGAATGCAATTTCAGTTGTCCGCAGATGACGGAAAAGGGAATGGGAAGCGATGTGGGTCAGAGTCCCGAGCTTGTCAGAAGGTATACCGAGCTTGTAAAAAAGAGTACCAATGTTCCGGTTCTGGCAAAAATGACTCCGAATATCGGCAATATGGAAATTTCTGCCATTGAAGCTGCAAGGGGCGGTGCGGACGGTATTGCGGCGATTAATACGATTAAATGTATTCTCGGATTGGATACAGATTCTTTCGTAAGTTTACCATCCGTTGCGGGGAAATGCTCGGTTTCGGGATATTCTGGCAAAGCAGTCAAGCCAATCGCACTGAGATTTATCAGCGATCTTGCTCATTGCAAGGAACTGAATGGTCTTGAACTGAGCGGAATGGGCGGTATTGAAACATGGAAAGACGCGCTTGACTTCATTGCTCTGGGATGCAGCAATATTCAGATCACGACAGCAGTCATGCAGTACGGCTATAGGATCATCGACGACATCCTGTCAGGTTTCAGGGTATATATGTGTGAGCATGGAATCCGCTCTGTCAATGAACTTGTCGGCGCTGCTGTAGACAAGGTTGTAGCTGCCGATGAGCTTGACAGAAAAACGATAGTGTTCCCGAGATTTCATAAGGATAAATGCCTTGGCTGTGGCAGATGTGTGATCTCCTGCAGCGACGGAGGTCATCAGGCACTGAAGCTTACGGACGGACGTGTGCATTTTTTGCCGAAAAAATGTGTTGGTTGTCATCTATGTGTTCTGGTTTGTCCAGGGCAGGCAATCGACGGCGGCGGAAAGCGTATTCCAAAGCCTGTCGTTAATGTGAGGTGAATGGAGTGGCAATAACACTTTCAAAGCTTTGTGAGAATATTCGGGAAAATTATGACATGAAGCTAATCGCAGGAAAAAATGGTTTGAAAAATACCGTAAGATGGGTTCATATTGTCGAGGACTCCGAGGTACCCGACTTTCTTCATGGAAACGAACTGATTTTTACGACAGGTATCGGTCATATGGGAAACGATTGGCTGAAGGATTTTATTTGCAGTCTGCATGAAAAAGGTGCGGTAGGTCTTGTGGTAAATATCGGTCCGCATATTACGGCAGTACCTCCACAGGTGATCGTGTATTGCGAGCAGAATGACCTTCCGCTTTTCACCATACCATGGAAAACAAGAATTATTGATATTACCTATGATTTCTGTCGCAAGATTATTGCCAACGAAAAACGGGAAAGCACAATATCGGATGCCTTCAAGTCAATCATACGACGACCGGATACACTTGGCGAGTATATTTCCGTCCTGAAACACTCAGGCTTTAACGAGCACAGTAATTATATTGTGATAACGGTGGAGTTTTTCAAAGGAAATCTGTCTGTTACGGAATTAGTTGTCAAAACGATGGATATGTCTTTGTGGAAATCACTGCGCAGCGGAAAACATCAGTCTATCCTTTTTGTACACGCAGGTGTACTGACCGCCATCAGACAAAACTGCAGTGACAGCGATATATCGGGATTTTGCAGCCTGATACGTATGATTACAGGCAATGGAGAGAAATTACATTGTCATATCGGTATATCCGACAGGGTCGCAGGGCTTACCGAGGTATCGGCTGCCTGGTTCCAGTCAAAAGCGGCAAGAATGACCGCCAAAATATATGATGCCGAATGTCGGTATTACAGTAGTATAGGAATTATGAAGCTCTTGTCTTCGGTCAACAGCAAAAGTGTTCTGGAGGATTTTGAACAGGAGCAGCTTGGTATTCTCAGACAGCATGACGAGCAGCAGAATACGAATTATTTGGCGACGCTTAGAAAATATTTGGAAGAAAACTGTAGCGTCAGTGCATTGGCAGAAATATGGGGTATTCACAGGAATACGGTCAATCACAAAATCAAAATGATAAAGAAACTGCTTGGCTGCGAGCTGAACAATAAAGATAAGGCAAACCTTTTGGTTGCCTATCATATCAGCGATATGCTGAAACATCATCACTCAGACGGAGGTAATTGAAATGAGTGCGGAAACAATCAAATTCAATCACTGTAATTACAATTTACAGTCATGGTCAAAGCAAAAGGGAATCAATCCGATTCCGATCCAAAAGGCAGACGGGATTTATATGTGGGACTTTGACGGCAACCGGTACAGCGATATGTCATCGCAGCTTGTCAATCTCAATGTCGGTCACGGAAACAGAGCTATCATTGATGCGATTAAAGAACAGGCAGAGAAATACTGTTATCTTTCGCCGTCCTACGGCAGTGAGCCGCGCGGCGAACTGGCAAAAATGATAATTGAACTGATGCCCGACAATATGGGCAAGGTATTCTTTACCAACGGCGGTGCGGATGCCAATGAAAATGCTGTAAAAATCGCAAGAATGTATACAGGCAGACAGAAGGTTTTTTCGCGTTATAGAAGCTATCACGGTTCGACCTACGGTGCCGGTAATCTGACGGGTGAACCGAGAAGATATCCCCTTGAGCCGGGAGCGCCGGGATTTGTCAAATTCTTTGATCCGTACATTTACAGAGAGAAGATCAGTTTTGCTTCGGAGGAACAGGCAGGCGAGTATTATGTCGCAAAGCTGCGCGAACAGGTTATCTATGAGGGTGCGGACAATATTGCCGCAATCGTTATGGAAACGATAACAGGCTCCAACGGTGTAATTATTCCTCCTAAGGGATATCTAAAAGGAGTACGGGCAATCTGTGACGAATTCGGCATTATGATGATCTGCGACGAGGTTATGGCGGGCTTTGGCAGAACAGGTAAGATGTTCGCCTTTGAGAACTTTGATGTCAAGCCGGATATCGTCAGCTTCGCTAAGGGTGTTACCTGCGGTTATGTTCAGCTTGGCGGTGTCGTTGTCAGCAAGGAGATAGCAGCGTATTTCGACAATCATCTTCTTTCCTGCGGACTTACCTACAGCGGTCATCCGCTTGCTTGTGCGGCTGGTGTGGCTTGTCTGAATTTCTATAAGGAAACAAATATTCTTGAAAATGTCAATGCTTCAGGAAAGGTTCTCGGAGAATGCCTTGAGCAGCTAAAGGAAAAACATGAATCTGTCGGTGACGTAAGATATATTGGTTTGTTCTCGGCAATCGAGCTTGTTAAGAACAGGAAAACAAGGGAGCCGTTTGTTGAATATGGGAAGGATCCCGAGGGAAAAATGGGCAGACTGATCGGTTTGCTGAAAAATGAAGGCTTTATGACTTATTCGCATGAGAATATGATTCTGATTTCTCCGCCGCTGATTATTACACCGGAGCAGGTCAGAGAGGAAATGGCAAAGGTCGATGAGGTACTTGCCGAAGCAGATAAAATGGTTTAAGGGAGAGTGCTGCCACTATGGGAAAAGAGCATTACAGCAATGTGTCCGAATGTGCATTATCTGAGTTTATCACAGCCGATCATTTCAGGACGGTGATGTTTGATCAACGCAAAGCAGACGCTAAAAGTCTTACGGAGGTGCCCGCACAGCTGAATCTGACACAGAAAAGCGCAAAGCTGCTCCGTTTTTCAGTGGCGGATGACGGAATTCTTTACGGCTTTGCGAGAGTAAAGCGCGAATTAAAGGAAAAATTCGGCAAGGAACCGAAAAAAATCTATATCAATGACTGGGAAACCGATTTTCTTCTGGTCATTGAGTTTAAAGATGGCAGCGAGCAGGCATATCATGTGAGCGGTGGTGATGTTGTCGCTATGCTGAACGATTGTCTGCGTATCGCTAAGGAATGATAACAGAAGGGGAGTACGATGTATGATTCAGTGTAATATCGACAGAATGAAGGACAAGATCGCAACATTCAGCAAATTCGGAGATGCAGGCCACGGAGGTATCACAAGATATTCCTTATCGCCCGAAGCGGTTATGGCAAGAAATGAGTTTATCAAAAGAATGAAGGCAATCGGTGCGGAAATTGAAATCGATGACGTAGCAAATATTTATGCGACCATTCCCGGCAGTGATTCTAATGCCAAAAGAATCGTAATGGCATCGCATTGCGATTCCGTTAAAAACGGCGGAAATTATGACGGTATACTGGGTGTGATGAGCGCAATGGAAGTTCTTGAAACGGTTGTTTCGGAAAATATCCCGCATAAGCATCCCTTGACTGCGATGATCTGGACGAATGAGGAAGGTTCGCTTTATCCGCCGGCAATGATGTGTTCAGGTATTGTTTGTTACGATTATCTTCCCGAGGATATCAGAAGCAAATTCAAGTTTGAGGATATGATGAATTCAAAGAGTATTCTCGATCCCGACAAAACCTTCGGTGAAGCGCTTGAGAATTCCGGCTTTAAGGGTGACAAAAAATTCCGTCTCAGTCCGAAAAAATATCTCTATATGTTTGAAACTCATATCGAACAGGGTCCGATTCTTGAAGACGCGGGCAATGATATCGGTGTTGTGGACTGTGTTCTGGGAATGTTCAACTACAGACTGAAATTCTACGGTCAGACTACCCATGCGGGAACTTTCCCAATGCCGAAAAGACGTGACGCATTTTTTGCGGCTTCGCAGGCGCTTGTTTATCTGCACGAGGAAATTGATAAGCTCGGTTATAGTGATCTGGTTTATACAACAGGCGAGGTCGTGTGCCATCCCTGCGTACATACCTGTGTTCCTGATTTCTTTGATTTCTCCTTTGATGCAAGACACGAAAAGCCTGAGGTTCTGGAAAAGGTTCTTGCTATTGTAAAGAGTTGTGAGGAAAAGACATGGGCAGGCTGTAGTTGCAAGGTTGAAAAGGCATGGAACAGAGATACCGTTTACTGGGATAAGAAGCTTGTTTCCTATGTCAAGGCTGCAGCAGAAGAAAGCGGTATAAAGCATCAGTATATTCATTCCGGTGCGGGACATGATGCTCAGTTTGTGTCATATATGCTACCGACAACGATGATATTTGTTCAGTCAAAGGACGGACTGTCGCATTGCGAGCCGGAATATTCTTTACCTGAGCATTGTACAGAGGGTGCAACGGTCATGCTGAATGCAGTACTCAGAGCGGATAAAGATTGACGGGTGAAATAATATTTAATATAATTGAGGCAATACGGATAGAAGTGTATTGCCTTAATTTGACGATAAGTGATGGGGGAATAGAGTATGAGTTTGTTTTTTATTCCGGATAAAATATATACGGGGGCAGGAAGTATTACAGAAGCGGAAAATGTTTTATTGTCATTGGGCAGGAAAGCGCTGATTGTAACCGGCGGTCATGTGGTAAAGCTGAATTGCTTCAAGGTACTGACAGATATTCTTGATAAGGGCGGAATTACATATACGGTGTTCAGCGGTGTCACAGGTGAGCCGACTGATAAAATGATAGAGGAAGGTCTTGATATTTACAAGAGGAATGGCTGTGATTTTATCATAGGTATAGGAGGAGGAAGTCCGCTGGATTCCATGAAGGCGATTGCGGCAATGTCTGTGAACGAGGGGAAAATATCCGATTATATGGGTAAGGTCATAGGAGGCAAGCTTCCGCCTATGGTCGCAATACCGACCACCGCAGGTACAGGCTCAGAGGCGACACAGTTTACGGTCATTACCGACAGCGAAAAGGATGTGAAAATGCTTTTGAAGGGTGATGTGCTACTGCCTGATATTGCAATAGTGGATCCCGATTTTACCATGACCTCGCCACCATCCGTTACGGCATCAACGGGATTGGATGCACTCACTCATGCAGTGGAGGCTTATACCTCACAGAAGGCGCAGCCGCTGACAGATGCAGTGGCACTGGATGCAGTCAGCCGTATTTTTAGATATTTACCGAGGGCATACCGTGACGGCAGCGATCGCAAAGCACGAGAGGAAATGTCTATTGCTGCACTAGAAGCAGGCTTTGCTATCAACAATTCCTCTGTTACGATTGTTCACGGTATGAGCCGACCGATTGGAGCGCTTTTTCATGTACCTCACGGTCTTTCCAATGCCATGCTTTTGCCGACGTGTATGCGTTTTGCATGTGACGGTGCGTATGAAAAATTTGCAGAGCTTGGAGAGGCGGTATGCGTGACAAGATCCTCAATGACAGTGGAAGAAAAGGCGAGGGCATTTGTTACAGCTCTGGGAAAACTTTGCACGATATGCGAAGTTCCTACCCTTGCAGAATATGGTGTTGATATGGAAATGTTCAGAAATAGTATGGATAAAATGGCTGACGACGCACTGGCAAGCGGCAGTCCGCAAAATACGGCGAAAAGAGTCAGCAAGGAGGATATCATCAGAATTTACAAATCTGTGTCATGATATAGTTGAATCCGCCAAAGAATCGATACGATTATGTCAAATAAGAACAAACGAAACAACTTGCAAAAAAACTGGTGTAGATGTACCATCAAATACCTATTTTGCATTCGCAAAAGCGATAACGAATTGGTAGGTATTATAGATTTTAGACATCATATCAATCATCCGATTTTCGGTACGATGAGGTGCTAGCCACCATCTCCCCAAAGGAAGCGCAGAGTGAACGGCTGGCGGACTTCATCAAGGTTCTGAAAGTCCAGAGCGGCACCATCACCGAGTTTGGCGGGCGCAAAGAAACCGAAAAAAGGTAAGCCGCCCAAAATGATCCGAAAGGAAATCAGTCTTGTTACTCATGGAATTGCAACTGATTTTCAAAAAATGAAAGCTGACGGGGTAAAGCTCAAATATGATTATGGAAATTATTCTCATGACTTTGGTAGTTACCAAAGGGAGTATCTCGAAGATGTGGCGGTCAGTGATCTCCGAAAGGCATAGGGCTTGGAGAATTTGCTCCGCCTGTGTGCGAGAGAACCAGTATATGCGGCTATGGTGTATGTGTGATGCCGTGACTTTCTTATAAACAACAAGCCGAAGGATTCTGCGTGAGTCCTTCGGCTTTATTTTGTCAGTTGGGCTGTTATTTTCCTCAGCACCGCAAACTGCTCCTGAGTGAGCTGTCTGCCCGTCTGAGTGTGTTTTTACACGATAAGCATCGACAAGAGCTTTGAGAGTCATGGATAACTGAGATACCACAAAGCATATTTTCTAAAAAAATTTGTTTAAGTTTCGCTACCCTTTGAGGAGTGGGAATGATTAAAAATGACGGGAAGCCGCTATATCTGCGGTTTCCCGTTTTTCTTGTCTACAGGAGATGAAGTATTTATAGATTTTGGATCTATTAATACTATCGAAAAAGCCGTTTTGGTTTCCATAATAGTCCAAAACCATAAATAATGATGTATTCAATATATAGAGCAACTGTTTTTCGCTTACACAGGAATGTTGACATTCGAGAATTTTTAAGCCATTGGAAATATTAAGATATTCATTGTATTTCATGGGTGCAGCGAATTAACAATATCCGTAACCGTGCGGAAGAGATTGTAAATGCAGAGTTGATTTACACCTAATCAGCACAGCCGCCAAGTGGGGTGTTTCCTGCTTGACGGTGATTTTTGCTCTATATCTCTTGACACAAAGTAGACGTAGTGTTATAATATGCAACAAATTATGGAGGGACACAACAATGATGTATTTTGCTATTAACAAAATGAATCAGCAGCAAGCCATTGTCGAATCAGGCAACCGGCT
>ONGS01000078.1 GCA_900317395.1 uncultured Eubacteriales bacterium | reverse complement strand
ATTTACCACCTGTCCACAGGAGGAGCAAAACATTGAAACCTTGGTAGAGTTTATCAATGCTTCGGAATGCCGTGAAGATGATGAAACCTTCAAGAACAGTATCGACTGGGCATTTTATTATCTTGAAAAATGGCTCGACAACAGTTGGAGCGATGATGAGGAATTTGAAGAAGAAAATGCAAATTACAGCAGATTCCGTAATCTTGAACCGACAGCCGAGCAAAGATCACTCGGCAAATTTGCCATCCGGCAGTACAAAGCATACAAGCTTGCCGCAGGAAAAACAGCAAAGTCAATTCTTATTTCCTGCTCTACACGACTTGCTCCGTTCAGTATCGACAAGGTACTGGAAATTACGCAGTATGACGAAATGCAGCTTGATACCATCGGTGACGAGCTGACGGCTCTTTTCGTTATCATCTCCGATACGGACAGCACATTCAATTTTCTTGTCGCTATCATGTATTCACAGATGTTCAATTTGCTTTGCACTAAAGCGGACAATAACCCTGACGGTTCGGGACGGCTGAAATATCATGTCCGATGTCTGCTTGATGAGTTTGCAAATATCGGTGAGATACCTGAGTTTGACAAGCTGATAGCCACAATCCGAAGCCGTGAAATATCTGTCAGTATCATTTTGCAGACAAAATCTCAGCTGAAAGCAAAGTATAAGGACAATGCCGATACTATCGAGGGCAACTGCGATACCATGCTGTTTCTTGGCGGCAAAGAAAAAACCACGCTTAAAGACCTGTCAGAAAGTCTTGGTAAAGAAACGATTGACCTTTTCAATACCAATATCACCAAAGGTCAGAGCGAAAGCTCGGGTGTTAACTACCAGAAGACAGGACGAGAGCTGAAAACGCAGGACGAGCTGCAAGTAATGGATAACTCTCAGTGTATTCTGCAAATCAGAGGTTTAAGACCGTTTTTATCGCAGAAATTCGATATTGAAAAGCATAGCCGTTATCCGCAGCTTTTCGATTATGATAAGCGAAATTTCTTCGATGTGAAGAAATATGTTTCCGAAAGACGGAAACGCAAAGCAAACTTAACTAAAAATACCGTAGTCGATGAATACGACTTCGTAAATTTGAATTAACAAGGAGATAGAAAAAATGAATCTTACAAATCCTATTGAGAAACGCCAGAGAAGGATAAAACTTGAAAAAAGAACCCGAATCGCCAAAAAAGCTATTGCTGTTGTCACCTTGATGATGTGTATTATGACAATGGCAGCTATGACAGTCTTTGCAGCAGGCAAAGTCAGTACAACAGATTTTATCTCTAAAGCCACAACTGTTCTGCAAGCAGTCATTTCATTGATCGGTGCGGGTCTTGCAGTATGGGGTGTCGTTAATTTGATCGAGGGTTACGGCGGTGATAACGCTGCTGCTAAATCTCAGGGCATGAAACAGTTAATGGCAGGAATCGGACTGATAGTTCTTGCTGTTGTAATGGTTCCTGTACTCAAGACAATGATGGATAATGCTACAAAATGATAAATCCAATACGCAAAAGCACACTTTACCCCTGAAGTGTGCTTGAAGAAGAGAGGTGAAATTAATGGGTTGGGATATCGTCGGAGATGCAATAGATGCCATTGAAAAATGGTTTAAAGGAGTACTGGCGGACGGTATTGTCGGTTGTCTGGAAAATACGGTCAGTACACTCAACAGTACTTTTAATACTAAAAATCAAGGCATTATGAAAACTCTCCTGCAAGACAGACCCGATCAGTTCACAGGTTCAACCGATGAAAATGCCGAAACGATATGGAGCGGTATAGAAACACTGACAAATAACGCTATTGTTCCTATCGGGGTGTTTATTCTTGTGATTGTCCTTATGTATGAATTGATACAAATGGTAATTTCAGGAAACAACTTTCGGGATTTTGACACAAGCATTTTTATCCGATGGACAATCAAATCCGTATGCGGAATTTTGCTTGTGTCTAATGTGTTCTATATTACAACAAACATCTTTGCCTTCGGTTCAGCTTCTGTTACTGATGGATTGAATACAATTTTTCCTGACAGTGGAGGAAGTTTCTTGGATAGTGCGGAATTAGGTTCTCATTTAAAAAGCAACCTGACAAAATTGGATGTAGGACCGTTACTTGTTATTTTGATTTTAGCTTTTCTGATTGCTATTGTGACATTCATTGTTCTCGGAGCAATTATTATCGTACTCGCAAGCAGAATGATTGAAATATTCATGTATCTTTCAATTTCTCCTATTCCCATGGCAACATTCATGAACCGTGACTGGGGAGATATGGGTAAAAACTGGTTAAGAAATATCCTTGCTCTTGCCTTTCAGGGTTTCTTTATCGTTGTTGCTCTAACGATCTTCAAAGTCTTACTGGGAAATGTTTTAACTCAGATGTCCAATATGGGAGCTTCAGCTCTTGCTGCAAACAAAGTAGCTGCTTCGGTCACAGGAAGCATGGCAATAATGCTTGGTTACATTTTGGCACTGATTTTTACGATTTTCCGCAGCTCCAATATATCAAAATCAGCATTTGCTGCACATTGAGCCACATATTGACTTTTGCCCCGTTGGGGCAAAAGTCGGAAAGGAGAGATAATGGCACAGCACGAACAACATTTTGTCAAAATTCCAAAAGACTTGTCATTGATTCGGCAGAAATTCATTTTCGGGCTGACAAAACGACAGGCAATCTGCTTCGGGATAGGGATTTTGATAGGCTTTCCGTCATTTTATATTTTTAACAACGTACTTAACTTTGGTCTGCAAGCAGCTTGTTTTGCTCTCGGCATTACAGCAGCACCTGCTATCTTTTGTGGGCTGTATACGAAAAACGGTCTGCATTTGGAACAAATTGTAAAGCTGATGGTTAGCTTTTTCCGAAAACCAAGGATACGAACCTATCAGTCGGAAAATTCTTATACGATCATATCCCGACAGCTTGAATACCGCAGACTGAAAAAAATACTGAATGACAGTAATGCACAACCGCAAAAGAAAAGAAGGTGATATTATTGGCAAAACAAAATCAGAATATCAAGTCTAAAAAACAACCTGTTTTGCTTACAAAAGAGGAGCAAAAAAAGGCTCAGAAAAGAATTAACGAACTGAAAAAGAAAAATCTGAAAAATGATTCGGCTACTCAGAATGTTATCCCGTATATTGAAATGCTCAAAGACGGTGTTTGCTATGTAGAAGAAGGAAAATTCTCCCGGACAGTAGAATTTTTTGATACGAACTATGAAGTGGCAACCTTTGACGAAAAAAACACCATTTTCAGCAAATGGTGCGGTATACTGAATTATTTTGACGATTCTATTGATTTTCAGTTCACATACGAAAACCAAAAACAGAATCTGGATGAGGAACTGGATAAAATCAGGATTGTTGAACAGCAGGATGAGTTTAATGCAGTCCGTAAGGAATATTCGGATATGCTGTGTAAGTTAAGAGAAAACAGTAAAAGCGGTTTTATTTTAAGAAAATTCCTGACCTTTACGGTAAAAGAAAAATCATTAAAAACAGCTCGGAGAAAGCTGAACTCTGTAGCGGAAGAAATCGTAAAGTTATTTACGGAATTTAATGTTGCCGCATTTAATCTTGACGGAAAACAAAGACTGGAAGTTTTATACCGTTCCCTGAATCCGTCCGCTGATGATAAATTTATTTTTGACTGGGGATTGAAAAAGCGTGGCGGTTACTCCACCAAGGATTTTATCGCTCCGATGTCAATAAAATTCTATAAAAATAAATTTGAGATCAATAATGAATACGGCAGTATCACCTCAATCGATATTTTAGCAGGAGAATTGTCCGATCGAATCCTTTGCGAACTGCTGAATTGCGGTAATCAGGTTTCCATCAGCATACACATCAAGTCATTCGATCAACTGAAAGCTTTGAAATATGTCAGAGGTAAGTTATCGGATGTAGAAAAAATG
Source organism: uncultured Eubacteriales bacterium (assembly GCA_900317395.1). Lineage (GTDB taxonomy): Bacteria > Bacillota > Clostridia > Oscillospirales > Acutalibacteraceae > UBA1213. Next base: position 4,318 of record ONGS01000078.1, on the reverse strand, counting down.
AAAATCGATGAACAGAAAAAAGCTTCTATGTCAGGCTATGATCCCGATATTCTTCCGCAACAGATCAAGATGTACATTGAGGAGCTTAATGATATGCTCGCTGATTTGAACAGTCGAAACGAACGCTTGTTTAACATAACGCTCACTGTCCGCAGCTACAGCAATACCGAAAAGAGAGCAGGACTGGAGCTTGAACAACTGAAACGACTGGTACAGCAAAAAAGCTGTAAACTCTTTACACTTGATTATATGCAGGAAGAAGCAATGACAAGCTTTCTGCCCGTAGGATATAACAGCGTTCCCATTGAACGAACCTTGCCGACAAGTGCGGTAGCTGTTTTCGTTCCGTTTACGACTCAGGAGTTATATCAGGAGCAAGGCTGTTATTACGGCTTGAATTCGCTGACACAGAACATGATCATGGCAGACCGTGCCAACCTGAAAAATCCTAACGGACTGATTTTCGGTACACCCGGTTCGGGTAAGTCATTTTCCGTTAAGCGTGAAATTATTGATCGATTTCTAAAAACAACCTCCGATATTGTTATCACTGATCCCGAGGGCGAATATTATCCCCTTGTCAATTACCTCGGTGGTCAGGTTGTAAAAATATCCTCCAACAGCTCGCAGTTTATCAATCCGCTTGATATCAATATCCATAATGACGAAGAAGACAAGGTAGCCAACAAATCAGATTTCATTATTTCTTTGTGTGAGCTGATAGTCGGCGGTCGTTTTGGTCTGGAAGCCGAAGAAAAAACAGCGATCGATATAGCTACAAGAACGGTATATAACAACTTTTTTGCCAACGACCCGACGCCCGAAAAAATGCCTGTTCTTTCTGATTTACTGAAAGAACTCAGAAAGCAGGGCGATATTGCTTTGAGAGTTGCCAATGCGTTGGAAATGTATGTCAACGGTTCACAGAATCTTTTTAATCACCGCACAAATGTTGACATAAATAACCGTCTTGTATGTTATGACATCAAAGAACTTGGAACGCAGCTGAAAAAAATTGCTATGCTGATTCTCCAAGATCAGGTATGGAACAGAGTGTCGGTCAACCGAAACCTGAACAAGAAAACGCTGTATTACATTGATGAATTTCACTTGCTTTTGCGTGACGAGCAGACAGCAAAATATTCGGTAGAGATGTGGAAACGATTCCGTAAGTGGGGCGGTGTTCCGACAGGCATTACACAGAATGTTAAAGACTTGCTTTCATCCCCCGAAATCGAAAATATTCTCGATAACTCTGACTTCGTATATATGCTTAATCAAGCTGCAGGAGATCGTGATATATTGCAGGAGAAGCTGCATATTTCAGACGAACAAATCAAATATGTTACCGATAGCGGTCAGGGTAAGGGGCTGATTCGTTACGGAAAAACGATACTTCCGTTTGAGGATAAATTCCCGACTGATACGGTGATGTATTCACTGATCACCACCAAGCCCGAAGAACGACAGCTCTTGGAGGAAAAGCTCGCAAAGCTGAAAAATGCTTGAACAGGCGGTGAGAAAAATTGAAAGTTGAATATAAAGACAGAGGTGTGCTGCATACCGTTGTCAATAAAACAAAATTCAAACCTCATCAATCGAAAAACACACTGGTCAGGATCACAAGCAAAGCGTTGCTCGGGGCAGAAACAGCAGTCCTTTTCTCCAAAGATTTGGCTGTTAACCGTTTTGTCGGTAAGGAATTACATCTGAAATTTGAGCGTGTCAAGGGCAAAAACGGCAAATACAAAACCCATGTGAAATTTATTCGGGTGGAAGCTTCTCAACGTCCGAAAGGATTGCTCCATAAAGCTTTTGCACTGGATAGATTCTTTGAGGGTGATAAGCCTTTTCAGCGAAAAAACAAGGTCAGATATAAGCCTAAAACTAAAAAAGGCAGGATTGCCTACACAGTTGCTGCTGCACCTTTCAGGGCAAGTAAATTTGTTATTAAGCAAAATGCAAAATTAACAAAAGCTACACTGCTGACAGGTGAAACAGCCGTCATGAAAGCGGGTTCGGCAGGAATACGTCATTTTAGCCGAAAGTTGCGAAACAGCAGTGAAACACAGGATACAGGTAAGGCAGTACTTGTCAGCATTACTGCACTGAAAAAATTGCATGGCGGCAAAAACCATCTTATCAATTACAGAAGGCAACGTAGAAAGTATAAAAATCTGAAACAAAATTTCAAAGGGCAGAAGCTGAAAACCAAAGCTGTCAAAAGAAATTATAAGAAGCAAAAAAACAAGATTAAATCAGAGAGAAAAATTCAAAAAAACAAACTGAAAAATGTCAAAAACAAGAAACAAAAAATCGTTGTCAAAAGCAAGATCAAATATCAGAAACAGCTTCAAAAATCCGAAAAGAAAATCGTCAAAAATCAGAAACGTGCCAAAAAAGCAGCAAAAAAGCAGCTGAAAAAAACTAAGCCGCACCTGATCATGACTCCTGCCAAGCAGCAGGCAAAACAGCTTACTGCTTCTGCGTGGCAAAAAGCTGTTGTTACCAACAGTGATAACGATTTTATGCAAGCTGCTGATAAAATCACAAGAGGTGCAGAAGCTGTCAGCCAAGCAACAAAAGCAGTCAATACCAAGCTCCGCAAAAAAACAGAACAGATTCAGAAAAGCCGACTAAATAAGCAACAGAACCGATTAAAAAAACAAAATAACAGTCTGAAAAAAAATAAACGAAAACATATCAAAAACAATCAGAAAAAGGTTTCTCAAAAGGCAGCGAAGCAAGTAAAAAAAGCCGCTGCAAAAACTGCCAAAGCGGTAGCCGATTTTACAAAATTTGCCTTTAAACTGTTAGGGACACTTTTAGTGCCGATACTTGCCATATTAATGTGTTTTGTCGTTATTTCCCTGATCTTTACAAGCTGTTCGGGCAATAGTTCCTATATCCTCGGCACATATAACGCACAAGACAGGTATCTGGCTCAAGCTATAGAAGAATACACCAGAATCGCTTACGAATTCAATCAGAATATCCTGAAATGCGGTAACAGTGATGAATGGAAGTCGGGAGTGGAAGCCTTTGGTGAAGACACTTCAGGCTGTGACGACACGCCGAATGTTTATAAATTCGGTAGAAGCGACAAGTTTAATGCTAAACCGTTTTATGATTTTAACGAGGATAAACTCGCCGCATTTATGTGTGCCTATTATTATGAACCCGATGAAGACGGCAATGTAACCAACTGGGAATGGAACGACAGTGACTGCAAAGAAGTAATTCAGAAACTGTTTGATACGGAATATGCTTTCGCTTGGGATTATGAAAGTTTTTCCGGATGGAAGCAGTATTCTACCTATACTTTTTACGGTGGCGGCGGTTCAAGTGGACATTCATATTACACCGTTTATTTAGATGGTATGAGTGACAGCCGACTGAAACCACGAGGTATACCGAACGAAATTCGGGCATTTTGTGATACCGATGGTTATATACATTACGATTATGACACGCTTGAGGTTTTGAATGCTAACGATAATGATGAAAGAACAGGTTATTTCATTCAGGATCAGCGTTACATCATCACAGATCCAAACGGTAATCAGAATTATCCTTTCTATTCCAGAAAAGTCGTTCAAAAATCAATGGTGGAAAGATTTTTTTATGATGGGATGATCCATTATCGTACTTACGGTTCTCGATGTGCAATTCTGGATTCTGACGGAAACGAGACAGGTTTTTTCATCACAGACATTTCTTCACAACCGTATGAATATTACAGATATGTCTGGAAACATGGAACGGACAGCAATGGTAATATTAATTATGAAAATCGCCGCAAATTTCTTCTTCCCGATTCTACCAAACAGATGTTTTGCGTTGTCGGTAATAGTGATACGGTCTTATGGAACAGTACTCTTGAAAATATATGTCTGATAAGTTTTTACAAGAAAAATTATTGGTATGATCAATGCACACTTTGGTACACAGTTAAAAATAAATGCACCTTCGATAAAGCAATCGAGACAGTGCTTTCGGGCAAGGACGATAACGGAGAAGCACGACTGAAATTTTATTACGTTCTCACACAGAAAAATAAAAACGACCGTCAGACATACGGTAATCATCAAATAATGGATGCACCTTTGGGCAGTAAATCGTTGCAAAAACTGATTGATGACAACAAAATATACAATTATTACGGATATGACATGCAGGAATGGAATAAGCAACATTGCGGTATTAATGAATGTCACAAGGGAGTTGATTTTATTGCTGATGAAGATGATAAGATCTATTCAATGATTGATGGCACTGTTAATTGGATCAATACAGATACAAAATCAGTTTCAATCAT
>ONGS01000070.1 GCA_900317395.1 uncultured Eubacteriales bacterium | reverse complement strand
GCGCGGCATTAAACTACCTACATAAACAAATTTGAGCGCGAATTGACAACGGAGGCACTCCGTCACGTTATTGACGGGGCTTAAATAATAAAGAAGATGTGTTGACTTTTTTTAGTTGGCGCCATTGCCCCACTCCCCACTTTTTATGGATTGGTGTAATCGAATAATATTGAATATTCTTTCAAAATTTTTTCATCAGTGTAGTATCTCCTGTTGGCAGGACTTGTGGAGGGAAGCGGAACAGCTTCAATTCCGACTTTGCTTTTGATGTATCGGTTATAAAGCGAATAAGCCTTTGTTCCTGTGGTGAAAATATATTTGATATGAGTCTTGTTAATCAGCGAAGCAATATCATTCGGTTTGGGATCTTTGATGGAAGAATCGTCCGCTCCCTCAATTGTACAGCTTTTTAGCACATCCCAAAGTGCAATATGATGCTTCAACAGCATGGTTTTCTTTTCTTCATTGCTTTTTGGCAACGGTTCTGACAAAACCTCTGACAATACCCTCCAGAAGCGGTTTTGCGGATGACCGTAATAAAACCCGTTTTCTCTTGATTTCGGAGACGGCATTGTTCCTAAAATCAGTATTTCCGAAATTTCGTTATACACCGGTGCGAGCGTATGTTTGATTAATTCTCTTTCCAAGTTGTCACTTCCGTTCATTTTTTCTTCAATATCATACCATATGTTTTTTAATCAGGAATGAACATAAATTGAACTCTATTATGATTTTGCTTTTAATTTATTTGATTTCTCGAAAAAAATTTTAGTTTACTATTGACAAAACTGTTATAACTGTATATACTGTTTATATACAGTAAGTTATCAAATACAAGGAGCTATGTCTATGAAAAATATTTTGCTTGTGTTAACAGGCGGAACGATTGGCAGCTTTCAACAGAACGGTATTATCAACACCAAAAAAGGAAAATGCCGTGTGCTTGAACTTTTTAAAGAAAAATACCCCGATTCGGACTGCCAATTTGAAATAAAAGAACCCCTTAACATCTTAAGCGAAAATCTGACCTATAAAGACTGGGAAAGATTAATCAACTTTATTTTATCGCTTGATTTATCTGCATTTGACGGAATTATCATCACACACGGAAGTGATACCCTCTCCTATTCCTCAGCAATGCTGAGTATGTGCCTGCATGGTATCGGTCTACCTGTTGTGATTACGGCATCAAATTATGTTCCCGACCACCCCAAAAGCAATGCACTCGTTAATTTCAAGGCGGCTGTTGAACTGATACATCAAATACATGACGGCGTTTATACCGTTTATACTAATCCTCCCGATCTGCCTTCACAACTCACTCACGTTTTTTTACCGACCCGCATGAAAGAAGCGGACAGATTTATGGACTGCTTTTACGAAATTGATTCTATCCCTCTGGCAATTATTGATAAAACAGGAGATATACGGGAACACGGCAACCCTCTCAGTGTGTGCGATTTGGAACAGCATCAGCGTTTTTTTAGCAGAATTGATTTTCATTTTGAAAAAGGCGTTCAGCTCATTCACCCCTACCCCTCCATCAATTATGATGATATTACGCTCGGGCAAAACATCGGCGCCGTACTGCATATCACCTATCATTCGGGTACGGTAAGCGAAAAAGCTCTGACACTCCTTGCAAAATGCAAAGAACGAAATATCCCCCTCTTTTTATGCTCACTGAAAAGCAGTGCAAAAGCAATCTACGAAACCAGCAATAGCCTGTTGCAAAACGGTGCTGTTCCATTGTATGATATCAGTACCGAAAGTGCTTATGCAAAACTTTTGCTTGCTGTGAATCTATACAATGATAATATCAAAAGCTTTATGAATAAAAATATCTATTTTGAAAGATTGGAGGAATCTGAATGAAAATAGAAGTGAAAAATCTGAAAAAACGATTCGGTGAAAAGGAGGTTCTTCGTGATATCAGCTTTTCGACAGAAAGCGGAAAAGCACTGGGACTTCTCGGACGAAACGGTGCAGGAAAAACCACCACGATCCGTATTATTATGGGCGTATTCTATCAGGACGGCGGCGAAGTACTTTCTGACGGTAAACCACTAAACAGAGAGCAAATACAAATCGGCTATCTCCCCGAAGAAAGAGGTCTGTACCCCAAAAAACCGATTACCGAACAGCTGATTTATTTCGGTCTGCTCAAAGGTCTTAGCAAACAGCAGGCAAGGGATTCCGCAAAAAAATGGCTGGAACGTATGGGTATGAACGAGTACAAGGATAAAAAACTTGAAACGCTCAGCAAAGGAAACCAACAGAAAATACAGCTTGCCGCAACACTCCTGTGCAACCCCAAGCTGATTATCCTTGACGAGCCTTTTTCGGGACTTGACCCTGTCAATGCAATGCTGTTAAAGGATGTTATCCGGGAAATGATCGACAACGGTTCGGCGGTCATCTTCTCCAGTCACCAGATGAATTACATAGAGGAATTCTGTGAAGATATTGTTATTCTCAATGCAGGACAAATTGCAGTAAGCGGAAACATCAGCGAGATCAAACGGAGTTATCCGAGGAATATAATCCGGATCTCATCTGTTCAGGCTGATAAAATCACACCGTTTATCATACGCTCCGCAGGTGATGAAATAGAATCGGCAGAAAAAGACAGTAAATCTGACATCGTTACAGTGAAACTGAAAAACGCAGAATATAAAAACAGCCTCATGCAGTCACTTCTGCAAGAGGGCTTTGATATCGACTGCTTTAAAGTAAAAGAACCTTCTCTTAACGATATTTTTGTGCAGTATACGGAGGGCGGAATATGAAAAACATCATAAAAATTCTGAAATTTGAATACCTTTCATGCGTCAAAAACAAGGCTTTTATCATCATTACGGTTTTTCTGATGGGGATTATGCTTTTGTCAGCTTTTCTTCCTGCATTGTTGATGGGACTTTTAAGCGAGGACAAAGACGACGAAAACGGTCAAAAGCCTGTTATTTCAATCAGCAGTGAGGTCTATGATAAAGCACTGATAAAGTCTGAATTTGAATCTTTATTTACCGAAACCGAAATCAAGGTAACAAAGGAAAGCATTAATGAACTTACCAAAAAGGTTGACAGCGGAGATTATGAATTTGCCGTAAAAATCGATAACGAATTGAAATTCACCTACATAACTGCCAACAATTCCCTGTTTAGCGAGGATTATCAGACAATTTCGGATGCTGTGAAATCTATGTATACGGTCAAAACACTTGATAAATACGGTATTTCTCAGGCGGAAACCGATAAAATTATGAATACAAAAGTTACTTTTGAAACCGTCACAACGGGCACCGATCAAAGCAAAAATTATCTGCCTGTATATCTTTTGATGTGCGTGCTTTTCATTGCCATAACGACCTATGGTCAGCTTGTTTCACAAAGTGTTGTCAGCGAGAAAAATTCCAGAGCCATGGAATTTTTAATTACCTGTGCAAAGCCCACGCATCTAATGTTCGGTAAGGTGATCGGTTCGGGACTTGCCGGTCTGACACAGCTTACAGTTCTGCTTCTGACTGCTTTTGTTTCCTTCGGAACATTTTCAAGCAGTATAATACCCGCCGAGATTTCGGAATATATCCAGTTACCCGTTTCAACGGTACTGCTGGCACTTCTGTTTTTCATTCTCGGTTATTTCATGTTTTCGTTTATTCTCGGTGCGCTTGCCTCCTTTGCTTCAAAGTCTGAGGATCTCAACACACTGACCGCTCCTGTGATTACTCTTCTTACATCTATATATATGATAATGGTATTTATGTGTACAGGTGATATGGTAGACAGTACCTTTATGACAGTTCTGTCCTATTTCCCGATTTCCGCACCGATGGCAATGTTTGTCCGTGCGACAATGACAGATATCTCTGTGTGGGAAATTGCTCTTTCAGCCATCGTCCAAATCATCACCATTTACCTTCTTGGTATGCTTGCGGCTGCCATTTACAAAATTGGCGTACTCATGTACGGCAATCCTCCTAAATTTGGCGAAATTATCAAAATGCTCAAAATGCAACATAAGGCAAATCAAAAATAATCGGGGCTTTAGCTCCTTCAACCGAATGTTCGTTGGAAGATAATTTTTACTATGATTTATTAATTCAACATTTTAAAAAAATTCCCCCTCAAAGCAGACTTTACAACTGCTTTGAGGGGATTCTTTTTTCCGACGCTCTTTTCAAATCATCAATATAATGCGTGCGTGACCGCTCAGCACCCGGATTCCTCTATCATTTGCTGACTGAGAACACCATGCTTTTCGTAATTTGCCGTTCTGACAATTTGATTCTCTTCATCAACAAAAACAACAACAGGTTTATGGGTATCTGCTTCTTCCTTTTCAAGCTGACAGTAGGACATAATAATAATATGGTCGCCCTTCTGTACACACCTTGCCGCTGCACCGTTAAGACAAATCATCCCTGAATTCGCTTCTCCTGCAATAGTATAGGTTTCAAAACGATTGCCGTTTTCGATATCAACAATTTGCACTTTTTCATACTCATAGATCCCTGCCGCTTCAAGCAGTTTAACATCAACCGTGATACTACCTATATAATTCAGTTCCGACTGTGTGACAACCGCACGGTGTATTTTCCCTTTCAGCATTGTTATCTGCATAAACCTTCAGCCTTTCAAAATCATTTTTCTGTACCGTTTTCAATAATAAAATTATCAATTAGTCTTGTTTTTCCGATATATACCGCAACGGCAACCAGAATATCTCCTTCAATCGTATCAATGACCGTAACATCGGGGAAACTTACCACCTGAACATAATCAACCTTCGCCAGCGGCTCGCTTTGAATTACGTTTGTGATTTTTTCAATGACTGCTGCTGTGTTTTTTTCTCCGCCAAGAACCAGTGCCTTACCCTCTTCCAACGCTTTGTGAAGAATAATTGCCGCTTTTCGTTCCTCTGCACTCAGATAGGTATTTCTTGAACTTTTTGCGAGTCCGTCCGCTTCTCTGATGATCGGGCAACCGACAATTTCAATATCAAAATTCAGATCTCTTACCATTCGTTTGATGACCGCAAGCTGCTGTGCATCCTTCTGACCAAAATAGGCTCTGTCAGGAGTTACTATATTAAACAGTTTAGAAACGACTGTACATACCCCCCTGAAATGTATCGGTCTGCTTTTTCCGCAAAGCTCGTCGGAAGGTCCTGTCATATTTACATATGTCGAAAAATCAGAAAAATACATTTCCTCAGCTGACGGATTAAAAATCAAAGCTGCGCCTTCATCTGCGCAAAGCTTTGCATCTCTGTCCAGATCTCTCGGGTAGCTTTCCAGATCCTCATTCGGGCCAAACTGTGTCGGATTGACAAAATCGCTGACTACCACTCTATCGTTTTCCTGCACTGCCCTTTTAATCAAGCTTGCATGGCCTTCATGCAGATATCCCATTGTGGGAACAAGACCGATCGTCAGACCTTCTTTTCTCCACTTCTTTACTTCTTCTCTTACTTCTTCTACCGTCATCACAATTTTCATAATCTTTTTCCCCTTTTTAATTCATAATGAATGACATATCAAATTATTCTTCCTCTTTAGTAATTGCTTTTTTATAAAAAACACTAAATTATTAACATCGACACACTCCATTTCAAGCCAAGAATTTCTTCTCTTCTAAGCCCAGTATATCCAGCAATATGAACAGCAATATAAATGCAAAAAAATTTCTGATTTTCATTTTAAAGAACGTAGAGATAATCATGTCATTCCGAACAGAGTAAGGAATGTTTCAAAGATTCTTTGCTTACGCTCACGATGACAATATTAAGCAAATATATCGGTCGTTTACTATAACTTCAACTTTAATAAAGTTTTTCTATGATATCGTTGTCGATTTTGTAGCCGTGTTCTTCGGATGGAAAAGCACCGCTGTCAAGTTCTTTGATATAGTTTTGGAAGGCTTCTTTCATGATTGTACCGAGGTCTGCATATTTCTTAACAAATTTCGGTGTGAAATCGGAGAACATTCCAAGCATATCCTGATATACCAGTACCTGACCGTCACAGCCACCGCCTGCACCGATTCCGATTGTTGGAATTGCAAGTTGCTTTGTAATCATTTCCGCAATCTTTGAGGGAACACATTCCAACACTAACGCAAACGCCCCTGCTTTTTCAACAGCCTTTGCATCTTCAATCAGCTTTCTTGCGGCATCAATACTTTTTCCCTGTACTTTAAAGCCGCCAAATGCATTGATTGACTGCGGAGTTAGCCCCAGATGTGCCATAACAGGAATACCGCAGTCGGTAATTGCCTTGATCTGAGCGCAGACTTCCTTTCCGCCTTCAAGCTTTACGGCACCTGCTCTGCCCTCTTTCATCAGTCTGCCTGCATTGACTACTGCATCATACACGGAAGTCTGATAGGACATAAAGGGCATATCAATAACTACCATCGCATTTTTTGCGCCCCTTGCCACTGCCGCACCATGATGTATCATATCCTCCATAGTAACAGAAATCGTATCTTCATAGCCAAGCATCACATTTCCGAGGGAATCCCCGACCAGTATCGCATTAATTCCCGCTTCATCCATAAGTTTGGCGGTTGAATAATCATAAGCTGTCAGCATACTGATTTTCTTTCCTTGTTCTTTATTTTGTTTAAATGTCAAAACAGTATTTTTCATCTTTACCTCTCAAATCGATAAACATATTGATAATTCTCCATCGCTTTTCATTATAATACTTTTCCCATTATTTTTCAACCTATAAGCCTGCAAAGTTTTATCTATTTGCCTTAAAACAAATTATTGCCACGTTTCAAATATAAACATGGAACGCGGCAATAAATTTATATTAATGTAAGAAGCTAAACGCAGACACTGCGTATCAGTTCTCTCTGAAGATATTGGTAAACCAATAGGCAAAGCCGGTCAGACAGCCGCCGATAATATTTCCGAGCGTTACGGGAATGAGGTTTGTCACAAGAAATCCGTAAAGCGTAAGATCATCTGCCACTATTGAAGGGTCAAGCTGACCCGAAGCTTTCAGAAACAGTCCAGTGCTGATATAGCTCATATTGGCAACGCTGTGTTCAAATCCACAAATCACAAACACCATAATCGGAAGAAAAAGTGCAATAATCTTGCCAACTGCATTTTCTACCATAACTGTCATCATCACAGCAACGCACACCAGTATATTGCACAGAATTCCCTTGAACAATGCATCCTCAAAAGAAATACTGCATTTAGCTGCTGCCGTCGCACCCGCCGACAATCCTGCCGCACCGTCGAACAACCGATAGACATGACCATAAACGCACAACGCACTTACAAAAAGCGAACCTGCAAAGTTACCGATATAAACAATCAGCCAGTTACGCAAAACTCTGATCAATTTTATTTTTTTATCAAGCAATGATATGATCATCAAGCTGTTGCCTGTGAAAAGTTCCGTGCCATTTAGAATGACCATTGCAAGACCTGCCGGAAAGATGAGAGCCGTAATCAGCTTCGCAATTGACGGCGAGCCCACCGTTGCCGCCGCAATCGTTGACGCTGCTCCTGCCAATGCAATAAATATTCCTGCCAGAAAAGCTTCTACTGTCAGCCTTAAAGCAGACATATCCGCTTTTCCCTTGCCCCCTGTTGAGTATTTTAATGCCGCTTCCTTATTCGTCATAATATAATTCTCCTAAGTATATTTCAACATTAATCATACCACAAATTTCCTGAATTTTCAATAGATTTAGAAAAGGACCGGTCAGGTTCTGACGGCTCTACGGCTACATTATGTATCTCACACTCAGGTATGCCGGGAAGATCAAGCGTTTCGGCAGTCTGAATATCAGCACATTCCTTGAACATAGCCATAAGCTCAGGTAGATTGAAGAATTTTGAAAATCTTGTTTTTGTTCTGTAACTGTTGCCTTCGGGAGTGAGTTCCATTTGAGTAACATTCTCGCCAAAGGTTGAAGCCCAAGCATCGAAATGCTCAAGGTGCATTTCCTTGAGCTTATCCATTTGCAGATAACGCTGCATATTATATACTTCGCAAAGCGTATTGCTGACAGGCGTACCTGTTGCGAATACAATGCCCTTGCCGCCTGTTATTTCATCCATATACTTTGTTTTCATAAACAAATCGGCTGTTTTCTGAACATCAGACGAGGTAGAAACACCTCCTTGTTTTATTATTTTCATAATAAATGATAGTTTTATAGAGAATTTTCGCAAACAAACATTGGAATCAATGAAAACACATGGTCTGATATTAGATGTAGTACTACCATCACACGCTATTGATTGTCGCTTTTTATTTTATAATTTGCTCTATTCCGTCATTTCCTTGATATCGTCATAGGAATAAGTTTTCTTTGTTATGTCGGGACTATCAGTAATCATTTGAATAAATTCTTTGTTGCCCTCAGCATATAACTGCCCTGAATAAGAAACTCTTTCATATGCACCGTTCGGCAATGGACTGTCCTTAGGAGTTTGAACTACACACAATATCAAATCCTCCGACTTTTCAATCGCTTTTTCACCGTCAATTGTTTCTTTAAGAAAAGTCGTTTCAATTTCCTCTGCACTTAAATCTTTAAACCGAAATGCATCATCGTGTCCTTTAATATGGTCACTAAGCGGAATATATCCACCCAAAGTAAATACTGATATTACATCTCCGATTTTTAAATCCCCTTTAAATGTATCTGTTATCAGGACATCGGATTTTGTCCAAGCAACGCCTTCATAGCTTGTGAAAGTCACATTTTGAACTGTTACTCGAATCACATCATCTGATGCTGATATTAGTTCCTTTAGGTCATTCTGATAAAATTCATCAGCTGTTGAAACAACTTCTAATACATTACTGTCAGAATCGGGAACACTATAGTTCCTTTCCAAATTCACAGATAAGTCTCTTATCATTCCAACATTTGCATTACTTGAATTATTTGTGTTATTTGAAGAGTCTTTACAACTTGTCGTTCCGTTGTTTTGTATTGTGCTTTCATTTGAATTATTTGTGTTATTTGAAGAGTCTTTACAACTGGTTATAGTAAAACAAGTTATTATCAACACAAGGAATAATAAAAATGCTTTTTTCATAGTTAATTTCCTCCTTTACCCATAAATATGATTAATGGTTTTACAGTCTTTGGCATCTGCCCTGGTTGCAGTTCTTGAATATGCTGTTTGACACATAATACTGGCCCTACGATTATTCTGATGAGACAGCCCCATTGCATGCCCCAACTCATGAGCAATGGTGCCCTTGCATTGATTGGCAGAAATAGAATGATTTGTTAATGACTTAACTGATATTTCCATAAGCGCCCATCCATAATCTTTAGTAAGAGTACCCGAAGACAGAGCAATTTCATTTGAGTAAAGGAAAAAGTGCGTTCGACCCAATGTATTTACTCCAAGATATTTATTGTGAAATTCAAACATAGCTGAAGAACGAGTGTCGGTCTTTCTAATAGATATTGATGTAGTAACATTCGGTCCACCGGGAGAGGTGTTAACCCATTCGCTGACTGCATTACTTATATAAGAATTGTATGTAGAAGAAAAACCGGTTGCCCAATAATATCTCCTATTATTTCCATAATTACCTACTCCATATGACATTTTATGATCACTAAAAGTATGGTAACCGTGACTGCAAACATGACCATCAGGATTAGCTGCCGAAACTTGAACAGTTGTTAAAAAACACAACATCAAGCATACGAATGCTGTTATGATATTTTTTAATTTCCTCATTTTATCACCCTTTGTTTTAATAAATATAAATAAATTGTTTTCTAATTATGTAATCTCTATCGTTATCGGTTTTCTATGTAGCCCTCTTTATTCATAAATGATACAACATATCATTGTTGTTTAATAATAATTAAACCATTATATCACCTAATGAACATAAAAACTTTTTCTTTCTCACCATATTCTTTTAACATTTAGGCTCCTTTGGTTGTCCAATTCGAAAGAATAAAACTGAATCATAGGCACCTCTAACAAGTTCGATTACAACATCTTCAACAAAATATCGTTTTTTTGTTCTCATTCTTTATAATTTTTCTTATATACATTAATCATCTTAAAACACTGGCATCAGATCCTATTTTTAATATAATATATAACTTTTTGTGCTTTATTTAATTTTTACAGTTTTATAGTAACATATGAATTTTATTTTGTCAACAAATGTTTTTTTACCGTAATATTGATTTAAAAAACAAATTGGTTTATAATTATAATCGAATGGGATGGTTTTATGGCTTCTAAAAATTATTTTATAAATGGTATAACAGAATTGCTAATTCTTTCTATTTTAAATTTCCATGACAGTTATGTTTATGAGATAGTCAAGTCAATTGAAAATTTTTCCGAGAGTTTACTGACAATATCGCAAAATACAATATACACGGCAACATACAAGCTCGAAAACGAAGGCAAAATCAGTGAATATGCGAAGTTAGTGGGTAAGAAAAGAACCCGAATATATTATAAAATTGAGCCCGATGGACAAGATTATCTGAAAGAAATTTCTCAAAATTATGAAAACACGACCAAAGGTATTCAAAAAATTATGGATGTGCTGTCAAAAGGGAATGGAGAAGATGAAACAAATGAATAAAATATGCAAACAATATATTTCCGAAATTAAAGCCTTTTTTCCTATTATGGGAAAAGACGAGAAAAAATATATTGCTAAATTAAAAAACAATATAGAAAGCTACTGCGATGAGGCAGGTATCACCACAAAAGAGGAACTGTATAAAAACTATGGTTTTCCGAATAATGTAGTTAATGATTATTATTCATCACTTGATACGGATTACATAGTCAAAAAAATTAAGCTTTCAAAGTATATCAAAGCTTTAGTCTCGGTAATTCTGATTTTATTGATTGTAGTAACATCTGTATTCTGCGCTTTTTGGTATCAAAATCATCAAATGTATTTAAGAGAAGAAGCAATAATAGCTGAATCTGTAATTGAATAAGGGGAAATTCAAATGAAAAAATTTACTGTATTATGTTTAACATTTATTATAGCATTCGCTGCTTTAGGAAGTATTTCTGCAAATGCTACTACTGCACCAAAAGGAACCCAAATGCAAATTGAATATTTAGAAAACAGCTACTGATTTCTTTTCTTTTGATTTCTTTTCTTTCTTCTCAGCTCCTTAAAAAAATCCGAGAGCAACGACGAACATTCATCAGATAAAACACCTCCGACATATTCGGGTTTGTGATTATAGGGAAGTTCAAATAAATTGATCACTGATTTGACAGATCCGGCTTTGTAGTCCTCACAGCCATAAACTACCCTTTTGATTCTGGAATTGATGATCGCACCGGCACACATCGGACACGGCTCTAAAGTTACATACAGCTCACACTGCCACAGCCGCCAGCCACCGAGTGCTTTGCAGGCTTCGTTAATTGCTGTCAGTTCGGCATGATAAAGAGCGTTTTTGCCTGTTTCACGTCTGTTAAAGCCTGCTCCGACAACCTCTCCGTCTTTTACAACAATCGCACCAATTGGTACTTCATCGATTTCATATGCTTTTTTTGCCTGCTCGATTGCAAGGCTCATCAGTCTTTCATCTTCTGTCATTCACATCTACCTCAGAATATTTTTATCACAATCGCAAGCAGAATATATCCCCACAAAACAGGACTATCTTTCAGCGTTTGTATGAAGAGTTCTTTCTCGTTTTCTTTGAGCCGATAAAGCTTTATTTTTCTTGGTTTTAACAGTATGAAACACAGCACAAAAAAAATAATCCCTGATATACCAAAAGCATAAAAAACTACGCTTTTCAGTTCAGGCGAAATAAATACCCCGACAGCCGCTGTACCCAGTGCAAGAAGATTATTTAGCAAATGTACAGCCACCACCGCTGAAAAACTTCCTGTGTATAGACGGACAAAGCCGAGGACAATTCCCGACAAAAACGCAAAGCTCATGCCTGTAATTCCCGAATGTAACATTCCGAAAATCACGGCAGAAATTAACACCGCAAGTAAATCATCATACTTTTTTAAAGAACCAACAATACATTTTCTAAACAACAGCTCTTCACATACCGCAGGAAAAATCCCTACGGTCAATACAGCCGTCCAAAAACCTTGGAAATCATGGAATAGAACGCCTGACGAAACATTTGCCTGATTTGTAAGCGAAATCACAAAATTCAGCACCGCACATATCGCAAAGCCTAAAATAACCGCCAATAATGTTTCGGATTTGCCGATTTGTTTTTCATTCTTGCCGCTGTAAAGTAAATCGGTATCTTTCCATTTCCATAAATACATTACAGACGGCGGAAGCATGGTAAAAAGGGTGATCAGTCCCAAAGACAACAATCTGACTGTTTCATCCGTAATGCCAAGTTTCCCGATTGTCAGACTCAGCACAAAATTCGCACACAAACAATACATTCCTGCCAGTGCCGCTGTAGTAACTGCTTTTTGCAGTACAAGCGGAGTGCCTCCGCTGTCAATTTTGCACTTAGATTTTTTTAGATCACGCAATTCATCACCGCATTTCCGGGATAGAAAATCAAACAAAACCTTTCATTTTCTCAGCGGCGAGCAGAACGGCAGTTTTTCCGCTGTGGAAATTCAGTCCTCCCTGCATCCATACCGCATAAGGCTCACGAAGCGGTGCATCCGCAGAAAGCTCTATAGACGAACCGAGAGTAAACGCACCTGCCGCCATAATCACCTTACTGTCATAGCCTGGCATATCCCAAGGCTCGGGCGTTACAAAAGAATCGATTGGTGACGCTGCCTGTATTCCCTGACAGAATTTAATCAGTCTTTCTTCATTGCCAAGAAGGATTGCCTGAATGATATCTCCCCTGATTTCATCATATTTCGGTGTCACTTCAAAGCCCAACTGTTCAAACAGTACCGCCGCAAATACCGCTGTTTTCAACGCTTCTCCTGTCACATGAGGGGCATTGAACGCACCCATAAATAACTCTCTGCTCTGATTTAACGTACAGCCGATCTCCTTGCCTGTTCCCGGAGTGGTAAGACGGTAAGAACAATCCTCAACAAGCTTTTTTCTTCCTGCAATATAACCACCCGTGGGCGCAATACCACCACCCGGGTTTTTGATCAGCGAACCTGCCATCAGGTCAATATACGCTCCCGGTGCTTCCATTTCCACAAATTCTCCGTAACAATTATCGAGCATCACAATACAATTGGGTGCGATACTTTTGGCAAGTGCCGCAATCTTTTTAATATCACTTATCAGCAATGTTGGGCGAAGTGAATATCCTCTCGAACGCTGAATATAAACCATTTTGGTGTCGGGCTTAACTGCCTTTTTGATTCCTTCGTAATCAATTTTTCCATCCGGCAGAAGATCAACCTGCTCATAATTGATTCCGAACTCCTTTAATGAACCGCTGCTTTCACCGCCCAGACCGATTACGCCCTGCAATGTGTCATACGGCACTCCCGTAACGGAAACCATCGTATCTCCCGGACGAAGCACTCCGAACAATGCCACTGTCAGCGTATGTGTTCCGCTGGCAAAGTTATGACGGACAAGTGCATCCTCTGTATCCAAAACCTCGGCAAATATCTGATCTAACACCTCTCTGCCCCTGTCGCCGTAGCCATAGCCTGTTGAAGGCGTAAAACAGCTTTCACTTACTCTTGCATTTTGGAACGCTTTTAACATTTTAAGCTGATTATATTCCGTTATCTCATCTATTCTTTTGAAATATGATCTCGCTTTTTCTTCCGCCTTACTGCCAAGCTCCACTATTTCTTCAGAAATGTCAAAAAAATTATTTTTCATCTTTCCTTATCTCCTGATAAAACTTTCCTTCATTTTCAAAACCGAGAGTCTGATAGAATTCCTCGTTTTGATTTTTTTCTCTCATAATCAATATTTCTCTGCCTTGCAGCTGCTGTATCAGCCTTGAAACACATTCCGCACCCAGTCCAGTCCTTCTGTAGTCGGGGTGTGTACAAACCGCTCCAATTACCGCAGTATCACTGCTTAAAGCCGCAGTCATAGCAAATGACAACGGCTTATTGTCCTTGACCACGGCACAGCACAAAGCTGTTTCATGCCGCAGTCTGTGAGAAGTATCAAGCAGAAAATCTTCATATTCCGGAACAGCAAAACCATCACCTTCGCACTGCTTCAAAAGTCGATAAACCTCTGGAAGTGATGGTGTAAAATCAAACCTGATATCCGTACTGCATAATTTCAGCTTTTCCCTTTCCGTCAGCCGCATGACGATACCGCTTTCCCGGCATTCAGAAATTGGCTTTTCACTTGTCACACTTGCCGCTCCTATGACAGCCATAAATCGTTTCAACTCATCGGTATCAGTATTATCGGTCATACAAACCGTCATGTCCCCGCCATACTTGCTTATTGCAGAAACTGCCTTTCCGTTACTGTTGTACTGCACCCAGAACTGAGCAAGTTCATACTGTCCGTAGCTTTCATACAAACTCATAATTCTGCAAGCTGTCACACTGCTTTTACCGCATAATTTTTTCAAGTCAGTTATATATGTTTTTTCGTTTTTATCTGCATAATAAATCATGTTTCGTTTTCTATAATTGCTGTCGCCAGTTCATTCACAATACTGTATACTGCTTCTGCATCCGATACGGAAATCAGGCCTGACGAGGAATGAAGATAACGACACGGAACAGAGACTGCTATTGTGCGTACTCCTCCTCTGCTGCGATGTATCGCACCTGCATCATTGCCGCCTGCAATCATCGTTTTGGTCTGAACAGGAATATTTTTCTCCGATCCTATCTTCATTGCAAGGTTATAATATTCCTTGTCGTAAATTGTGGCTCTGTCCATAAACGATACCACTGCACCGCCGCCCACAAGGCAAACTTTCTTTTCACCCTCTGACCCGGGCAAATCTGCCGCTGTTGTCGCTTCTATCACAATAGCGCTGTCGGGGTTTACCGTATAAGCCGCCGCTGTTGAACCACGGAGCCCGACTTCCTCCTGCACACAGAACACAAAATACATATCATACGACAACTCCGATTTTATCATCTCAATCAGCACAAGACAGCCAAAACGGTCATCTATTGCCTTACTGATAATTCTTCCGTTTTGATTTTCATAAGGACTATCAAAAATCACACTGTCACCGAGAGAAACATATTGTTGTGCTTCCTCTTTGCTTCCTGCACCAATATCTATCGTCAATGACTCAGCTGGCGGATTTTTCCCTTTTTCATCAGTTTTCAGCACATGAACAGGCTTACAGCATACCGCACCCGGAATTTTATTTTTTCCCACAAATACCTGCTTGGCAAATACCGCACTGTCGTTGATTCCTCCCACACAGGCAAATTTCAACTGTCCTTTTTCGGTAATATCGGTAACAATAAATCCTACCTCGTCCATATGAGCAGAAAGCATCAATCGCTTTTTCGGACGCTCCTTTCCTTTTTTGAAAACAATCACATTTCCCAAGCCGTCCGTTTTAATTTCATCCGCATAAGTGCGAATCTCATCAAGGATAATATTGCGTACCTCGCCTTCATCACCCGAAATACCGCCTGCTCTGCACAGTTTTTCAAGAAGCGTAAGATCAAGCATTTCTGATACCTCCTCTCAGAGCATACTCGGCAAGAATTTTTGCCACACTGTCAATATCATCTATTGATACCGTTTCCGTTTGCGTGTGCATATTTTTTTCGGGAATCGAAAGCACACCGCATGTTACACCGCCCTTTGAAACTGCAATTCCGTCGGCATTGGTTCCCGTGCCGCCGCCGTCAACCTCATAATCACATTTGATAGTCAATTCTCCTGCAATTTCCGTCAGCGTATCTGAGATCACCTTTGAAAGAACAGGTGCAATGCTAATAATTGGTCCGCAGCCGATTGCACCGCTTTTTTCATTCGGTACACCCTCCTGCTTTGCAAATCCCACATCAACAACGATTGCTTCATCCGGTGACAACTCAAATGCGGCGGTTTTTGCTCCGCTTTCGTTTGTTTCCTCCTGAGAAGAAAAAACAAGAGACACTCTGCATGGAAGGTTCTTTCCCTGCAACAATTCTGCACATTTGATCAATGCCGCACATCCTGCTCTGTTATCGAGAGCAGAAACAGTAACCATATGATTCAGCATTTCACGGAATTCACTTTTTACAATAACACTGTCTCCAAGATTTACCATTCCCTTTACCGCATCAGCCGAAAGTCCCGTATCGATCCAGATATTATCACGGCTCAGACCCTCTTCTTTTTTGGTCAGGTGCGGCGGCATGGCGCAGACGATTCCCATAATATCCTCATTCGTTTCTGCATTATATGTACCAAATGTTCCGTCAGAATTCTGCATAGTTGTTTTAAGCTTGCTTGTGCTCTTGATGATCACAGCACTGGTCGGCAGCGCACGAAGGTCAATTCCGCCCACCGGCTCAGCCTTGATAAAACCGTTGTCGTCAATATAAGTAACACTCAGTCCGATCCTGTCAATATGTGCATCAAACATGATATGATATTCGCTGCTGTTGTCACCAATTTCAGCTATAATTGTTCCATTCGGTTTTTTTCTGATTCTTGCTATGCCGTCAAATAATTCGGTCATGGTATCATAAAGCTCGTTTTCCCTGCCCGAGATTCCTTTTTCCGTGCAAATTGTTTTTAAAATTTCTTTGGTTTCCAAAACTGTTCCTCCCAATCAAAAAGCCGCCGTTCATCAGACAGGTGTATCGGCGGCTTTTTTACTGTGCATTCCAATACTGTTCCACTTTTTGTGAGGCAGTATCTTCAGACAAACCATAGCTTTCAATCAGTTCACTGATTGTTTCCGCAATCGTTGCCTTAAATTTCCTGCAAAGTCTAACCATATTTTTTATACCGTTTTCCTGTTCTTCCACATACATTTCTGCAACGTTCTTCTCTATGGCCTTGCTCTATATCTATCTAGTAATTCACACATTGTAACGTTTCCTTTTAGCGCTCACTTCAGTTCATTGACAATTTTTTTGAAGTGAAGACCCTTTTCCGCAAAATTCTTGTACATATCAAAGCTTGCACTGGCAGGAGACATTGATATAATATCACCGGCAACGGCGTTTTCTCTTGCTGCTTTCACAGCTTCTTCCATATTATTTACTCTGATAATTTTCGGGTTTTCTACGCTGTAGGTTGGAGCGGCTTTAGTAGCTGCTTCTATTTTATCGGCGGTTGCACCGAAAAGAATCAGCACCTTTACAGTATCGGGAACCACCTTTCCCATTTCATCATAGGGAATTTTCTTATCATAACCGCCTGCAATCAAAATAATTTTTTGATCAAACAGCGACAACATACCTTTCACGGTTCTTGTCGGGCTTGTGCCAATAGCATCATTATAATACTTTACTCCGTCAAGCTCTCTGACAAGTTCTGCTCTGTGCTCAACACCACCAAAGCTTTCGGCTGTACTCTTTATTGTTTCCGCCGTTGCCAGTCCCCATACGGCACTGATAGCAGCAAGATAATTTTCTATATTGTGCAGACCGGGAATTCTGATATTCTTGGCATCCATAATTTCTGTTTCTTTGCCGTATTCCGACATCATAATTTTTCCTTCATCATTCAAATAGGCACCGTTTTCAACCTTGTTTCTGCGTGAGAAAAGATACATACTTCCTCTGATATCGTCCCTGAAGGAATAAGCTATTTCATTGTCCAGATTCAGAACAGCTTTACCAAACGCATTCTGGTGCAGGACAATATTTTTCTTGGAATCAATATATTCCTGCATATCCTTATGAATATCCAGATGATTCGGTGCAAGGTTGGTAACAACAGCAATATCAGGACTTTTTCGCATAGAAATCAATTGAAAACTTGAAAGCTCCACAACTGCAATATCATCAGGGCTAATTGATTCGATATCAGGCAGAAGCGGTCTGCCGATATTACCGCCGAGATGCACCGTATATCCCTGAGCTTTTAAAATTTCCGATATAATGGTTGTTGTTGTTGTTTTGCCATCACTTCCTGTTACAGCGATAATTTTACAAGGGCAAAGGTCAAAGAACACTTCCATCTCACTTGTAACTGCTGTGCCCTGTTGTCTTGCATTTACAAGTTCAGGCATATAATATTTCATACCCGGTGTTCGGAAGATGATATCTGCACCTAAATCATTCAGATATCCCTGACCAAGTCTGAGTTCTGCGCCGTACTGTTCAGCAAGCTCCGCATTTTCACCAAGAGCCTCACGTTCTCTTTTGTCACAGGCAAGAACATTCGCACCGTACTTTTTAAAGAGTCGGATCAGCGGAAGATTGCTTCCTCCGATACCACAAAGTGCTATGGTCTTTTCGTTTATAAAATCAAAAAATTTTTCTGCTTCTGTTTTCATAATTTTAATCCTCGCTTCAACATTATTCCTTTTAATTATATTCCAAAACCCGCACAAAATCAATACATTTGAAGCTTCTCTTAATAATATATTAAAAAAACCGGGAAAGTTTCAATAACCTTCCCGGAATTTCTTAATGGTGTCCCCTTACAAGAGCATCATGCTTTCTCTTAAACACCAGGAATGATGCAACAGAAAGTATAAGATATGCTGCTACAAAGAACCAGAAATAAACAAATGCTCCGTTAAAATAATTTACAAACAAATTATAAAGCGAACGTGTTGATATATTAATTTTTTCAATAACCCCTGAAATATACACAACAGCTGGTATAACGGCACAACTGATTGCTGCACCTCCAAAAGCATAGCTGAAGTATCGGAAAGCTCTGTGCTTAAAGCTGTTCGTAAAATATACTATCACACATAGAACCAATACACCTGCAATCAGTCCAAACATTGTGAAATCCAGTGGTTTGCTAAGTTTTTTTATATAATTGGCGGCCACAGAGAAGAAAGGAATACTGATTTCATTCTGATAAATTTCCGTTGCCTCATTCATAAGGTATTCAACAGACGATTCCGAAACCTTACTCTTCTCAATATTATGTTCTTCAACATAGTCATCTATAGCTGCTCTGAATTTCTGCTTAAATGATATTGTATCGATAAGCGTAGAATTACTGTTATAATATCCGTCCACATAATCATTGATCTCCTGATTCAAATCAAGACTGTCAACGAACTTATCCACAAATTCCTCATCAAGTCCGCTTGCATGAGAAAGGCT
>ONGS01000089.1 GCA_900317395.1 uncultured Eubacteriales bacterium | reverse complement strand
TGCCGAACACGGAAGTTAAGCTCGATAGTGCCGAAAATACTTGGATGGTGACGTCCTGGAAAGATAGGAAGATGCCAACATTTATATGACAGTCGTCTTAGATTGACGGCTGTTTTTTTTATTTAAATTTTATATAAAAATTTACCATATTTTTAAGTGTTACTGTTGACTTTTATTAATTGTGATGTTAAAATGGATGTGGAAAAGTGTTTGAGATATTTTTTTATATTCAGAAACGACATTTTGTGGAAATGAAAGGACTTCAATTTGTTGTTGTCTGTCATTAAATTAATACCATAGACACAAATTTTGTAAAGGAGATTGATTAAAAATGGGAAAATTCAGTTCTAATGCGAAATTTTATGCAAAAAAATCACTTGCTGTTTTTTCTGCGGCTACTTTACTTTTGTTTGGTGGTACAACCGGTGCTGTATCAGCATTCACTGATTCAGGTATTACAGCATCAGCTGCTGAAACAGGTGCTGCGACAATCACCCAGCTTAAACTTTATGATTCAAATGGTAATGATATTACTGACAATCCTATAATCTATGTTGATAATAATTTTGCTTCGGACGGTAATGTATATGAATCAATTAAAGTTGTTGCAAAGGATGCTAACGGTAACCCGGTTGATGATACTATTATCGCAGCTCTAACAGCTGGTTCTGACGAACATCTTCTTGTCAGAAAATCTGCAAATGAGTTTACGGTCAGAGGCGGATATTCGAATGGTGACAACTGGGTCAGCATAAAGGCCGGAGATTATTCTATGACTGTTGCATCAAGCAACGGCGAAGGAATGCGGAGAATCCCTATTAAGGTTTATCAGCCGGCAACAGAAATGACAATTACTCAGAATGGTACGAAGCTTAACCTTAACAGTGGTTATACATTCCTGACCCCTGATCAGAATAATACAGTGGGTGCGCTTGTTATCGCTAACCATCAGTATCAGTATAAAGCTACCCCGACATCAGGATCAACAGATATTACGGATTGGGCGGTCTATGAGGGTTTTATTGATGGAGATACTGTAGATCCTAAGCCGACTACAAAAGCAGAAATAACCCAGAACGGACTACTGACTCCGAAGCAAAATGGTCTTGTAACGATTGTTGCAAAGTATAAAGCAACAGAAACCTCTGACAGAGCTTATTTTAAGGGACAAAGAATTCTGAGAAATGAGGAAAATAAATCTGTAACTGAAAAAAATTATCAGAATGGTCCGAAATATATTCATGTAACGATCGTAAAAGAAAATCCTGCAAAGGATCTTAAAATTACGAATTCTCCCGGAGCTTTGGAACTGAATGATACCTTCCAGCTCACATATGAAGCAACTCCGACCTATTCAGGTGATGGATATGATTTTGGTGCAACTGACGAATTCAGGTGGGAATCAAGTAACACGAAAGTTGCAAAAGTAGATGCAACAGGTATGATTACTGCAGTTGGTAAAGGCGATGCTACCATTACAATTTATGGTGAGGGAGAAAATATCAAGGCAAGCTGCGTGATAAGAGTTCTGACAAAGGCTACATCAATCAAATTCAATACTCAGACAGTATCAACAAGAGTCGGTAGAGATACAGAACTGACAGCAATAATGAGTCCTACAACAGCTGATGAGGAAATACTCTGGTCATCTTCAGATGAAAATATTGCAACAGTTAAAGCTGTAAATACAGGCAGCTTCACCAATCAGCAGAAAGCAATTATAACAGGTGTCAGGAAGGGTACAGTTCAAATCACAGCAAGAGCAAGAAACTCGGGCGTTGAAATGCATGTTACATGCTCGGTTGCGGATAAGATTGATTCTTCCGCTGTAAGTCTAACTACTGAAGAAAATGGAGTAGTCAAAGAAATCGCAGAAAGCGATACAATTCAGGTGTTTGACCAGCATCAAATCACAATTAAAGGCGAACTGAAAGCTACTGATGGCTCAACACCAGATGATACACTTATCTGGGAAGTGCTGAATAATGGTGAAAACAACGGAGATTATGTACAAATCATATCTCAGAATAGTAAAGCTATTACGTTGAAAGGATTTTCCAAAGGTACTATTCAGGTTAAGGCCAGCTCAGAAGCAAACCCATCCATCAGTAAAATATTTAATCTTGAAGTTCTGAAAAGAGCTACAAAAGGTAGTATATTAAGTAAAGAAACGGAAACAACTAACTTCAAGAAATCACTTAATGTTGGTTCTACAATATCTCTCATTGCTGAAATCACAATCAGTTCAAACCAGCCTTACGATCATGATGATACCATTGAAAGATGGGAGTCCAGCAATACAAATGTTGCAACTGTTGATAACAGCGGTAATGTAAAAATTGTAGGAAATGGAAGTACCACAATATCAGCAGTCACGGCATCAGGTTATAAGACTTCTGTTACAATCAAGGGCTTCACAACTTCCAGTATTATGATAAAAAATGTAACGGCTGGTGATCCTCTACCAACTGCGACAATCAAATTCAACAATAAAAAAGAAGGTACTGTTACGCTCGGAGCTACTGTTTATAATCAAGATGACAGTTCTGTCAGCGATTGCCCTGTGACATGGATATCTGATGATGAAACAATTGCTACCGTTGATTCAAACGGTAAAGTAACCGGCGTTGCTTTAGGTGAAACAATCATAACAGCAAAATCGGGTAATAAAGAAGATAAGTGTAAAGTATTTGTAACCTATCCTCTTTCTAATGCCTCTTCAAATATAACATTTAAAAGTAGTGCTGAGTATTCACCGATTGTTACAGAATATAAACCTTCTGTTGAAGTGAAGAACTTCGATGGTGAGATTCTTGTAGAAGATGTTGACTATAGACTTGAATATAGCAATAATACCCAAGTTGGTAAACAAGGAACAGTCAAAGTAATTGGTCTCAAGTACTATGCAGGCACCGAAGCTTCAAAAACATTTAGTATCACAACCAAATCAATCAAGGCAGCAGATGTAATTAAATCTACGATCGATGAGCAGGAACTTACAGCTGAAAA
The DNA here is from genome assembly GCA_900317395.1 of uncultured Eubacteriales bacterium. Lineage (GTDB taxonomy): Bacteria > Bacillota > Clostridia > Oscillospirales > Acutalibacteraceae > UBA1213. Next base: position 5,759 of record ONGS01000089.1, on the reverse strand, counting down.
TAAGACAATCGGAGTTCAGCCTGACATCACAATTACACATGATGGTGTTACACTTGTAAAAGATATTGATTATACTTTATCATATTCAAATAACAAAGTGCCCGGAACGGCTAAGGTTACAATAAGCGGTAAAGGTAATTATAAAGACAGTGAAACAAAAGAATTTACAATTTACTGCAACCATACAAAAACGACCGAGACTATCACAAAACAGCCTACATATGATACACAGGGCGAAAAGACTTATACATGCGAATTATGCGGTCATAAAGATAAAGAAGTAATTCCTGTACTTAGCAGAACATCTTTGGTAGATTGCGTTGTCACTCTCAGTGCTTCTTCATTTATCGAAAATGGTAGTGTACAGTATCCTATCGTAAAAACTGTAAAGAAGGGTACAGTAACACTTAGTGAAAACAAAGATTACACGGTTGACTACCAAAACAAATCCAGCAGTACACCGGGTACATATAAAATAACCATAACAGGTAAGAACGCTTATAGTGGCAGCAAAACCGTATTTTACAGTATTAAACAAAGAACTATTGCAAGTGTAACTCTTACATCTACTCGCTTTACCTATACCGGAAACGCAATCATAACTTCTGTTACAGTTAAGGATAGCACTGGTGTACCGGTACCTTCAACCGGATATAATGTATTTTACAGTAATAACGTGAAAAAGGGTACAGCAAAAGTAACTGTTAAGGGTAAAGGTAATTATACGGGAACGATTACAAAGACCTTTACAATTTCTGCTGCCAACCTGAACAAAACAAGATTATCCGGTGTCAGCGCATCTTACAAATATACCGGTAAGAACATTACTCCTACGGTATCTGTTGCCTTCGGTTCTAAAAAGCTTGTAAAGAATACTGATTATACTGTATCCTATAGTAGTAACAAGGCAATCGGTACAGCGAAGGTTACAATTAAAGGTAAAGGCAATTTCACTGGAACAATTACCAAGACATTCAAAATCGTTCCAAAAACAGTTACGATCAAGTCAGTTTCCTCACCGAAGACAAAACAGTTGAAAGTAACATGGAATGCTGATAAGACCGTAACAGGCTATGAAATTCTTTATTCTACCAGTAAGACTTTCAGGACCGGTAAGAAAACATCAACAATCAGCAAAAATACAACGAAAACTAAAACAATTACAGGCGTAACAAAGGGTAAAACTTATTATGTTAAGGTGAGAGCTTACAAAACAGTAAGCGGCAAAAAGGTTTACGGTGCTTACAGCTCTGTAAAATCAGTTAAAATCAAATAATCTGTAGTTTTATAGATTTCGGACGCGTCAGCAGTTTCTTTTTGAAGCGGCTGACGCTTTTGTTTTGATCGCAGTACAAATTTCATGCAAATTCTTATCAGACATATACTATAATAATGTATATCGCCTTGACAAAATTTTGCTTTATGATTAAAATAATATATATTGTTTTTATGTAAAGGAGAATTGCCATGGCAGAAATCAAACCGTTCAAGGCTCTCAGATTCAATACGGAGAAGGCAGGCTCTATTGAGGAGCTTGTGTGTCCGCCTTACGATATCATCAGTGAGGAACAAAGACAAACTTATCTGCAGAAAAACGAGAATAATATTATCCGTTTGGAACTTCCGAAGGGCGAGCATCCTTATGAGGAGGCAGGGGAAACCCTTAGGAAGTTTAAGAAAAAAGGTATTCTCAAAAACGATGAGTTTGAGGCTGTATATATCTATGAGGAGGAATTTACTGTTGGTGGTGATACAAGAAGCTTTAAGGGATGTATTGTGAGAGTGAAAATTGAGGAGTTTTCAAAAGGTGTAATACTTCCTCATGAGGAAACGCTTTCCAAGGCAAAAGAGGACAGATTTAATCTGATGAAAGCGACCAACTGTAATTTCAGCCAGATTTATTCACTCTTTAATGACGAAAAGCATACAGTTACAGCAATTCTTGACAAACACAGCACAGGACAGCCGATACACGAGCTTACCGATGGGGAGGGAGTGACACACAGACTCTGGGCGGTAACCGATAAAAATGCTATAGAGTCGATCTGCAAAGAATTTGCTGACAAAAAACTCTACATTGCAGACGGACATCACCGTTATGAAACTGCTCTCAATTACCGTAATTACTGTCATGAAAATGGAATCGGTAACGGAGCAGAAGATTATGTGATGATGATGCTTGTTGATATGGAGCATCCGGGGCTGCTTGTTCTTCCCACGCACAGAATTGTCCGTGACCTTGCAGATTTTGATTTCGAAGCCGTAATGAAAAAGTGCGCCGAGTATTTTGATATTGAGCCGCTTTGTGGTACAGATACCATTGAGTCGGTGCTGGAAGAGAAATATAGGGAAGGCAAGAAGACTTTTGTATTTTATACAGGCAGTGACAGCTATCAGCTTCTGACACTAAAGGATAAAACGGTCATTTCTGATTTACTTCCCGATAAAAGCGAAAGCTATTGCGGACTGGATGTTACAGTGCTGCATACGTTGGTGCTTGAAAGTATTTTCGGTATCGATGCCGAAAACATGGCAAAACAGATTAACCTTAGCTATGTCAAGCACTTTGAGGATGCCTTAAATGCGGTTATAGACGGTAAGGCGCAGTGTGCTTTTATTCTGAACCCGACAAGAGTGAGTGAAATCAGAGATGTAGCCGCAGCAGGAGAAAAAATGCCTCAGAAATCGACCTATTTTTATCCTAAGCTGATAACCGGACTGGTTATGAATGAAATGTAAAAAATAAGGGTGCTGAAAATTAGAATTACAGTTGAAAGCAGCGGTACAAATCATTATGCATTATAAAAGTTTGTGGAGGTATGGTTAGTGACGGAAAACTGCGATGATTTTGAAATCGGAAACGATAAAGAATATCCTGTTGAAGGTACGGCAGCTGTTCAGGCTGTTAAGGCAGGAAAGAGAAAAAAGCGCAGGAACAATAAAATCAAAATCACTGAATATGCCGATCATGTTGACGCGATTAATGAAAAACATGAGCCGAGCGAAGATAAAAAACCGCTTGAGGAGTTGATGAATGAGGGAGAAAAGCCAGATATACCGCCGCCTGATTTACCTGAAATGCCGAAAGAACCTACATTTATGCCTGTCCCCGATATTACGGAGCCTCCTCCGCCGGAGGGGGTTCCGCAGGAAATCAGAATGGGTTCAATGGGAAATGTATCGGCTGTCGGAGAGGGTGTAAGCACGGATGTGCGGATTAAAATTGATGGTCTGAGCGGTTCGGGGATTATGTATGAAATCGCTGAAGAACTGTATATGAAAGAGAAAATGCAGTCCGAGATTGAAGCCTACAGCCGACCGCCGTTTAAAAAGGTATTTGATGAAAGCAATACATCCGCACTGGACAGAGAAGCGAAAAACCGCACAAGACGTTTAGCGGAAGCCGCATTGGCTGCAAGCAGCAAAGAACCTGCTTTTCTGCCTGACGATGTTTACAGCAATTTGAATAAGCCCATTAATACTAAAACAGCTTTTTTGCTCCAGCTTGTGTTTATGCTGCCGGTGGTGAATATCGTAACGGCCTTATATTTTGCATTTTTTAAGAACACCAATATCAACATCCGCAATTTCAGCAGGGGAGTTGTCATATGGGCGGCCGTGTTCATGACGTTGCTTTTTGTGTATTTGGCACTGTTTTATGTTTCAGCTCCCGGTAATCGTCCACAGCTTGCATGGGCAGAGAGTTTTTTCGCAATATAATCTTGCTCCTGAAAAAATATTGCCATTAATACTTGCCTTAAATTCATCTTTTCTGCGTTATTTAATTGGTGCAGCAATTATGATGATTTTTGTGCAAAAACAACCATTCTTACAGCGATTTTATTTCGATGTAAGAATGGTTGTTTTTATTAGTAGTTTAGATATTTATAGTAAACGCTATTGAAAATTTCCTATTTTTATTTTCAGGAATGTAGAAACAAATATGTCATTCCGAACGAAGTGTAGAATCTTTTAAAGATCATTCGCTTACGTTCAAGATGACAGTATAAGGCATATATTTCTAAAAGAGCGAAATGTAATTTACAAAAGTTTATTTCTGCATTTTTTGGTTATACTAAATTTATGACAAATGGGGGGAAGTTAATAATGGAAATGCTTATGGTGGTCGGTACATCAATGCTGTCAATCATCGCATTGTTTTTAATTTCAAAAGTATTAGGACATAAGCAGATATCTCAGCTCGATTTATTTGATTATATCAATGGTATCGTAATAGGCTCTATTGCCGCAGAACTTGCTACGGAATTGGAAGAACCTTTAAGACCGCTTACAGCTATGTTTGTTTACGGAACAGTTACAGTATTGCTCAGTCTGATTACAAGGAAATTCCCTAAAACAAGAAAGTATATCAACGGCAGCCCTACCATTATCATGAATAATGGAAAAATATACCGCAGCAACATGAAAAAAGCAAAATTAGATCTTAGCGAATTTATGGTTATGTGCAGACAGGCAGGTTATTTTAATTTGAATGACATTCAGACTGCTATTTTTGAATATAACGGTAAGCTTACAGTCTTGCCGGTCAGCGACAAGCGCCCTGTGAATCCAACGGATATAGATCTCAAAACAAAACCTGAATATATGAGCACAGAGGTTATTATGGACGGCAGAGTTCTCGGAGAGAATCTGAAGCGTAGAGGACTTGATATGACATGGCTGAAAAAGCAGCTTGAAAAACAAGGATTTCACAATGCGAAAGAGGTATTTCTGGGAGTATGTGACAGTAGTAATAATCTTTCATTATTTAAGGCAAATTAACAGATCGGATAATGTTTGAATTGAAGCGTAAATTCATTTTACAGTGAATTTACACTTATAATTTAGATTTAGAAATATAAATTAAAAATAATGTTGAATTTTGCTTTTTTAACAAATACTTTTAATATATAGAAATATTTTTAAAAAAAATATTCAAAAAACTATTGAAAATTATTTGAAAAGATGGTATCATTTCATATAGAATATTGCTGCATGGTACGGAGCAATAAAAGTTGATTATGCGGCATCAATTCAAAATAAAAATTTTTTAAGGAGTTGGCAACTAAAATGAAAAACGTAAAAAGAATCCTTGCATTGTCACTTGCAGGATGTATGATGGCTGGCGCTCTTGCAGGATGTGCTGATGAAGGTAGCAGCGGAAATGACAACAAGGGAGCACTCACAGGAGATACAAGTATCGATACTTCTAGTGTTAAATCGATTTACTTCCTGAACTTCAAACCTGAGATCGCTGATAAGTATCAGGAAATCGCTGATGAGTACAAGAAAGAAAAGGGCATTGAGGTTAAGATTGAAACAGCTGCTTCCGGTGAGTATGAGAAAAAACTTACATCTGAAATGGCAAAATCCGATCCGCCTACGATCTTCCAGATTAACGGTCCTGTAGGTTATTCTAACTGGGCTGATTACTGTGCAGATTTGAAAGCAACAAAGCTTTACGATCTTCTTAATGATAAGTCGCTCGCAGTAACTAAGGATGACGGCGTTTATGGTGTTCCTTATGCAGTTGAAGGTTACGGTATTATCTATAATAACGCTATCCTTGATAAGTATATCGCTACAGACGGTGCCGTAATCAAGTCCGTTGACGAGATCAACAGCTTCTCCAAGCTTTCTGAGGTTGTTCAGGATATGACAGCTAAGAAGGATAAGCTCGGTATTGAAGGCGTATTTGGTTCAACATCACTGAAAACAGGTGATGACTGGAGATGGCAGACTCACCTTATGGATCTTCC
>ONGS01000034.1 GCA_900317395.1 uncultured Eubacteriales bacterium | reverse complement strand
TGCCGTGATATCGATCATATTATGGAGAAGGAGATCATTAATTTTTCCATCAACCACTATTTTTTTCCGGAGCTTGTTAAATCTCAAAGTCGAAGCAATCGCACTATAATAAGCGTCGCCCATAGTCTTTACATTACCACGGTAAGCCACGCTATCCTTTTTTCCCTCTTTGAGGTCAGCAAGTTCCCATGAGATCTCGCTGTCAACCGGCGCACGAAGCAGCATCAGCTTTCCTGTATCCGATTTTACAATATAAGCAATCAACTCCTCGTCGCTGCCTCCGCTTTCCATTTCAATCGGAAAACTGTAAAACAGCTCTGTGATCTCTCCGTCAACATTGATTCCGGGCTGAAGCGTTTCATAATTCGCAGAGGTTGCCTGAATACGTTCTTCCTCATTGGAATTTATCATATTGTAACCCGCAACGATCTGAGCAACCATCATTGCCAGACAAATCGCAGCCATGATCACCTTTGCCATTTCCCATCTTTCGCCTCTAAAACTGCCTTTAAACATTTAATCTCACCTGCTGCAAATTTTATTCTTCATTGTTTTCAAGCTGCTTTGAGCGGTCTGCCGCAATCAGCGCATCGATGATTTCATCTATATCACCGTTAAGGATATCATCAATCTTATATAATGTCAAGCCGATACGATGATCCGTCACTCTGCCCTGCGGATAATTATAGGTTCTGATACGTTCGCTTCTGTCGCCTGTTCCGACCTGAGAACGCCGCTCCTGTGCAACCTCGCCCTGCTGTTTTTCTCTTTCCGCTTCCAGAAGTCTGGATTTCAGCACTTTCATTGCCTTATCCTTATTTTTATACTGACTTCTTTCGTCCTGACATTCCACCACAAGCCCTGTCGGCAGATGCGTAATCCTGATAGCGGACTCTGTTTTATTAATATGCTGTCCGCCTGCACCGCTGGAGCGGAAGGTATCAATTTTGAGGTCAGCCGGGTTGATATTCACTTCAACATCTTCTGCTTCGGGCAGAACGGCAACCGTTACGGTTGAAGTATGGATCCGTCCTTGTGTTTCGGTATCGGGTACACGCTGTACACGGTGAACGCCGCTTTCAAATTTCAGTCTGGAATACGCTCCCTGACCATTGAGCATAAAGCTTACCTCTTTAAAGCCCCCGAGTTCTGTTTCGTTGACACTGACAATTTCTGAATTCCAGCCTTTTTTCACCGCATACATTGAATACATACGGTACAGCACTGCCGCAAACAGTGCCGCTTCCTCGCCGCCGGCACCACCTCTGATCTCGACAATAACATTTCTGTCGTCGTTAGGGTCTTTTGGCAGAAGGAGTATTTTCAGCTCTTCTGTAAGCTTCCCTTCCCTGTTTTTCAATTCTGCGAGTTCTTCACCGATCATCTCTTTCAACTCGCTGTCGCTCTCCTCAGAAAACATTTCTTCAGCATCAGAAAGTTCCTTTTTACAAGTTTTATATTCTCTGAATTTCAGTGCGATCGGTTCAACGCTTTTGAGTTCTTTCATTGCTTCTGTATATTTTTCTGCCGAGGATGCAACCGCAGGGTCGCAAAGTCTTGCGGAAATTTCCTCATATTTATTCTCAAAAACCTTCAACTTATCAAACATATATAACTGCTCCTTATTCAATCGTTTGTAAATGACGGTTCAGGTGACAGGAATTTTAGTGTGTTCTCCCTTTGAGGAATCAACATGAAAACAGCTTTACCGTGTCTAATGGAACATTCACTCTGATTCACCTGAATTCTAACCATCGGCACAGCTACTTTTGAATGTTGATATTTTCTCCGTCACGGAAAACCTTACGAATATTTTTTTCCGCTTTCAGCCTCGGCAGCATTACTTCATGACCGCAGCCCTGACATTTCAGTCTGAAATCCATACCGATTCTCAGCACAAGAAATTGTTTATTATTGTCTTTACCGCACGGGTGCGTTTTTTTCATTTCAAGAATGTCACCAAGTCGTATGTCCATGGGTGTTTTCCTCCTCACCGCATTATTTTGCTTAATATTTCCATACAATCATTTCTATTATATCACTAACCGAATGATATTACAAATACAATCTGAAATAATTTTTAGATATTCGTAATATTCTTGACAACTCGCAAGATTGCGGTATATAATAACTCTACAATTATATATTAATATATTATTTGATTGCACAATACGTTTATCTGTTTAACAACAATGAACAACAAAGGTGCAACTTTTAATTTTTGCTCATTACATATTTATAGATCAAAATTTTTTAAAGGAAGATGTCTGTGAAAAAAAATCTGATTATACTGTCCGTTGCGGCGGCAGGCATTATTTTGCTTTCAGCGTGTTCTTTTGCAGAGTACAGCAGCATTGAAAAAACAAATCAACAGAACACGGAATCCGTTACAGTAAGCGAAATTGATGCGGATAACACCTCCTCGGTGATTGAAGAAGCACAGAAAACTATCGGAACAGATGAGCTGACAGTAACTGTCAGGGATTTAAGCTATACCGAAAAAACACAGGAACCATCGGTCACAGTAAAATACCATGATGAAGTTCTTAAAAAAAACGTGGATTATACCCTGCAATATGATACGAAAAACATCTCTGTCGGAATTCATTATGCCACTCTTACCATGCAGGGAAAATATCAAGGTACCGAAAAAATCGCATACAAGATCAACCCTGCCCGAGTGAATATTACAACAACAGAAACAAAGGTCAGCAGTTTTGAGGTAAATTTTACAGAATCAGAAACAGCAGAAGGCTATCAAGCAGAATACTCACCGAATGAGGATTTTTCCGAGAGTATTACAGTACAGACCGATACAACAATGTTTCTTGCAGAAAACCTGATTGAAAACAGCTCGTACTATGTACGAGTCAGAGCCTATAAAAAAGTTGATAATCAAAAACTGTATTCTGCATGGAGCGAGATCAAAAAGTGCAGTTTGAAAGAAATTATTGTGAAAGACGGGCTCACCTATATCGACGGAATTCTTGTGGTCAATAAAACCTACAGTCTGCCCGAAGATTACGGTTCGGGAGAAGACCCCGAAGCACTTGCAGCGTTTGAAGAAATGTGCAGTGCGGCAGCCAATGACGGAATTTATCTTTTTTCCGTTTCCGGCTACAGGAGCTACAGCTTGCAGGATTATCTGTATAATGAATTCAAATCCCAGCGAGGAACAGAAGGTGCGGATATGGTTTCCGCAAGACCGGGACATTCCGAACATCAGTCGGGGCTTGCTTTTGACGTGAATACCACATCCTTTGCATTTATCGGAACACCCGAAGCACAATGGCTTGCAAAAAACAGCTATCGCTACGGTTTTATCATACGTTATCCCGAAGGCAAGGAAGAAATAACAGGTTATTCCTATGAACCCTGGCATATCCGCTATGTAGGCACGGAGTTTGCAGACACGATCTATAAAAGTGGTCTGACACTTGAAGAATATTTCGGAATTACTTCAAAATACGAAGAATAAAAACAGACAGTCAGTTGAATCAAACTGACTGTCTGTTTGCTTACAGTAAAAAATAGATATATGCTGCGGCACCGAGCTGCAAAAAAGCAAGCACCATTAATATGATAAACACCGTTCTCCATCCTTTGAGCGTACTGTCAATGCGTTTTTCTGCTGTGCTTCCCGACGGTGTTACACGCACACGCTTTACACTTGAAAGCTGTTTGTCAAGCTCATCCGAAACAGTTCCGATATCGGGGGCTTCATCTCTGACTTCTTGCAGGTGATATTTTTCGGTAAGCTTTATTCGGATTATTTTCAGAAGATCCTCTGCGTGGTCCATTTCACCGGGCACCAGAATGATGGTTTGTTCTCCACTTGTATATATAACAGCCTTTGCCCCATTTTCTGTTGTAATGGTTTTGCTGTTTGCTTCTTTTTTAGGACTCAAAATCTTTTTCAGTACATTTTCTCCGCTTTGCTCACTAACAATAAAAATCAGCTTTACTTTTCTGACAGCAGCCGAAAGCCTATCCGCCAACTCTCCGGGAGCTGCGGCGGCATATGCATCCGAAAGTTTCAATCCTGTATCGGAAAGATTTTTTTCTGTAATATGTTGAATTTCTGCCGTTGCAGATGAACGGTAATATATCAATTCGTAATTCACTTTCTGTACCTCTGTTAAATTTAAAAATTTGAAATATTGTAAAAAGATAGGATTCAGGGGTCAGCATTCAGTTATCCGTCAGAATATATCTGCTACCTGATTCCTGAATCCTGCCCCTGACCACTTACATCATTATTCTTCCGGTTCACCTGAACTCTCATCCACATCAGCTTTATCTTCTGAAGGTTCTGAAGAAGGCTTAGGCTCAGTCTCTGCCTTTGCCTTTGCCGATTCCTCATCTATCTCGACAGACGTTTTGACCTTGTCCATTTCCGACTTAGCCGCTTTGACATACTTACTGACCTCATTTTTACTGCTTGCACTGTTAATGATCGCTGTATAATTAGAAATAATATTTTTAATAGTAGATTTCTGCGCACTCTTGTAATCACTTAATGCAACATAATTCTTTATTTCGTAAATTCCTTCTGACTTAGCTTCCTCAAGTGCTGCTGCGGCAGATTCGGCATTCAGCTGACTCTTGGTTTTCACCTTATCGATCTCGGCTTTTGCACTACTAACCAAAGAATTAACGGAGTCAACACTTTTTGCACTGTTAATCTTTGTTTTGTATTTCGAGATAATATTATTGATCGTTTTGCGCTGTGCATCTTTATAGTTATTCAGATTGACATAATTGGAAATTGAACTGATACCATTTTTTTTAGCTGTTTGAAGTTTTTTCGCTTCATCTTTTGCTTTCTGTTCTTTCGCCTCGGATTCTTCTTTTTTCAGTTCATCGTCGGTTTTGATTTTTGCAAGCTTTTTAATGCCTTCTTTTTTAAGTTTTTCCACTTCTTCAACCGTTTCGGCATTATCGATTTTTTCATTATATTCGTCAAAAAGATCATTCACCTGCGTTGCCTGCGATTTCCTGTAGGTATTGCCGGCAACAGAATTATGAAGCTCGATTTTTGCACCTTCTTTTTTACTGTTCAGTTGCTTTTCGCTTGCTTCCTGTTCAGCTGCTTTCTTTTCGGAATTAACGGTATTCAGCGTTTTTACCTTGCGGATATCCTCTATAGCCTTATCATAGATTTTGTTGATTTCAGAACCGCTGTTAGCATTATTGATCAGTTCTGTATATTTTTCAACAAGCTTATCAATTTCTTTTTGCTGTTTGTCGGCATATTTGTTTTTGTCGATAAAATTCTGTATTTCCTCAAGAGCAGCCTCTCTGCCCTCGTTAATATTTTCATACAGTTTTTCATCGTCCTTTTCAGACCAGTCTTTTTTCTTGCCGTCATACCAGTTGATTTTTTTATTGTTGTAAGCATCCTGGAAAGAAGTTACCTCTGGTTTTGTGCCGCCGAAGGAATTATACCATACATCGGGGTACAGCGGATCGGGGTTTTTCCTTGCCTTGCTTACATCTACCTTAGCACTTTCACCGTCACGAACCTTTCTTGCCACAACGACAAAACGGAACTCAGAGAAGTCATAGGTACAGGTGGACAGCGTAACAAGTGTATCATTTTCGTTTACCTTGACAGGCGTATCAATAATAGAACGCTCCCGAAGCTGATAAACAAAATTAAGGAAATCATAATCACTGTCAAAATCGCCTCTGAGGTAATTGAAAAATTCGCCCTGCGATTCAAGCGTATTTGTTTTGAGTATAGAAATGATCTGCCACTCGCTCTTTTCATAGATGGTATTGAATGTAAATGTCGGATTTTTCTTGTAGAAATCAAAATCTTCATAATATTTCAGCGTACCGAACATTCTGCCATCCTGCATATGATGACCGTGGAGAATCATATTTTTGGAATCAAGCGAACTTCTGTAATCCATAAACACAGTACCATAGATATCGTAATTCTGATAGAAATCCCTGTACAGATAATATTCATGGTCCTCACCCTCAGGCGGTTTTACGACAACATAGTCAATCTTTGTATTAGGCACTTTGATCCAGCCTACTGTATCTTCATTTTCCGAAAGAAGCTTGCTGAAATCCACAAGAGTTCCCTCCGAGCCGTCGGTGGGCTTTTTGGTAATCGGGTCACCGTTTTCATCTGTTTCCTCTTCCTGGGCAACAAGAAGCTTCCTGATATTGTTGGTAGTATTATCGTTGATAGCAGGTCTGACCACAAGTAAATTCACAAGCATATAGGAAGAAACAATAAATGTGCAGATTGCAAGGAGAAGTATAATCTTTCTGATAACATCAAACGGACTGTCCCCCGAACACGGAATAAATCTTTTCCAGAATTTATGCTTCTGCTTTGGTTTCAGAACGCTTTGGGATACACTGTAAAGAATCGTGCTGAAATCACATCCGGCAAATTCTTCTGTCGGAAGAAGTATCATCATTCTGTTTTTATATTCCGTGCAGAACGCTGTAATCGTTTTCGGTTCTTCATTTTTTTCTTCTGTTTCTTTCTGCTCCTGCTTTTCACTTTCCGCATCGTCATCACTTTCGTCAGTTTCAAGCTGGAGAACCGCAGCACTATCTTCTTTTTCTTCCATGATTTTGTTCGGATCCAAAGCAGGTGCCGTTATTTTCCTGAGTTTCCCTGTCACACCTATTTCTTCAAGAAGTTTTTGTGCTTCTTCAAGATCACTGCTTTTCAAAGCATCGGCTGTAATAATAAAATCGATTTTGTCATCACCGGAAAGCGTTTCATTCAAAGCTTCGCTTACGCTGTCTTTTGTAAGATTGATTTCGGTTTTAAAAATAATATTGACATCGGATTCACTGAGAAGCTTAACGACATCCTCAAAAATTATTTTTGAGGTTTCAGCAAATGCTTTACCGCTTCTCGGGAAATACAATTCGGTATTCATGTTTTAATCACTCCAATACATGACAGGATCAGGTTGATCAGATCTGAGTTACTTTAACATTTTCGACCGCCTCTTGTATCAGTGGTACAAAATCGATCTTATTTTGTTCTGCGATAACATTTTTCAGAACCGGTCTGGTTCTCGGGTGCTTTGGCGTAAATACCGTACAGCAGTCCTCATACGGCTGTATAGAAATATCAAAGGTATCGATTTTTCTTGATATCCCGATAATTTCTTCCTAATCCATACCGATCAGCGGTCGGAACACGGGCATTTCACAGGCATTATCCGTACAGGCAATAGCACCGATTGTCTGACTTGCCACCTGACCAAGACTTTCACCCGTAATCAGTGCCTTGCAGTCATTATTTTCTGCAATTTTTTCTGCAATTGTCATCATGAATCTGCGCATAATAATCGTAAAATATTCTTCATGACATTTATCCCGGATTTCTTCCTGCAATTTTGTAAAGGGAACGGTATACATTGTCATCTGACCGCTGTAGGCAGATACCCTTCGCAGCAGCTCCACAACCTTTTCCTCCGCTCTTTCGCTTGTGTAAGGAGGACTGGCAAAATGCACAGCGGTAAGCTCAATTCCTCTTTTTGCCATCATATAAGCCGCAACGGGACTATCAATTCCGCCCGAAATCAGGATTGCCGCTTTTCCTCCTGTTCCCACAGGGATTCCGCCTGCACCTTTCAGCACTCCCGAATGAATATAAGCCGCATTATCTCTAATCTCAACAGTAACAACTGCATCGGGGTTATGAACGTCAACTTCCACTTCGGGGAAAGTATCTGCCAAATATCCGCCGACCTCTCTTGCAATTTCGGGAGAAGTAAGAGGAAATTTCTTGTCTGAGCGTTTCGCCTCCACCTTAAAACTTCCGATCATAGCAAATTGGTCTTTCAGATACTCAGCGGCGGTTTCCTTAATATTTTCGATATTCTTTTCGGCAACACAAGCACGGGAAAATGTTGCTATGCCGAATATTTTTGAAATACATTCGACCGCCTCGTCTATATCGATATCGTCAAAAACAGGCGTCACAGTAATGATCGACTGTGAATTCTTCACCTTAAAAGCACCGATCTTATGCAGTCTGTGCTTAATATTTTTAACAAGTTTGTCCTCAAAATTCTTTCTGTTAAGCCCTTTTAAAACGATCTCGCCCAACTTTATCAAAATTACTTCCTTCATCATTTCACCCTTTTAAAAATAAATTATTTTATACATTAGAATTTTATCACCTTTATCGTTTTCTTGCAAGTGTAGAAATACCGATTTTAAGAGAGTTTATTAAAATATCTATGTCATTTTTGGTATTTTCTGACGAAAAACTGATTCTTATGGCAGAATCTGTCAAATCAGCAGGCAAACCGAGGGCTGTCAGAACATGACTTTTATGACCTTTTGCACACGCCGAACCGCTTGAAACAAAGATATTTCTTTCCGCAAGAAAATGCAGAACCGTTTCCGAGCGCAGACCGGGCAAAGAAAAATTGATAATATACGGCAGACAATTTTCATCCGAATTAATTACTACCCCATCAATCTCAGCAAGTTTTTCCCTGCAATATGTATTCAACCCTCTGATATATTCTGTCTGACCTTTGATGTCTTTATGTTCTTCAACCGCCGCTCCCATTGCACAGACGGCAGGAGAAGGCTCTGTGCCGGGGCGGATTTTTTTCTCCTGAAGACCTCCGAAATGAAGTGGAAGAATTCTTGCTCCCTTCCTTATATAAAGTGCACCGCAGCCTTTTGGCGCATTGATTTTATGTCCGCTGACCGTCATAAGGTCGATACCGAATTTTTTCGGCAGCAACGGCATTTTCATAAAAGCCTGAACAGCATCAACATGAAACAGTGCCGGCGCACCTGCCGCGGCAATGGCACGATAAACCGTTTCGAGCGGCTGTATTGAACCGATTTCATTATTCACTGCCATGATACTTACCAGAATTGTATCCTTTGTAACGGCATCCTTTATATCCTTTGCACTGACCCTTCCGCTGCTGTCAGGAGTGAGATAAACAACCTCAAATCCTTCCTTTTCCAGCTGCTGCATTGCTTCCATCACAGAGGAATGTTCAATTGCCGTTGTAACGATTCTGTTTCCACGTCGTTTCAGTGCATGAGCCGCACCGAAAACCGCTGTATTATTGCCTTCCGTGCCACCCGATGTAAAACAGATTTCCTCAGGCTGAGCACCCATTGCCTGTGCTATTATTTTCCGTGCCGCGTCCAGTTCATGCTGTGCCTGCAAACCCTTTGAATGAAGAGAGGACGGATTGCCGTAAGCTTCCATCATAATTTCCAATGCTTTTTTCGCCGCCGCTCCCGAAACCCGGGTAGTCGCACTATTATCCAAATAAATTTCTTCCAAGAAAAACACCCCTTTAAATAATGGAAAATGAATGTATATTTCCTGCTAAAGCAAAAATAGTAATTAAATAGTAATTAATATTGATTATGTATAATTTTTATAAAAGCTAAAATACTATAATATGTAACTGTGATGATATATAATAACATTTTGGCATTGCTAAAATGAACAACCATTTTCCATTTTCAATTTGACAAAGTCGGGTGATTTTATGACAATAACGAAAGAAGAATATTCAAAAATGGTGGAACAGGCTTCACCGAACAGTAAGATCTTGCGTGACTGTTTGGGAGCATTTTTTGTCGGAGGATTTATTTGCACGATTGGTCAAGCACTGACAGACCTTTACAGCATGACTGGCTATGAAATCAAAGATGCCCGTTGTCTGACAAGTGTTACACTTGTGTTTTTAGGTGCTCTTTTTACAGCTCTCGGCTGGTATGACAATATCGCAAAAATCGGCGGTGCAGGCACGCTTGTCCCCATTACGGGATTCTCTAACGCCGTTGCCTCGCCTGCTATGGAATTCAAAAGCGAGGGCTACGTTCTCGGACTTGGCGCAAAAATGTTTATAATCGCAGGCCCTGTCATCGTTTACGGCACAGTTGCTTCAATACTGTACGGATTATGTTTGTTTATTAAAAGCCTGCTCTAAATCAATCAGCAATTACTGTGGCATTGAAAGGTTTATTCTCCCTTTGAAGTTATGTACCAAAGGCATCTTTGATACAGATTTTATGAGGGGGAATAATTTCTAATTGCAAATCAGATTCTCATGATAACTGATGTGAAAAAATATGTAAATTTTCTTGTAAAATGATAAAAAATATGGTATTATAATGTTATATTATAAATTCGGATAGGCAAGGAGTTGCTTATCGGCGAAAGGAGAAAACAGCTTATGTATGATAAAATACTTACGTCCCTGTCATACGGTATGTTTGCCGTCGGAGTGAAGGGAGATCATGCGCCGAATGCCTGCATCGTAAATACGGTTATGCAAATCTCTTCCCTGCCTATGACGATCGCTGTCAGTATCAACCATAACAACTACACAAACGAATGTATCAAAAAATACGGCGAATTCACTGTCAGCGTTCTTTCGGAAAATACTTCGGGAACAGCCATCGGTGCTCTCGGTTATACTTCGGGACGTGACAACAACAAGCTTTCCAATGTACGCTATAAAGTTCTCAGAGAAGGTGCTCCTGTCATTCAGGAAGATATCTGCTGTTGGTTTTTCTGCAAGGTAGTACATACTGTCGAAACGATCACACATACAATTTTTATTGCAGAGCCGATCGCAGGAAGCGAATCCATTAAAGGAAAACCCATGACCTATGATTACTACCGCAATGTCATCAAAGGAAAATCCCCCAAATATGCACCTACCTATGTGGAGGAAAAAGAAGAAGAAGTTGACAAATATGTCTGCACGATCTGTAAATACGAATACAGCAACAGTCTTGTTCCTTTTGAAGAGCTTCCCGATGATTGGGTATGCCCTATTTGCGGTGCGCCGAAATCAGTTTTCAAAAAAGAATAATTATTATCTGTAAGATATTTTAGCATAACGAGCCAATAATGTCAAGTAAACTTGGCATTATTCACAATTGATTTATTGACGCAAGAGTCTATAATTTGTTACTATAATGTGCAAGTATGATAAAATGTACAAAATGTTTGTATAATATTCATACTTGCTCATTGACAACAGTTGTGCTATTCTATTAAAGCATACTTGACCGATAGGTATTATGTAAAACTAAATGACATGGAGTAGATGTTTATGACAATCAGGGAAGTTCAGGACGAAATAATGCGTCTGAAAAAAGAAAATGATATCTGTATTCTTGCTCACAGCTATCAGGCTCATGAAATACTGGAAGTAGCAGATTTTACAGGTGATTCCTATGCACTCAGCAAGCTTGCGGCAACCGTACCGAATAAAACTGTGCTGATGTGCGGCGTTCGCTTTATGGCGGAAACAGTAAAAATGCTTTCTCCCGAAAAGAAAGTTATTCTTTCAAGTCCTATTGCAGGCTGTCCTATGGCAGAGCAGATGGATAAAGAACTGATCGAAGCTGTGAAGCTGAAATATCCCGATTATACAGTAGTGGCATATATTAATACAACAGCAGAATTGAAAACAGTATGTGATGTTTGCGTTACATCCTCTTCTGCTGTCAAAATTGTAAAAGCAATCGAAAACAACAATATTCTGTTTATCCCCGACTGTAACCTCGGTGCCTATGTTGCATCTCAGGTTCCTGAAAAAAACATCAAGCTCCTGCAAGGCGGATGTCCGATCCATGCAGCAGTAACAAAGCGTGAAGCAGAAGCCGCAAAAGCAGCTTACCCGAATGCGGAACTTCTGGTACACCCGGAATGTGTACCGCCCGTTGTTGCACTGGCTGATTTTGTCGGTTCAACAACTGCGATCATGAATTACGCTAAAAATTCTGACAAGAAAGAATTCATCATCGGTACGGAAAACAGCATTGCAGAACATTTACAGTATGAATGTCCCGACAAGAAGTTTTATCTTCTTTCACAGGCACTCATGTGCAGAAATATGAAATCCACAACACTGATCGATGTTCTCAACTGCGTAAAGGGTGACGGCGGAGACGAAATTTTCCTGGATGACGAAACCATCACACAGGCAAGAAAGTGTATTGATAAAATGATAGAAATGGGCGGCTGACAAAAGCTGTAACGGGCATAATGGCTTGGCTGTTATGCCCGAACTTAATTAAATGGGAACGGAGGGATATTATGGAAAGAAATGAAAGAATGAAAGCAAAAACAAGGCTGCATAAAAACGAGATAAAGCAGCGCAAGGGAACAGGTCAGAAAGGAGATTTTGCACCGCCTGACGATGGAATTGCAAAGCTGAGAACCGCTGTGTTTGTACTGCCGTTTCTGATCATTGGTGCCATGATCCTTGTACTAATCATAGGAATCAATCAATACAGCAAACTCTTTCATGCAGAAAGCGAAAACGATCCGGATATTGCTGCTACACAGGATAAAGAGGAAGAAATGGATGAAAGCGATCTGCTTTTTATTGTTTCCCCTGATATTCCCTTGCCCTCCGATTATAAAATCAGCCTTGTAAAATTCAGAGGCGTTCAGGTGGACCAGCGTATCACCGATTCACTGGAAGAATTGCTTGATGCAGCGGATAAAGCAGGAATGTCGTTAAAGCTGACAGGAGGATACGTTTCGGCGGAAGAACAGCACGATCTGTACATGGCGGAAGTATCAAAACTTATCAGCGAAGATGATCTTGCAGATGCCAAAGCAATGGAAGAAGCTGAAAAAACGGTTCCGTCAGAAAATCATTCAGAATTTCAAAGCGGGCTGGCGGTTTTATTCGGCACAAACCGAACAGACAATTTTCTCAAAAGTGAAGAATACCGCTGGCTAACAGCGAATTGTGTAAAATATGGATTTATTCTGCGTTATCCCGAAGGCAAAGAGGACAGCACAGGGGCAGAATTCGACCCGTGTCATTTCAGATATGTCGGAGTCGAAAACGCAAAACAGATGAGAACCATGAATCTGTGCCTTGACGAATATGTATCTTATCTAAATGCAAGAGGATAATATAACGATCGGCAGAGGAAAGTTTTTGCTTTCCCCTGCCGTTTTTATGTTATTTGACTTTGATTATCCCAACGCTGCACTGATGGTCTTTGCTATTTTTATCCTGTTTTTTCAAAAGAACGAAACGGAGAACAGTCGTTATTTTTTCTTCGGCTACTTCATATACATTACAAAACCGAAGGAGGATATGGAATGGATCATTACGAAGAGTGGGAAAATACGGAAACCAGCGAATTTACTGATGAGGACAATGAGGCAGAATATATACAGAGTATTGAAGAGAAACGAAAAAGCCGCAGTCTGCTATTGATATTCATTCAGCTTGTAATCACAGTTCTGATGATCCTCACGGCGGTGAGCGTAAAACTGATTGGCGGCACGGTACATAGTACAGTGGGAACATGGTTTTACGAGCATTACAATAATTCTGTATGGATCGATACCGCCGAAGGGTTGCTTCCGTTTCAGGATAATGTAAAATTGAGCGAAACAGACAATGCTCTTCCCGAAAATGAAACAGACGAACAAGAAGAAAGTATCATCAACAAATTGAAAAAGACGATGAAAAAGCCACTGACAAAGACCGTGCTGACTTCTGCTTTCGGAGAAAGGGAGCTTGAAGGCAGCAAAGAAAAACATAAGGGTATCGATCTGGGAGCGGAGGAAGGAACGCAGATTTTTGCTGTAATGGACGGAGAGGTAACGATTGCCAAGGAGGACAGCAGTTACGGAAATTATATTGTGATAACACACGACAACGGTGTAAAAACATTGTATGCACATTGCTCAAAACTGCTTGTCAAAAAAGGCAAAAAGGTCAAAGCAGGCGATAAAATTGCACTTGTCGGCTCAACAGGACAAGCCTATGGAAGTCATCTGCATTTTGAGATATTGATCAACGGAAAAAATATCGACCCTGCAACTGTTATCAAAATTGATGAAGAAACCGACTGACAAAATGGAGAAAATATGCGAATCAGACTGAAAAATTTCACTGTAGAAGTAAGCTTTCCTCTGATTGCCGTTATGACGGCTGTTATTCTCTACGACAGCGGAATAACGGCAGCAGTATGTTTTATAGCCGTTCTTCTGCATGAGGGAGGACATCTTCTGGTACTTTGGTATTTTGGCTCGTTCCCGAAAAAAATCAGGATCACGCTGTTCGATATTGCGATCGTTGACCGCAGCAAGGCATTGATGGACACTAAAAAGGAACTGGCAGTTGTTCTGGCAGGAGTAACCAGCAATTTCCTGTTTGCCACCCTGTCCTATCTGCTTTACACAATAACTGGACAAACATTTTTTTCGGGACTGATCCATGCCAATCTTACCCTTGCCGTTTTCAACAGTCTTCCTGCCGACAGTTTAGACGGCGGTCAGGCACTGTATATTGTTTTATGCAGACATTTTCCGATCAACAAAGCAATTTGCCTGCTTGATATCATTTCCTTCATTGTACTGATTCCGACTGCCTGTTTAGGCTTTCTGGTTTTACTCCAATCAAAATATAATTTTACGCTTCTGCTGACATCCGTTTATCTGATGGCGGCAATCATTATCAGAAAAAGAAAATATTGATACTTTTGCATCCACTTTTCCCTTTTCAACTGTTTCGTCTGTTCGTTATCGTTGCCTGAACCTTGCCATATTAAATAGTATGTAATTGCCTCAAAAACAACAGCATACTATATTGATTATGATATGTTAAATATATATATTTTATCATTGACACCTTTGTTTAAAACTGTTAAAATATTATTAACATCAAAATGAACATTTAAGAAATTTTAACAAGGAGGTAATTTTGATGGCTCGTTTTACTTTACCTCGTGATGTTTATCACGGAGAAAATGCTCTGGAAGCACTGAAATCTTTTAAGGGCCAAAAAGCAATTATCTGTGTCGGCGGCGGCTCTATGAAACGCTTCGGTTTTCTTGACAAGGCTGAAAGCTACCTGAAAGAAGCAGGTATGGAGGTTAAAATCTTTGACGGAATCGAACCCGATCCGTCCGTTGAAACAGTTATGCGTGGTGCAGAGGTCATGCTTGAATTCCAGCCTGACTGGATCGTTGCAATCGGCGGCGGATCACCTATTGATGCTGCAAAAGCAATGTGGATCAAATACGAATATCCCGATTGTACCTTTGAAGATATGTGTAAGGTTTTCGGTATTCCTGAGCTGCGTAAAAAAGCAAAATTCTGTGCCGTTTCTTCCACTTCGGGAACTGCAACAGAGGTTACTGCATTCTCCATTATTACCGACTACAGCAAGGGTATCAAATATCCTATTGCCGATTTTGAAATAACACCCGATGTTGCTATCGTAGATCCTGCTTTGGCTCAGACAATGCCCAAAAAGCTTGTGGCACACACAGGTATGGATGCAATAACTCATGCAGTTGAAGCATATGTATCTACTGCACATTGCGATTATACAGATCCGCTTGCGATTCATGCAATAGAAATGATAATGAATGATCTTGTTCCCTCCTATAACGGGGATACGGAAGCTCGTAACAGAATGCACAATGCGCAATGTCTTGCAGGTATGGCATTCTCGAATGCGCTCCTTGGTATTGTTCACTCCATGGCGCATAAAACAGGTGCTGCCTTTGCGGATCACGGCGCACATATTATACATGGGGCTGCCAATGCGATGTATCTTCCGAAGGTTGTTGCTTTTAATGCAAAGGATGAAGAGGCAAAGAAACGATACGGCGTTATTGTAGATTATATGGGTATTACAGACAAATCAGCTACTGATGACGAAAAGGTTGCTGCCTTGATTGCTTATCTCCGCAAGATGAATGATGATCTTAATATTCCTCACTGCATTAAAAATTACGGTGCAGACAGTTATCCCACAGAAAACGGCTTTGTTCCCGAAGATGTATTTCTTGACAGACTGCATGATATTGCTGTTAATGCGATTGCAGATGCCTGTACAGGTTCCAATCCTCGCCAGCCAAGTGTAGAGGAAATGGAAAAGCTGCTGAAATGCTGCTACTATGATACAGAAGTTGATTTCTAATCAGTGCAAAAAAATTAAGGCGGTAATCGTTGTATTGCGGTTACCGCCTTACCTATTCAGTATAACAATTGCTCGCCCGGCGGAGGTGCGTGACCGCACCGAACAATTTGCGCTCAAGGTTATTGAAAATGATTAGTTCCTTCCCGCATTTTCGTGATAGATTTTTTATTGAAATATATGCTTTATGTATGATAAAATAATATTGTAGTATCATATAAAAGGATTGTGTTAAAATGAACATTACTCACATGAAATATGTTGTTGAAATTGCAAAGGCAGGAACGATCAAAAAAGCCTCCGAACATCTGTTGATTGCACAACCAAACCTCAGCCGTACTATAAAGGAGCTGGAAAATGAGCTTGGCATTACGATATTCGACCGCTCTACCAAAGGTGTGTGTCTGACACCTGACGGTGAAGAGTTTGTCAGCTATGCTAAAAATATTCTCAAACAATTTGATGATCTTGAAAAATTATATAAATCGGGGTTACCTGTCAAACAAAGGTTTTCGGCATCTGTTCCACGAGCAAGCTATATTTCGGATGCGTTTGCAAGTTTTTCAAAAAGTATTCAATCCGAAAGTGCAGAGATATTTTACGAGGAAACAAACAATTCCAAAGCAATCAATAATATTATTAATTCCAATTATAATCTTGGTATCATACGGTATGCAGCCGACCTTGATAAGTTTTATAAAGTAATGCTGGAAGAGAAAGGGCTCAGTTACGAACTTGTTTCGGAGTTTAATTTTATTCTTGTTATGAATCAGAACTGCCCGCTTGCCAAAAAATCGAGCATTCTTCTGTCAGATCTGGAAAAATATATTGAAATAGCCCATGCCGACCCGATGATATCCTCTTTGCCGATCTCAGTACTGAAAAAGACGGATGAGTTTGATAACGCAGAAAGAAAAATATATGTATTCGAGAGAGCCAGCCAATTCGATTTGCTGTCCGAAAATCCCGAAACCTTTATGTGGGTATCACCCATTCCCGAAAACATCTTGAAAAAAAATGGTCTTATACAGAAATATTGTCCTGAAAACAACAGAATGTACAGAGATGTTCTTATTCACAAAAAAGATTATAAGCTTTCCGAACTTGACAAGGCTTTTATCGCCGAATTATGTGCCTCGAAGCGATTATACTTTAAGACATTCAACTAACCCTACGCCTTAAGTATCAAACCAAAGGCGCGGCATTGAACTTACCTTTATAAAAAAGTAGTGAGCGTAGCGAACGAATATGCGAATTGAC
>ONGS01000024.1 GCA_900317395.1 uncultured Eubacteriales bacterium | reverse complement strand
CTTTCTTTTTCATATATCCCCCTTTTTCTTGAAAATACAGAATTTATGAAAAAGGATTTGTTATCCGCATTAGCAAAATAGCAATAAAATGGGATATCTTACTTTATTATACTATAAAATAATTCTTTTTACAATAAATTAAATTAAAAAAATTATAAAATATTTTAAATTCTGAAAAACAAAAATCACCGCACGCCCTATAAGGAGCAGTGCGATGATAATGAAAGTCTGTTCCGGTATCAATAATAATACGATGATGACGAAGAACTATCCGCCAAGCTTACACCAAGTGCAACTGTCAGAAGCATCATTACAACCCAAAGAATGACTGCAATCAGCATTATAATCAAATATGCACGAGCGAAATTTTTGAGGTTGACATTAGTATTACTTCCAAAACCGTATACCAAAAGCATGATAAAACCTACAAGAGGAATAGAGAAAAGAATCATGTAACCAATATATCCCAATGGTGTAATTGGGGTGGTATCTTGCAAAAGAGGAGCAGGAACATACGAAGCCTGAGAAATGGGAGCAGGATAAGCGGACTGGCTGTTGCCGTATCCGGATTGATAGTTGTTGTTTACAGCAGTGTAAGGCTGGGGCTGTGATATAGGGTCTGGCATAGGAACTACTTTTGCACCACATGAGGTACAAAACGCTGTACCTTCGGGTATTTCATTTCCGCAGGACGAACATATCATAATATAAAACCTCCATTTACCGACGTGTGCGGCATTAAAATTAAATTAATCGTGCCAAGATGACACGACTTTGCAATATATTATATCATGAAAATTTAAATGTGTCTATATCTTTTTAAATTTGCTACATAATTGTAAATATTGCTGTATTTACTTCTTTTATCATAGATACCGCTTTTGACAAAGTATTGAACCGAAAACACTTATAATGGAAAATATTATGAATTGGGAGTGGTTTATTTGAAGGTGCGAGAGCTGACGGCAGGATTTGACTTTCGGAACATCCAATTGAATGACAGTTCGAGAAAAATAGTACTTCATTTTGTAACCTTTCTGTGTGGTTTTCTTGCGGCAAACGGCTCGATTTTCGGAGCATATTCTCCGTTTGGTATTTCTTTGACAGCCGCCGTACCGTTTCCATGGGTGTTTTCGGCAATGATGGGGTCACTTGTGGGGTACATAGTATTTCCCGTAAGCGGAGGAAGCTTTCGCTATATTGCGGCCATGGTGGCAGTGATCGCTATACGGTGGACACTGAGCGATATCAAAAAGATCAACAGTCACTCGATTTATGCGGCAGCTGTGAGTTTTTTCCCGATTTTTGCGACAGGTCTTGCTGTAATGAGTGTCAGCGGCTTTACGGTAAAATTATTTTCTTTGTACACCATTGAAGCACTTCTCGGCGGTGCGGCAGCTTATTTTATTTCACGCACGGTCGTGATGCTGGCAGGTACTAAAAGTCTTGGTATGCTGATGCCGCAGGAACTGGCTTGTTTGACATTGACAGGATGTATCGGCATATTGGCACTGGCAAATTTTTCCCTCGGCCCGCTTTCTCTCGGCAGAATACTGTCGGTTCTTATTATTCTTTTTGCTGCACGTTATGGCGGTATTGCAGGCGGAACCATTGCCGGTACAGCTATGGGAGCGGTGCTGGGAATGTCCTCAGCAGAATTTGCATTTTTAGGTGCTGCTTATGCTTTCGGGGGACTGATTTCGGGGTTATTTTCACCTGTCGGTAAAATAGCAGGAGCAGCGGCGTTTATGCTGAGTTGTTCGGTTATAACCCTGCAAAACGGAGACGGTGCAATTGCTGTGACGATTATCTACGAAATACTGGCCTCTGCCATTATTTTTTTGGTATTGCCGAAAAATGCGGGAAACTTTTTTCAGGCGGTATTTGTGTCGGGAAATAATGACGAGCATACCGAAGGTTTGCGGCGTTCCATCATTATGCGTTTGGATTTTGCATCAAAGGCATTGTCAAATGTTTCAGACGAAGTGGAAAAGGTATCGGAAAAGCTCTACAACATTATTACGCCGACAATCGAAGGAGTATACAAGGATGCAGTGGAAAAAACCTGTGTTCGTTGCGGAATGAGAGTTTTCTGCTGGGAACACCGTGACGGAGTAAGCCTTGAATCCTTTGATTATGTGACGGATAAACTGAAATCCGAGGGAGAAATACGTCCATCGGATTTTCGGGATGATTTCAAGCAGAAATGCTGCCGCACAACGGAGATGGCGGAAGCTGTCAATAAATGTTATAAATGCTATGTTGCTTCCGAGGCTGCCGAAAAGCGCATTGACGAGGTACGTCAGGTCGTTGCGGGTCAGTTCTGCGGTCTGGGTGATATTCTTGGAGAAATGGCGGAGGAATACGCCAACTATGAAGTATTTGACAACGACTTATCCGAAAGAATTACAGTAAAGCTGAAAGATATGGGACTGAAACCGACTGTTGTCAGCTGTCGTATTGATTATCTCGGAAGAATGACGATTGAAGCGGAAACCGCAGATTCTGATAAAAGAAAAATCAGTCGTGCACTCATGGTGCATGAACTGAATAAGCTTTGCGGAAGGAACTTTGATACGCCAAATATTACTACGGCCTTCGGCTGCTGTCGGATCACGGTATGTGAAAGACCCTGTCTTGATGTTGAAATAGCCGGAAGTCAGCACGTCAGCGGAGACGGACGGCTCTGCGGCGATCATTTCAGCTATTTTACAGATGGAACGGGAAAAATGACAGCAATTATCAGTGACGGCATGGGAACAGGCGGCAGAGCGGCTGTAGACGGTGGAATGGCATCAAGTATTATGGAAAAACTTTTGAAAGCAGGATTGGGATATGACTGTTCGCTGAAAGTTGTGAATTCTGCTTTGCTTGTCAAATCGGGGGATGAATCTTTGGCAACGCTTGATATCGTTTCTATTGACCTTTACAGCGGAAAAACAGATTTTATGAAAGCCGGTGCTGCCTTGTCATTTATCCGCAAAAACAATGATATGTTCCGAGTGGAAACGCCCTCATTGCCGGCAGGTATTCTGCCGCAGATTGATTTTACTTATACCGAGGACGATCTCTCCGACGGTGATATTATTGTAATGGTATCAGACGGAGCTACTGCCACGGGGGAAGAGTGGATTGAACGCATAATATCGAGTTGGGAGGACAGAAGTATGCAGGAGCTTGCTGACACGATTGTTGACGAGGCATGCGCAAGAAGAAACGACGGTCATGACGACGACATTACCGTTATAGCAATGGAAATCAAGAACAATTAGGTAGAAGGTTGAATCCCCCTCATAAGTTTTCTGTAAAAACTTATGAGGGGGATTTAATTACCTCACTCCGCTCATTATGCATTAAACATGGAGCCAACTTTGTCTTTGATACCGCCCCAGATTTCCGAAACGGTTTCTTTGCCTTCTTCGGAGGTCAGATACTCGATGGCGGCTTTGAGTGCTTCACCGGTCAGATTATTTGTGCGGCATATGATACCGTCCTCCGTAGATTGTGTGTGTTTTAGTGAAAGTGTGATACCGTCAGTGTTTTTAATATCATATGTGTAACTGGCGGTAACGCTGAGGGTCGTTCCGTTTACGGTGATATGTTCGCTGTTTTCAAATATTTTAGGAAGAATACAAGAAAGAATATTTTCCGATATCCGCAGTTCACCAATATAAGCATCATAAAGTTTAGCCGAAAGAATACTTGTTTGTTCATCCAAACTGAAAAGGATTTTTGAATGTACGGCAATTTCATAGTTTTTGTAATAGATGTGTGCATATATGTCATCTGAACCGCCTTCATGAAAATCAATTCTTACATGGTCAACTCCTGCTTCATGTTCACCTTTTTCGGTGCAGTATTTTTCATTGATATAGGAGTTGATCTCTGTTTCGCTCATCTCGAATTGTTTCCCGAATACAGCACCTTTCAGTAATGTGCTCATAAATGTATCCGATGTTTCTGTCAGCATATATTGGTTTTGAATATTGTCCTGGAATACAAGATAAACGCATATTCCGCAAAATGCAGCTGCGACAATGAGTAAAATTGCAATCAGGGATAATATGATCCTGACGGGTTTTCTGTGTTTAATAGCCATTTATTCGCCTCCGTTATTTCAGCTCTGCTATGGTAACACCTGCTTCGCCTTCTCCGAAAACACCTAAACGGAAGGTGCTTACGGAGGGGTGTGTTTTCAGGTGTTTCTGAATTTCCCTTCTTAGTACGCCTGTGCCCTTGCCGTGAATAATGGTAATCTGGTGAAGTCCTTGCAAAACAGCACCGTCAATGGCTCTGTCTACATCAAGAATTGCATCAAGGGCATTTTCGCCCCTGACATCAACTTCCGTCATGGCGCTTTGTTTTGTATCTCTGCGTATGGTGCGTGCTGCGCTCCTTTTTGGGATTTTTACCTTTTCTTGTTTAAGTAGTCGGAGGTTATTCAGCGGAACTCTTGTTTTGATGATCCCTGACTGAACCAGTATATTATCTTTTCCGATTTCCAGAACCGTTCCTTCCTTGTCAATATCAAAAATCAGCACTCTGTCGCCTTTTTCAAGGGGACGGGGGAGGACATATTCTTCATTGGAACGTTTTTCTACCGGGTCTGCGGTATTTTCCATATTTCTGATATCCGCTTTGAGTTTGGCTTTTTCTTCGGCTGAGATTTCCTTCTTTTTGCGAATTGCTTCGATTTCATCAAGAACACCGTAAACCTGTGCTCTTGCTTTTGTGATAATTCCTTCCGCCTGAGCTTTTGCAAGTTCAAGTTCGTTTTTCTTGTCTTTTTCTGCTTGTTCGGCGGTTTTTCTTGCCTGTTCAAGTTCTTCTTGCGCCTGTGCTTTCAGTGCCTGCGCTTCTTTAATGTTTTTATCAAGCTCACTGCGACTCTCTTCGAGCTTCTGAACAATACTTTCAAATTTTGTGTTTTCGTCGGAAACAAGCTCCTGCGCTCTTTGTACAACAGCTTTGCTCATTCCTAACCTTTCGGAAATGGCAAATGCATTGGAACGGCCTGGCATACCGATCAAAAGCCGATAAGTCGGGCGTAACGTAGCAACATCAAATTCACAGCAGGCATTTTCTACGCCGTCAGTTTCAAGCGCAAAGGTTTTCAGTTCGGCATAATGTGTTGTGGAGGCGATTTTTGCGCCCTGCGCTCTTAGCTGTTCCAGTATGGAAATGGCAAGTGCTGCACCTTCAACAGGGTCGGTACCTGCGCCAAGCTCATCGATCAATACAAGGCTTTTGTCGTTCGCTTTGTCAAGGATTTTGATGATATTCGTCATATGGGCCGAAAATGTAGAAAGTGACTGTTCGATACTTTGTTCATCACCAATATCGACAAGTACCTTGTCAAATACAGATAACTCACTGTTGTCATAGGCAGGGACCATCATTCCGCACATTGCCATGACTGAAAGCAGTCCGACAGTTTTCAGCGACACGGTTTTACCGCCTGTGTTTGGACCTGTTACAACAAGTGTATCAAAATTAATACCCAGTTCTATATCCGTTGGTACGACTTTTTCGGGTGAAATCAGCGGATGTCGTGCCCTTTTCAAAAGAATTCTTCCTTTGTCGTTAAGGAGCGGCACAGATGCTTTCATGGAGTAGGCAAGATTCGCCTTTGCGAAAATCACATTCAACTCCGTCAATATAGCATAACTATCACAGACAGAATCCGCATATGCACCTGCTTCTGCGGAAAGCTCTGCAAGAATACGTTCAATTTCGGCTTGTTCCTTGGACTTCAAAACACGGATATCGTTGTTAGCTTCCACAACGCTCATCGGTTCTATAAAAACAGTAGAGCCGCTGGCGGAAGTATCATGTACCAGTCCGGGAACATTGGCACGGAATTCCGCTTTGACAGGTATAACAAATCTGCCGCCCCTCATGGTTACGATACTGTCCTGTAGATATTTCTGCATGGAAGTGGAATGTATAATTTTGTCAAGCCGCTCTCTGATTTTTGAGGAAGAAGCGGCAATTTTCTTTCTGATTGCAGACAATGCAGGAGAAGCATTGTCTGCAATTTCTTCTTCTGAAATAATGGAGGATGAAATTTTTGTTTCAAGAAATTTATTCGGCACAAGCGCATTAAAACGCAGATCCAGTGATGTTTCAACAGATGCCGATTTACTGCGCCACTCCGTAACGGCACGAATCGTTCTGAGAAGCGACGCGATTCTCAGAAGTTCAAGCGTTGTCAGAACCGCTCCTGCCTGCGCACGGCGAAGCGAACCGTTCATATTATGTATATTCCCGAAACCGGGTGAGCCGAACCTTGCAATCAGCCGATGGGCATCAGCTGTTTCTTTCAGAAGTGTTTCGGCTTCAAAAAGACCGCTGGAAGGCTCCAGTGCCAGAGCCGCCTCTTTTGCGTCCGCAAAAGAAGTCTGTTCCGCCAGTCTTTCTAATATCTTATCAAATTCAAGTGCTTTCAAATGTTTATCCATAATATTCCCTTTTTTATAATTAATAATGCATAATTGTGAAGAGTCGGTAAGTTTATTATCCATTTCAGGTTTTATCATAAATATAGCTTTTTTAGGTTTAGTAATTGCTCCCCAAACAAAGTATCGCCTTTACCTTTCATTCTTCACCTTTTTGTAAAAGTCGAGAGCATTGTATTTGCGTTCGGAACGCATGAGGGTGTATTTTTCGGCACAGTCTGCAAACTGTAGAAGAGAGTGGTCGGAAATGCTGAACGAAAATATTTTTTTCGGCTCTGCAAATACAGCTGTTCGCATAGCTGTGAGTGCTCCTCTTGAAAGGCGTGCACTGTTATGTGTGCCACTATAGCAATTTTCGCATAATAATTTTCCTTCGTCAAGAAGAAAATACATATTGTTTGCTTCATAGCATTTACAGTTGTCACAGCAGACAAGATTCGGCATATAGCCCGAAAGCGACATAAAGCGCATTTCATAAACTGCCTTAACCATGAGGTCGGGTTTTTTCCCAGTGGAAAGAAGGTAAAGAGAATTCAGTATCAGACTCAGATATTCCTCGGCGGACGAACCTTCAGGAATACTGTACATAGCAATTTCACAGAAATACTGAGCAAGAGCAAGCTTTTCAAGGTCGAGTCGGAGATTAAAAAAAAGCTCCACAGGCTCGGCATCGTCTATTATGTATCTGTCCCGTCCGCAGTAAATCGACAGACGGGAAAAGCATAAGGATTGTGTTGCTGTGCAAAGCTTGCCTTTCAGCAGTTTTGCGTTTTTGACAAAACAGCGTATGATACCGTTAGATTTTGTTAAAACGGTGACAAGCTTATCGTTCTCTCTGATAGTTTGTTCCGTCAGTATCAGACCGTCGGTTTTGATTCTCATTGAGTGCCTCCGTGTGAATGTCGGAAAAAGTCTGCGGCGCGCAGGCTTTCGCTTGCTTATAAATTAAATAATCTTCTACTCTTCCGCTTGCTGCAAATCTGTTCCAGGCTGTGTTTTCGTCCATAATACTGCCTCCGTTTCAAAGCATTTCCGTATAATACTTATGTATATAGTATACCCAATTATACGGAAAATAATTGGCAGTATTTGCAAACAGGATTCAGGATTCAGGAATTACTTAGATGCCTGCATCCTGACCCCCTTGTTTAATTAAAATCGTTTTGGTCGTAGCCGAGACTGCGCAGGATATTTTCCCTGTTTCTCCAGTCCTCACGGACTTTGACCCATATCTGGAGGTTCACTCTGCAGCCAAAAAATTTTTCCATATCCTGACGTGCATAGCTTCCGATTTTTTTCAGCATCGATCCGCCTTTG
Source organism: uncultured Eubacteriales bacterium (assembly GCA_900317395.1). Lineage (GTDB taxonomy): Bacteria > Bacillota > Clostridia > Oscillospirales > Acutalibacteraceae > UBA1213. The sequence continues at coordinate 8,908 of ONGS01000024.1, read as the reverse complement.
CCGATAATAATCCCCTTGTGGCTTGCTCTTTCGCAGAATATAGTGGCATCCATATCGAGAATATCGCTGTTTTCACGCTCTTTCATGCGTTCAATGAAAACAGCTGTGCCGTGTGGTATTTCTTTGTCAAGAAGGCGTAGCAGTTTTTCTCTGATGATCTCTGCGGCCAGTACTCTTTCAGGTTGGTCGGTCAATGTGTCCTCGTCAAACATATAGCCGCCTTCCGTGGCTAAGGACCTGAGTTCTGATTTCAAACCTTCTATGCCGTCGCCTGTCTGAGCGGAGCAGGGAACGACTGCACTAAAATCATAAAGTTGTGAAAATTTTGCGATTTGCGGCGCAAGCTTGGCTTTGTCCTGAATGGTGTCGATTTTATTAATGGCAAGAATAGCAGGAATATCCAGAGCTTTGAATTTCTCTGCAAACATACGTTCGCCCTCAGTGATATCGGTATTGGCCTCAACAACCAGCATACAAGCATCAACACCTGCAACCGATTCGTTGACCGAGCGGAGCATAAATTTATCAAGACTGTTTCTTGGTTTATGCAGACCGGGGGTATCAATAAATACCAATTGTGTATCATGCTCTGTCAGCACACCCATGATTCTTGTGCGTGTTGTCTGCGGCTTTGAAGACACGATGGCGATTTTTTGTTTCAGCATATGGTTCAGCAGAGATGATTTTCCTACATTTGGTCTGCCGACGATTGCGATAAATGCTGTTTTCTGACTCATTTTTCTTCCTCCGTTGCTTTTGTTCCTTTTTTACTGAGCGGATTAATAATAAATATGATCGATATTACAGTAAGGCTGATGATTCCAGCCAGATTGATCGGGTGAGACATATAAAAATTATACATTGCGGAAAGCTTTTCTATATTCCCAAAAAGAAATAACCCGATACCTATGGAAAAAATCGCTCTGATCAGCACGGCGCCTGCAGCGGCATCTTTAGCGATTTTAATCAGCGGGTCATATTTTTGTGTTACTTTATCCGCAAGCTTTTCAATAGCGGTATTTGTTGCTTCTGCTGCTGTTACTCCTCCGATCGTCAGCAGCAAAACGGCATATTCGGCTTTTGTAAAAGCAAAAAAACGTGCAAAAATCAGAACATACAGTGTGACTACCGTATGAATTCTCATGTTTCGCTCGTTTTTTATACAGTATCGTATACCCTCAAAGGCGTATTTGAAGCTTTTGAAAAAAGACATTATTCCTCTTCTTCCTTAATGACATAGCTGGAGGAGCTGGGAAGACCGAGAAGTGTCATAACTTTTTCTTCTTTTTCTCTCATGCGGAGTCTTTGCAGACCATTGTCCTCATGGTCATATCCGAGGAGATGAAGCATAGAATGAGCCGTCAGGTATCCTACCTCACGCTGTAGACTGTGACCGAAACGCTCAGCCTGCTCAACAGCCTTTTCCATAGAGATGACGATATCGCCCAGAATTTTTGCACCTGTATTCGGATCGGTATCGTATTTGCCGTTTTCACCCATAGGGAATGAGAGAACATCTGTAACGCTGTCCTTGTTTCTGTAGATTCTGTTCAAATCCTTAATCTGCTGATTGTCAACAAGTGTAACGCTTACCTCTACAGAACCTGAAAATTCTTCCATTTTCAGTACTGCATTGCAGCATCGTCTGATTAACATACGAAGTCCTGTGGGGATCTTAATGCCTTTTTGTTTGTTGGTAATAATTACTTTTATTTTATCCATGATAAAAACCTCATCTTTCTGTAAATATCTGTTGTCTTTCCTTTTTTATTTTTTGTTTGACGAATTTTTATTTGCCGCATTGTCATAAGCTTTGATGATCTCCTGTACCAGTTTGTTTCTTACCACGTCGGATGCATTGAAGCTCACGCTTTCGATACCGTCGATGTTTTTTAGTATTCTGACGGCTTCTTTCAGTCCCGAACGTGTACTGCCGGGAAGGTCAATCTGTGTGATATCGCCTGTGATGACCATTTTGGAATTGAATCCCAGACGTGTTAGAAACATTTTCATTTGTTCAGGCGTTGTATTCTGTGCCTCATCAAGAATAATGAAGCTGTCGTCAAGCGTACGACCTCTCATATAGGCAAGAGGAGCAACTTCAATGTTGCCTCTTTCCACATATTTCTGATAGGTTTCTGCACCGAGCATATCGAAAAGAGCGTCATACAGCGGTCGGAGATAGGGATCAACTTTACTTTGAAGGTCACCCGGCAGAAAGCCGAGCTTTTCGCCTGCTTCAACGGCAGGGCGTGTCAAAATGATACGGTTGATTTCTCTTGCCCTGAATGCTGTTACCGCCATAGCAACGGCAAGATAGGTCTTTCCTGTTCCCGCAGGACCGATGCCGAGCGTAATGGTGTTTTTTTTGATAGCATTGCAGTATTTTTTCTGTCCGAGTGTTTTCGGTTTGACGGGCCTTCCCTTTGAAGTAATACAGATACAGTCACCGGCCAGTTGTTCTATGCGCTGTTCGTTTCCCTCGTTAACAAGTGACATACAATAGCGGACATTTTGATCGCTTAAAGCTTCACCACGGTTAATCAGAGCCAGAAGGCTGTCAATCACCTTTGCAGCTTTGGCAACATTTTCTATTTCACCTGTTACTTTCAGTTCACTACCCCTGCATACGACTGAAACCATATATTCGTTTTGTATCAGTTTGATATTCTCATCGAACGTACCGAATAGTGCAACCGCCTGCTCCATGCGGTCAATATTAATGATTTGTTCTGTCATTCAACCACCTGATAATAAATAATAGATTATTTGTATCATATTGTGTATATTCTGTGTTAAATTATTTTGAATTTGCCAATAAAATTATCGATTATTACTTATTATAACATAATAATAGTAAAAAGTCACTATAAATTTAAAATTTTTTATAAAAATTTTATAGAATTATTTTGAGGTTGAAAATTGATGAAAAATAACAGAGCGGCAGAGGGGTGATTACGTCCTCTGCCGCTATTTTTAAAAGGTGTTGATAGATAATATTATTTACCAAGGAATGCAGCGCCGATAATGCCTGCATCGTTACCAAGTTCAGCAATAACAACTTTTGTCTGCTTTTTGTTGTGCTTGGTATATCTGTCACGTTCGATGATCTTCTTTACAGGTTCGAGAATATAGTCGCCCTGTTTGCTAATACCGCCGCCGATACAAAGAATCTCCGGCTGGAATACGTTAATGATGTTAACAAGACCGCAGCCGAGGTAGTCAAGATACATATTAATGACCGACTGAGCGAGCGGACAGCCCTGCTGAGCAGCATCAAAAGCGGTTTTGCCTTCAATTTTGCTAAGATCTCCGCCAATCATTTTATAAATCAGATAATCAGGCGCCTGCTGTATAGAGCAAGCCTCTTTTGTCATGTTGATAAGACCTGTTGCAGAAGAGTATGCTTCCCAGCAACCTCTGCGTCCGCAGGTACAAAGGCGTCCGTTATGCTGGATAACAGTGTGACCAACTTCTGCGCCCGCATAGTTGGAACCGCTGTAGATCATGCCGTCAACGATAATACCGCCGCCAACGCCTGTTCCAAGAGTAATCATAACTGCATCGTTAGCATCCTTTGCTGCACCAACGCAGAATTCACCGTAAGCTGCAGCATTGGCATCATTCTCAACATAAACCTTTATGCCGAGTCTTTCTTCCATCATTTTTACGATTTCCCAGTTGTGGAAATTGAAGTTATTGGCAAATTCAATAACGCCTGTTTCGCTGTTGACCGCACCCGGAGCACCGATACCGACATACTGGATATCGTCTTTCGAAAGACCTGCATTTTCAAGAGCGGAAAGCGCTACAGCCGCCATATCATCGGAAATGCCCTCCTGTGTGCAGGGCTGGGTCGTTTTACAGCTTGCTTTAACGATGATCTTACCATCTTCGTCAACGATACCGGCAACAATATTTGTGCCGCCGAGATCAATACCTAAATAATACATGTATTTATGCCTCCAATACAAAAACTTTACTTTGTCTATTATAACATATAGTATAAATTAATAAAAGAAAAATCTGAAATTTTTTTATTTTTATCAACATGACCAATTATCGACTGTTTTTGATGGTAATTTTGCCTAATAGAAATAAGTTGAATATCATGATAATTACATACTGATATTCAAAATGTATTTTTCAGCCAATTCATCAAAAATCGCTTTGCAAGGCTGTTCGGCATGATATTTTCTGCGGCTTCGTCGTAAGAGAACCATTGTGCCTTGTCAACTTCTTTTTCGTTCAGCCCCTCAAGACTTTCGTTATCAACCACGCAGCCGAAATTCAGCAAAAGTGTATTGGTTTTGGGGAAATATTCACTGCGATTGAACTGCATACTCTGCACAGTAAGGCCCGTTTCTTCTTTTACCTCACGGATCACAGCGTTTTCTGCACTTTCGCCTTTATTGACATAACCTGCCACAAGAACATTGTTTCCCGTTCCGTATTGTTGTATCAGAAGAATTTTATCTTTTGTCGGGTTTTCAACAATCATGCTGACTGCTGTTGAAAAGATAGGGAAGCGGTATTGCTCACAGCTTTTACAGTATGGGATCAGTCCTTCATCGTCAAGTTCTCTTAGTTTAAGCAGTGTACCACATTCATAACAATATTTCATGATTACCCTCCGGAAATGATTTGTGTTTATTTTTATTAATATAAAAGATCTATAAACAAGTAAGATAGGATTCGGAATATTGCCTATAGTTTATTGTTGGTATGTTCAGACTCCGCTGAAGATGGCTGCTTGTCTTGCATCAGCTTTAAAACACCTGATTCAACTTTAGTATAAGCAAGAGCAGCAGCAATTAAAGCGACAGCTCCGATGATTACTTCCATCACATAAAAAAGAAGCGTATCTTCAGAAAGTATAAACGGAAGAACTGAAAGTGCAGCGGCAGGTGGAAAGAGCTTATCAAGGAGCAATAGCAGGTAAAATGCTGCGATAACCGTAATAAATACGCTTACAAAAAGCGGAAGACCTGCAAATTCATGAAAAATAAGCCTGCCCATTGTACCGATAAGTGCACAAAGAGCCATTGCAAAAAAGAATTCTGTCGGATTTTTTCTGACAGGGCTTTCCGCATATGATGATTCTGCGAATGCTACAATAAGCGGCGGAGAAATAATAAACGGAATTTGAAAAACTAAAGCGACAGCGGAAATGGCCATTAGAACAGCAACAAGATATCCCCAATGCAATATTTCGCTCCGATAGTCAATTTCATTTTTGATGTATTCCTGTTTATTGATAAAACCAAGCTTTGTCAGAATATATCTTACTGTAATGACTGCAGCGGTAAGAAGAATAACTGAAATAGGATAGATTATGCTTCTTACCGAGGTCAAGAGCGGAAGTATACAGGCTGATATCATAGGAAGCATTGTGCAGCGTGAAATAATCAAAGAAGCGGCACATAACGCAAACGCAAAAATTATTTTAGGATAAAGCGGAATTGCATCTGCTATAGAAAGCAGATAGCCTATTACCGCAGATATTGACATAAGCACGAACATCCTTGCGTAATCAGTATTCCATGGCATTTTTTTTGATATTAATGTGCCAATAGTAAGAGCAGCTATTTCAGGAAATATGATTTCAGGTTCCTCAAAAAGCTCGGCTGCCAGCACCATTAAAGTTACTATAACGGAAGATATTAGCATTTTTGTATTAAGTTTTCGTTTGAAATTCATATATAAGCCTCTTGTAAAAAAATTAAGTCACAGCCTGTGTGGTTAACATAAAGACTGTGACCATATTATATGCTGAAAATTATCATCAGTATTCTGCTATAACTTCAACCTCGCAAAGTACATTCTTGGGGAGAGTCTTGACAGCAACGCAGGAACGTGCAGGTTTGCTTGTAAAGTATTTGCCGTAAATTTCGTTGAAAGCAGCAAAGTCATTCATATCGGCAAGGAAACAAACGGTTTTGACAGCCTGGTCAAAGGATGAGCCGGCTTCTTCAAGAACAGCACCGAGGTTTTTCATGACCTGTTCTGTTTGACCTTCGATCGTGTCTGCTTCAACATTACCCGAAGCGGGGTTGATTGCAATCTGACCCGAGGTGAAAACAAGACCGTTCACTTTAACAGCTTGTGAATACGGACCGATTGCATCGGGTGCATTTTTTGTGTAAACTTTTTCTGACATAAAGATCTTCCTTCCAAATTTGTTTATTTAATCGGCAATGCCGATAATTAACTTTCTGCCTCTATATCCTCCTGAGCAGGATACAGTCCTGCCGAGTATATATTCAGCTCATCACGCTTCAGTATATAATAGGCGTTGTAATATTCAAGCTCGCCGAGTGCTTCGGTCATCCATTCCTGGGCGTTATTATAGTCATCTTTGCTTTCAAAGCGTATTTCAATAACATTTTTCGCGCTTTTGAACTGTTCCATCACACAAGCTTTAAATCCAAGCTTGTCGCCGCTTGCGATATAATAGCCCATTTTTTTGAAGTAATTGTCGCCTGACGAAGTATCTTTTTCGTTGCTGTCTCTGGTATCCTCGGGTTTATGCTCGTCTAAGCTTTCCATTTCCGATTTTGTGATGCAGAAAAAATCATGCAGGATATACGGGTTTCCGTTTTCATCGGATTTTCCGAGGTCGTCCCATGTGACATCGGTGTATTTTTCGCCGCTTGAAAGAGAGGGGAATTTATTCCATGTATGTTCTTTTGAATACAATTCTGTACTTTCAATACCGGCTTTTGCGGCAATATAGGTCATTGCATAGGTATAACCTTGACAAACCGCCTTATGTTCGACAAGAGCGCCGTAAATATCATGAGAATGTATGTCTTCATCATCATTGACAAATTCTGTGCGTTTGACAAGCTCATCGTGAATGACAAGCAGTTTTTCCCAGTCATCTTCTGCACTGTCGGAAATTGCCGCAAGAATATTGTCGGCTTCTTTTTCTACACGACTTTGCATTTTTTCGTTGTCATCTGCATCATCAAGATAATAAAAACGGTAGATTCTGTAATCGCTGTTTTCGGGAATCGTTACCTTGAAGCTTTTTACCCAGAAATTATCCCAACATATTTCTTCCCAGCTAAGATTTTTGCCGTTTTTGACAGCTACATTCGGTTCGGTATCCGAAAGGTACGATTTGAGTAATGCAAATGACTTTTCGGGATTATCTTTGTTCCATTCAATCACAGGCACACCGTCGGGGATAGGGGAGGTATCCTCTGTGGGGGTTGGTTCATTCAGATATTCATTGTAAGCCCACAGGCCCATACTGCCGCACAAAACTGCAAGAAGAATAACGATACTGATGAAAGTTCCGACCGGATTTTTACGGCTCAATCATATCACCTCGTCTGTTTTTATTGGACAATGCGGTAGCCTTCCTTTGAAAGCGCGTCTTTGATTTTTTGAATATGCTCGTGGTTTCTTGTTTCAAGAGAAAGACGGAGATAGCAGGAATTGATATCCGTGTTCAAATCGGCTCTGTCGTGGCTTACGGCAACAACATTTGCACCGAGTTTGGAGATGATTTTTGATACTGTCTGAAGCTCGCCGGGTTTGTCGGTAAGTGCAATGGTAAATTCTGCAAGTCTGCCTGTTTTCTGCAATCCTCTGTCGATCACTCGTGAAAGAATGGTAACATCTATATTACCGCCCGAAACAAGACAGCATACCTTTTTGCCCTTGAGCGGGAATTTATCAAACAGTGCCGCCGCTACGGAAACAGCGCCTGCGCCCTCGGAAATCAGTTTCTGCTTTTCAATCAGCGAGAGTATCGCTGTTGCTACTTCGTCGTCGGTTACGGTGATGATCTGGTCAACATATTTCTTGCACAGTTCAAAAGTCAGGTCGCCCGGTGTTTTGACTGCAATACCATCGGCAAACGTATTAACAGACGGCAGCGTTTCGATATTGTCGTGTGCGACAGAAAGATACATGGAGGGAGCACCTGCGGACTGTACGCCGTAGACCTTGACGTTAGGGTTCAAAGATTTGATCGCATAGGCTACACCGCTGATGAGACCGCCGCCGCCAATCGGCACGATAACAGCATCAACATCCGAAAGTTGGTCAATAATTTCCAGACCGATCGTACCCTGACCTGCAATAACCATTTCGTCATCAAATGGATGAATAAACGTTGCACCCGTTTCCTTTTGAAGCTCTACCGATTTGTCATGAGCATCGTCATAAGTGCCTTCTACAAGACATACCTCTGCGCCGTAGCTTTTGGTAGCTTCCACCTTTGAGATCGGAGCAGAATTCGGCATACAAATCAGCGATTTAATACCGTATCTCTGTGCCGCAAGCGCAACACCCTGTGCATGGTTGCCTGCACTGCACGCAATAACGCCCTTTGATTTTTCATCGGCGGTAAGCTGTGAAATTTTATAATAGGCACCCCTTGCCTTGAATGCACCTGTTACCTGAAGGTTTTCTGTTTTCAGATAAAGCTCGAAATCATCCGAAAGATTTGTTGCCTTGATCATATCGGTAGGTCTGATCACATCTTTCAGCACATAAGAAGCATGATATATTTTGTCTAAAGTCAGCATTTTTTATTTCCCCTCAATTTTAATAAACTTTACTATATAAAAATACCGCTTTTTTGCCTAAAAGTCAAGATGTATACGAAAGATGTGTAAAGATTTGAATGGTCAAACGAAATATGATGAGATTACTTTCAAAAAACAGAACGACTAAAAATCAGCCTTCCCCCCATAAAATTACCAGTGAAGAGTAAATGTTTTGAAAAAAAATAAAAAATTTAAAAAATATACTTTATATTTTGATAAATATGCTGTATAATAGAGTCGTTAGGTGTGTTGTACATACCCGAATCAATATTTTATGGAGCGTGATTACAATGGCATTGGTAAATGCAGCAGAAATGCTTAAAAAGGCAAAGGAAGGCCACTAT
>ONGS01000167.1 GCA_900317395.1 uncultured Eubacteriales bacterium | reverse complement strand
CCTCTATAGGTGGGGAGTATGTCACTAGTACAAATTGAGGCAGCATTAAAGGGAATATACGATTCAGGGGTCAGAATTTAAGATTCAGGTTTAGGATTCTGCCCCCCTCTCATTCATTTTAATAGTAATTATATAAAGGAAATAAACAATATGAATCTGATATTTGACACTCATTCTCACTATGACGATAAAGCATTTGATGCCGACAGAGACAGTGTGCTTTCAGGTCTTAAGGAAAAAGGCGTGTGCGCTGTGGTGAATCAGGGTACAGACCTGAATACATCTGAATTTTCGCTGAAACTGGCGGAAAAATATTCTCATGTCTATGCGGCGGTCGGATTGCACCCCGAATGTCTTGATGAAAATAGTCTGAGTGATATTGAAGAAATAAAAAAGCTTGCCGTACATCCAAAGGCATTGGCAATTGGTGAAATTGGTCTTGATTATTACTATGATATCCCGAAAGAGTTGCAAAAGCAGGTTTTTATTAAACAGCTGGAGCTTGCTAATGAACTTGCTATGCCTGTTAACATACATGACAGAGAGGCCCATGGCGATACGCTTGAAATACTGAAAAAATACCGCCCGAAAGGTATCCTTCACTGTTTTTCGGGAAGCGTGGAAATGGCAAGAGAAATAATCAAGCTTGGAATGTATATTGGTATGGGTGGTGTCATTACCTTTAAAAACGCAAGAAAAACGGTTGAAGTCTGTAAGGAAATCCCGCTTGAAAGCATCGTTCTTGAAACGGATTGTCCTTATCTTGCACCGGTACCGTTGCGTGGAAAGCGTAATGATTCATCTCTGATTGCCTATACCGCACAGCGCATTGCGGAAATTAAGGGAATCACTGTAGAACAGGTACTGATTGCGACAAAACATAATGCGGAAAGCGCATATAATGTAAGCGTTGAAATGGAGGGGTGTGTATGAAGGCTTTGGTTACAGGTGCAAGCTCGGGAATCGGAAGAGATATTGCTCGTGCGCTCGTGTGCAGAGGCTGGGATGTAATCTTGGTTGCAAGGCGTGTGGATAGGTTAATGGAGTTAAAAAAAGAACTGGGAAAACACGCCAGCTGTGTGCGCTGTGATGTATCACGGGTTGATGAATGTATTAAGCTTCATGAGGTTCTGCAAAAGGAAGATATCGAAATGCTTGTCAACTGTGCAGGATTCGGACTTTGCGGCTTTTTTACGGAAACATCACTTGACAAGGAACTGGAAATGATCGATACCAATATTAAAGCCGTTCATGTGCTGACAAAGCTGTTTTTGCAGGACTTTATGCTGAAAAATAAGGGCTATATTCTGAATGTGGCTTCAATAGCAGGATTTTTTTCGGGTCCGTTGATGGCGACTTATTATGCGACAAAGAATTATGTTGTCAGCATGACGGGTGCAATATACGAAGAACTGAAAAGAAGAGGAAGCAGTGTTCAGATTAGTGCTTTCTGCCCCGGACCGGTAGATACGGAATTCAATAAAATTGCTCATGTAAAGTTTTCTTCCGCACCGATTGACAGCAAAACAGCGGCAACGCTGGCGTTGGACGGTCTGATGGCAGGAAAGTTATATATTATTCCTACAGTGAAAATGAAATGCCTGAAATTTGTTAAGCGGCTCCTGCCTGACAAAACCATTACGCATTTTTGCTACAGTTTTCAAAAGAAAAAGAGATGAATTGAAGAAAAAGGTGACATTATATGTTAAAGACGGAAAAAGTGGAAGTAATGAATTTGCATAATGCAATGAGGGGTGCAAGAAATCCAATGAATAGCTGGGCAAGGTCGGACAGCTATTTTGACGAAAATGGTCAGTATATTCTCGGCGAGAATGATCTGTCTCTTGCGGTACGGCTGAGAAAAGCAGGCAGTGACCACAGAAAATTCCTCCGACAGGTTTTTGTGACAGTTGATATTACCGCCCCGATGTACTGGTGGAAAGAATTTGATACCTATAAAATAGGAACGGTTGCTAATTCAACCAGCACGATGCACAAAATTACCTCTGTGCCATTTGAACTGAGTCATTTCAGCTGTGACAAAATGGACGATCAAACAATCAGACATATGCAGGCGGTTGTGGACTATCTTGAAGAACTAAGATTGAAATAT
>ONGS01000027.1 GCA_900317395.1 uncultured Eubacteriales bacterium | reverse complement strand
TCTGATGATTCTTCTATAGATTCAGCGGAGGATTCTTCAATAGGTTGGACAGAAGATTCTACCGTTTGCTCTGACGATTCCTCTGTAGGCACTGTTGCTGATTTTTTTTCTACATGAATATAATTTTTATGGCAACCCGAACCCATCCAACAAGTAAAAAGGATATCACCGGGTTCAAGTGCATCAAATTGATAGATCAGATTATTTCCTTCTGCTAACACAATATGATTCTGTGTGTTGTCAAAATCGTCCGTCCATGCTTCATAGCCAGGTATTTTTACAGTAGCGCCACAGCCTTTTAGCGTTGTTCCCTCGGGAACACTTACATACCATTCCACGGGAGTACCTGCCTCAACCTCAATAGGTGATTTCCACAAATCTTCATAAGGCGTAATAATCACCTGCGGTTCAATTGTACTTGCATTTGCTGATACAGCTCCGCAAACAGTCAATACATTTAATAACATAACAAGCGCTATGGTTGCAAATATGATCTTTGTTTTTTTCATTTTCTCATCATTCCTTTTCCTGATATTTCACATATGTCTGCTGATTTAATATTATACAACCCACTTCTAACAATCCACTAAACCAATTCTAAACAATTTCTAAACTAAAAAATTCCGTGAGATTTTTCACCTCACGGAATTTTTTTAAATTTGAGCATATCTGTTATTGTAACTGTTCAGAGTGTGCAGTTCTTTCTTGATTTTTGGCCTCTGACTGCCTTTTTTCTGCATAGAAAAATTCTTTTATAAACCTTGGCAGAATTTTGTATATTCCATACCCAATCATAATACCCAGAAAATTCAATATCACATCGTCAATATCGATGGTTCTATAGTAGCTGTTGATTGAAACGGAAATCAGCAGTTGTGTCAGCTCTATTACCATCGGAAATGCCAGTGCGATCAGAAAATAATAAAACCATTTCTTATGTTTGATCATAAAAGGTATTGCCATTCCAAAAGGAATACACATGATGATATTTCCGTCGATTTGCAGGAATACGGTTTTTGAATCCGAATTGGTAAACAGCATTTCAGAAATAGTGGTAAACGGTACCAATTTAATTGTTTGATCTGTAAATGGCATCGGCTCATCGACGACAATCGGAAACAGCGTAATTGACGCTACCGCAGTAATATACAAAATAAAAAGCGATATCAGTATTTTTCGTCCCAACGGTCTTTTGGTAACAAATGACAGCACCAGATAAAAAATCAATATAATAACTCCCAGAAAATAAGCAAACGTTCTTTCAATCATAAAAACACCCTCATTTTATATCAATAGAATCAAATCTTCTTACATTTACCGGTAAGCACAAAACTTATATCCCACGCCCCAAACTGTCTGAATATATTTCGGTTCTGACGGTGTTTCTTCAACTTTTTCTCTTATGCGGTTGATATGTACTGTAACGGTAGCAGTATCTGCCGTTGAATCAATTCCCCATATTCTGTCAAGAATCGTATCCTTTGAAAATACAATATCCGGATTTTCGGCAAGAAACAAAAGCAATTCAAATTCTTTGTTTTTCAAGCTCACTTCCTGCTCGCCGACAAATACTCTTCTTGAATTGACAACGATTCTGAGATCACCTGCTTTAATGGTATCTTCATTGCCGTCATCGGCTGTTGAATGTAGAAGAAGTTCATGTATCTGTATATGCGCTTTGACACGAGCCACCAGTTCGGCAGGACTGAAAGGTTTTGTAATATAGTCGTCAACCCCAAGACTCAATCCCTTTATTTTATCAATATCTTCCTGCTTTGCCGTGACCATTATAATCGGTATATTAAATTTCCTGCGCACCTCACGGCATATATCAAATCCGTTGATTCCCTGAAGCATTACATCCAGTATCAGCAAATCAAATCCGCCTTCCATAGCCAGTGCAAGACCCCTTTTTCCATCTGTTTCAATAACCGGTTCAAAATCCGCAACAACAAGATAATCTCTCTCCAGTTCTGCAATCAAAAGATCATCCTCAATGATCAGTATTTTTTTCATATATATTTCCCTCCCTTTTTCCGACTATTAAATTATTTTGTGCAATATCTCAATTCCCAATATAATATACATCTTATGTATTCAAATGTCAATGAAAATAATAATCCAACCTTTACAAGAGGAATTCGACAAAATCCGCAAATTCAGGTTTTGATTACGGTTCGCTAACACTGATTGATAGCGAACCGTGACTATGTTGTCTACTGATTTTTCGCAAAGTGATATATCGAAACATTTCTATTTTTTCATTTCTAATTCAACTCCCCTGTAATAATATTTTAGAATTTCTTGATAGTCTGCGCCCTGCTGAGCCATGCCCTGTGCGCCGTACTGACTGAGTCCAACGCCGTGCCCGTATCCCTTGACAGTAAATATCAATTTTTTGTTTGCGTATTTTATGGTAAAAGCAGCACTTCTGAGTCCGAACGCCTGACGAACTTCAGAACCTGTAAGCTCTTTTCCGCAAATTTTCAGAGTTTTGACGGAACCTGACGATGTTATAGAAATATCTTTGATATAATCCTCCGCTTTACCCGAAAAGTTGATATCGTAACTGCGAAGTTTTTCTTTGAATTCAGCTGTTGTAAAGCTTGCACTTGTCATATAATCGGGTGCGGCAGTATCCCATGGGCTGGCGACAGCTTTCAGATAATCACATTCAAAACCAAATATATCCTCCGAGTTTTCGGTTGTTCCGCTCGAAATCGCATGATAACAGGCATCAATCAATTCTCCGCCGCTTGTCAGCACTTCTCCGAATACATCATCGACGGCTGTTTTCACTTTTTTTGCGCTGTCATCATACAAACTTCCCCATTTTTCTTTTAAAACCTCATCCGTAAGATAGATTTCTCCCTTTTTGAGGTCTGCCGAAAAATCTGCACCTTTCAGTTCTTTTTCGGGATTTTGCCGTTGTTTTTCTCTTAATCGGCAAAAATGGGTATAAATTGCCACTGTCTGTGCTTTGAGTGCCTCTTTTTCAAAAGAAGGGGGCATTTCATAAGCAAGCGCACCCATGCAGAATTCCTTGTCCCCCACTTCGACCGTTTTTCCGCTTGAAGTATCAAGGATGATAAATGTATTGGTATTCGATTTCTGTTTTGTATTATTTTTACTGTCCTGAGTACTTTCTGTCTTGTTTTCATCGTTGGAAACAGACTTATTTTTCTCTTCTTTTTCAGCTGGTTTACTCTGCACAGATGTTTCGGAACGTTCCGTTTCCTCTGCACCGAACATTTCTGTAAAAGCTTCTCCGTCCATATGACCGCCTGCTGACAAAAGCGGCAGACTTGCCATCAGCAAAAAACACAGTATTGAAATGAATATTCGTTTTTTCATAAATACCTTCAACCTTTTTTAGCATAAAAATATTTCATCAGACATATACAACTTGACTTGAGACTGAGAGCCACCGACCCCCATTTGCACTATTGACGGTGCAGCACTACGCCGGAATAGTGTAAAATAAATCCGGAATTTTACGCAGCGGCATTAAATTCAAGGTCTTCATAAAGCACTGCGCCGGGGTTGACAGAATGGAAAAAAAAAGTTAAAATATAAGATGTATTATTATATGACGGTGACGAGGTGATTATTTCGTTATTGTAACAGCAGTAAAACAAAAGGAATGAGGGATTATAATGACGTCTGCAAAAGAGATATTTTACAACGATAAGCTTTCGGAGCTTTGTGATGAATACCGTCAACACAACGGATTCAACAACGACGACTATCTTACATATGGCGTAAAAAGAGGTCTGAGAAACCCCGACGGAACAGGTGTCATGGCTGGACTGACCAATATTTGTAATGTCCACGGTTTTCTGATGGATGACGGTGTCAGGGTTCCTGATGAAGGAAAACTCACCTACCGTGGATACGATGTTAATGATATTATCAATGCCTGTGTTGATGAGGATCGTTTCGGATTTGAGGAAACGGCATGGCTACTCCTTTTCGGTAGCCTTCCCGATAAGGAACATCTCGACAGATTCAAGGATATACTCGGTCATTACCGTGAGCTTCCGCATGATTTTGCTGAGGATATGATTCTGAAGATCCCCTCAAAGGATATTATGAATAAGCTGGCTCATTCGGTTCTCGGTCTTTATACGTTTGACCCTAACCCCGATGATACATCACTTGAAAACACCATGCGCCAGTCTATACAGCTTCTGGCTTCACTTCCAACGATCATGACCTATGCCTATCAGGTAAAGCGGAGAGCTTTCGACAAACAGAGTATGTTTTTCCACCCTGTTGATCTGAATCTTTCCACAAGTGAATCTATTCTCCGTGCGCTCCGCTTTGATACTAAATTCACCGATTCGGAAGCAAAACTTCTTGATCTGTGCATGATCCTTCATGCAGAACATGGCGGCGGTAACAACTCTACTTTCTCAACAAGAGTGCTTTCGTCCTCGGGAACAGATACTTATTCGACAATCGCTGCGGCAATCGGTTCTCTGAAAGGCCCTCGCCACGGCGGTGCAAACCTGAGAGTACGCTCTATGATGAATGAGCTGAAACAGAGTGTCGATGACTGGAACGATGAAGAAAAAATTTACAATCATCTTGCTGCCATTATCCGCAAGGAAAAGGGTGACGGCTCCGGTCTGATTTACGGCTTCGGTCATGCCGTTTATACACTTTCCGATCCCCGTGCTGTTATTCTCAAAAGAACGGCGGCAAAAATTGCTGATGAGAAAAACATGAATCCTGAATTTGAGCTTTATAAAACGGTTGAAAAGCTCACACCAAAAGTCATGAAGGAAATTAAGGGCAGTTCAAAAATCATATGCGCCAATGTTGACTTCTATTCGGGATTTGTTTATGATATGCTCGGCATTCCGGGAGAAATGTTTACACCGTTGTTTGCGGTATCACGAATTGCCGGTTGGTGCGCTCACAGAATAGAAGAAGTCACCTACGGTGGAAGGATCATTCGTCCGGCCTACCGTTCCATGGTACACAATAGGAACTATCAACCTCTTTCTCAGCGCAGCAAATAAATGTGCTCAATTCTGCTTTTAAAGGAGAACAATTTTATGAAAATCAAAAAGCTTTGGCTACCGATGATTATTCTCGGCATTATCGGAGGTGCCGCCAAAATCTGTGACACCTGCTTCAATGTCAACGGAAACGGCTTTTTCCTTAATTCCGATACATGCAGTGCCGTTTTTGTCATTTCATTACTGCTTCTGTTTGCAATAGGCTTTATCACACTGATCACAGACAGAAAAATCGATATTGAGGCTACACCATCAAAAAGCAAAGCGGCGGCCGCATTCGGCTTTATCGCTGCCGTTGCCATGGTCGGCAGCGGTGTGATCTCCCTGCTTTCGCTCGGCTCGTCAGACTCACTTGCCGGTAGTCTGTTCGGCTGTCTTTTAGGACTTGTCGGCGGTATTGTAATGATATACGAATCCTGCATATCCTTTACAGGACAGAACGGTATGATGAAATTCCCCCTTGCTTGTCTTATACTGCCATTATGGTGCTGCGGAAGATTGATCTCTCTGTTTATTGAATACTCTAAAGTATCCATTCATGCAACTGAGATGTTTGATGTTGTTTCCACAACATTTCTGTTGCTGTTCCTGTTCTATCAGGCAATGTTCTTTGCAGAGCTGAATCCAAAAACAGCTGTCAGAAGAACTACACTTTACGGCTATTGCTACTTTATGTGCAGCATAATAACCACTTCGGATATCATCATTAAAATGGTTAATCCTGCCGATCCTGCGACTACAGGAATCGATACACTGGTTGTCGAGCCTACTGTTTCAAGAATCCTCACCTGCATTATAGACCTTGCATTCTGCGGATATGTAATTGCATTCATTATCAGTAATGCTAAAAATGCTCTGGTAACGGAGTATGACGACGAAGATCTGGAAGAACCTGAATTTCTCGGATCTATTTCAACCGGGGACAAAAACGAAGTCCCACCCGAGAAAATGTCTCACCGTTCCGGGGGACATAAAAGAGAACGTCCAAAAAGAACCAGTACATATAGAGGTAAGCTCAAATTTGAAGACGAAGACAATAATGACTACGATTTCTCTGAACTTCAAAACCTCATGAAAGAAAAGAATGAAAAAACTTCCGTACAGGATACAACCGTCTCTGATACAATTTCCGATTTCAATCTTGTTCCCATTGATGACAATGAACTGGAGCGTATTACCTCCGAATCTGCTAATGAAACACAATACGATTCCACGTCATATGATTCGTTCCCTGAAACGCCCTCCCCTATGACTTATGAGTCTGTTGCAAAAACAGAGCCTGCTCCTATGACTTATGAAGGCCCTGTTCCCGAAGAACCTGCTGCGAATTACGCCAATACATATGAAACACAGCCCTCCAATGAAGCTCAGACTGTCTATGAAGAGGAAACTGCATTTACTGATGAATCAACCTCTCTAATAGATGATGATCCGTTTGCCTCGGACAAAAGCGACGAGGATTATGAGGAAATTTTCCGTATGCTGGATGAAATGAGCGAAGATAGCTGACAAATTATTATTCCGCACTCTGTATTTTCGTACAGAGTGCGGAATTTTATTCAAAAAAACACTTAAATCAGGTAGTTTTTGAAAAAAAATAAAAAAAATTTGTTAAAATTAATACAAACACTTGTAATTTCTCTTAAAATGCTATAAAATATAAGTAGCAAAAATATTAGGAGGTAATTTCCAATGTCAGTTAAAGTTGCTATTAATGGTTTTGGCCGTATCGGTCGTCTCGCATTCAGACAGATGTTTGGTGCAGAAGGTTATGAGGTTGTTGCTATCAACGATCTTACAAAGCCTTCAATGCTCGCTCATCTTCTCAAGTATGATACCGCACAGGGCG
>ONGS01000096.1 GCA_900317395.1 uncultured Eubacteriales bacterium | reverse complement strand
CAGGATGCGTTCGAGAAGCAGCTGGCGGAAGACGCCGTCGCAAAAGAATCGGCGTCAGAGATTGAGTTGCTTACAAAGAGCACATCCGTACAATCTCGCGACGAATTGCTTCAGCTCATGTATCAGGGCCTCGACCGCGTGATGGTAAATGTGGATGGCAGCCTGGATGTGCAGTGGAAGTTTGATGATGTATTTGAAAAGTATAAAGAAACCGCTTAAAAAAGGCGCGTTGCATGACAACAGTTTTGCAACGCGCCTAGCCATATATTCTCTATCTAAATTGTTTTTCTTTGCTTCTGACATGTGATATAATCTAAAACAAGTTCTATCCTTTCTCGATTACTACTTGGGTGTAAACGAGAAAACCGGGTGTCAAGTGGTGATTATGATTATGGAAAATGAGAAACAACATCTATTTATAGTTGGAGATGGTTTTGAGAGGCTTCCAGAACGGCTGACTGAAGTGTATGGAGAGCGAGGAACTGTACGGCGCGCAATTGCCCATTTTTTTGCAAGTTCGGAGGCTCGTGGCTCATGCCGATATGCCGAAACATTGGATGATATTCCTGAGATAACTCATGCAGAGATAAAAATGTGTATTGAACGGCAAAATGCATTCCAGAAATGGGCGATGGATATTGTTGATCAATATGACAAAAGAGCTCGCGACCATGAATTAGCTGCAGAGGACTACCAGCAGCTTTCTGCAATTTTAGGTATATGTCCAGGGCCAACGGAAGCCGAGGATACATTGTTCCCACATCTGGTGGATCTTGACATTCCGATTGGAGAAGGACGCGCAGAAGAGGACAAGAAGATTGATGCTGCCATTGCTAATCATACTCGTCTGATCGAAATGATGGTCGACAGTTTGATTGACAGTTTGCGAAATGGGCAAATCTTTCACTCATATGGGCGGGATTTGTATTCTCAAGGATATGCAAGATACTATTTTCGTGGTGAGAATGCATATAACCGCACAAGTAAGGCTTCTCTGTTTCGAGGCATGAGCGGATCAGTTTCCGACAACTTGGAAGAGCTTCTGATTGGAGAAACCAAGGCTTCTGAATTTGCAATCTACCTAAACAATTTCAATTGTATTACCAGTTGGCCATACGGTGATGTGTTTCACGGCGCAATTGCACAACATTACGGTATTCGAACTTCCGGGATTGATGTGACACCAAATCTTGAGACAGCATTGTTTTTTGCATGCTGCAGGTATGATAATGAAGATGGAAAATGGCGTCCGCTGCGGTCGGACGAAATAGAGAAAAAGTACTCCAGACCATCGATTGAAAAACGTGGCGGAGATTCCAGATATGGCATACTTTTTTCTGAACCAGCTGATTTGGCAAATCTGGTGTGCGCCGCAAATGATCCGCGACTTGGATTTTCCTATGCGGTTCCCATTGGATACCAGCCGTTCTTCAGATGTCAGTCTCAACATGGATATTTAGTATTTTCACATCCCGCACATGATCTGTTTTTGGATAGATCTTTTGCAAAGGTAAAATTCCGTCACTCTGAAGAACTTTGTCAATGGATATTTGAAAGAATGGATGGAGGAGAAAAAATCTATCCCAGAAAGGGCGAGAAAGAAATAAGCCTGCTTGCAGAAAAAATAAATAGTTCAAACTGCTTTTCACGCGCAGCATTCATGAATGCTGCGCAGCGGCTCGGAATACCAGCTGCGCAGACCGATGAATATGAGCAAAGACTTAAAACGAGAAATATTCTCCTCGTCGAAAAGAAGGATTGGTTGACTGCAGAACAAATCGAAATGGTAAATAAGACATACACGCCAGAAACAGTAGAAAAATATTTGCCCGACCACCCCTCCCTGCGTCTTGGCTTTTGTATCTAAGTTACTTTAGGAGTGCAAAAGCCGGATGCGTGAAGCAGTGAAAATAAAGAAACCAAATGCTGCTTTATTTGATATCGCATACTACAGGAGATTATAGGAATTATTTGAAGGGCTATATAAAAGCCTAAAGGATGGCAAATACAATGAGAATTCTTCATCTTTCTGATATTCATTTTGGACGACACTATGAGCAATATCATGAGCACGGCATATTTGAGAATAGACAATTGATTTTGTCAGATCTGCTGACTACGTTAGGAAAAATGGATGCGAAGATCGATCATATCATAATGACCGGCGATATCGCATGGCACGGCGAAAAGCAAGAATTTCAAGAAGCGCTTCTCTGGTTTCAGGAATTGCTGAAAGTTACGGGTTTGACACCGAACAACATTTCTTTCTGTCCTGGGAATCACGATGTAAACAGGAAATATGCTAATTTTAGCATACGAACTCATGACGGTG
>ONGS01000011.1 GCA_900317395.1 uncultured Eubacteriales bacterium | reverse complement strand
ATCGAGAACTTCTATATTAGGCATTGTTATTCCTCCTTCCCTTACGCCTTAACGCTGTTACGAATCGCTACAATACCGCCATTCGGGCCGGGAATAGCGCCCTTAATTGCGATAAGATTATTCTCAGCGTCAACTTTTACAACTGTGAGGTTCTGTACGGTAACTCTTTCAGCACCGAGATGACCTGCCATTTTCTTGCCCTTCCATACTCTTGAAGGAGTCGAGCAGGCGCCCATGGAACCACCATGACGTGCAACAGGACCAGAACCGTGAGATTCTTTCAGGCGGTGGAAATTCCAGCGCTTAATAACGCCTGCATATCCCTTACCTTTGCTCTTGCCTGTAACGTCGATCTTGTCGCCTTCTGCGAAAGCGTCAGCCTTAACGATATCGCCGATATTGTAAGCTGCGATATCCTCCACTCTGAACTCACGGAGAGTTCTCTTAGGAGCGATGTCATTCTTCTTGAAGTGACCGAGAAGCGGCTTTGTAATGTTCACAGGATCACTCTTGAACTTGTCGCTGCGAACTCTTTTGCCCTTACCCGTGCCGTTCTGAACCTTCAGCTTGATATCGCCGTAACCGAGCTGTACAGCCTCATAGCCGTCGTTTTCAACTGTCTTGATCTGAGCCACCACACACGGGCCTGCTTCAACAACAGTCACAGGGACAACTTTGCCCTTTTCATCAAAGATCTGTGTCATACCGATCTTTTTGCCGATGATTGCTTTTTGCATTTTTGTTTCCTCCTTGATAGGTTATTGGTCGGTTAGTCCGACATGACCCCGGCTGCTTGTAGGTTAAATCAGAGTTTAATCTCTATTTCAACACCAGCAGGGAGTTCCAGATTCTGCAGTGCTTCCACTGTTTTGTTGGAAGGTCTGAGAATATCGATAAGTCTCTTATGGGTTCTTGTTTCAAACTGCTCACGGCTGTCTTTGTACTTATGTACAGCACGAAGAATTGTTACGACCTGCTTCTCGGTCGGCAGCGGTACAGGTCCTGAAACTCTTGCACCTGTGCGCTTAGCTGTAGCAACGATCTTCTCTGCGGACTGATCCACCAGCTGATGATCATAACCCTTGATTCTTATCCTGATTTTTTCCTTGACTGCCACAATAATCGCCTCCTCAAAATAATTAGTTGGCGGGCGTTTTCATTTCCTCACACCCCACCGGGTGTTTCGCCTGTTTCCATTTAAAAAACCGGATATGTATTCAATCACATTATCCGGGTGAGGTCTGAAAAAACAAAAGCTTTTAAGCCGCACGACACACCATTCCTATTTCTACACTTCAATAGGAACATTTCTGCCGTCACTTGGCTTAATATTCGTTTCGCCCGGTTTAAAATCGGACATACTCTGCGGAAAAACCGACAATACCTGTCGCAACCTCCCGCTTCATCGCATATCTGTTGCAGTCTTGCTTATTTATAATAACACACATTCAAACCAATTTCAAGCAATTTCTTTGTTAATTTTAGTAGAATTTTTAATGATATTTTTGTTTAATTTGCCAGATTTTTTCTAACAATTCTACATAGATTACTTTTAACTTTTAAAATATTTTTGTTTATTTTTACATTGAAACACACGGGTGGGTGTATATAAACAAACAGTTGCCGCCTTTTTCAGTTCAACTGTTATCACATCTCGGCTGAAGTATTTTCTACTTCCCCAAAAAGATTTTATTCTCTATTTCCAACACCCAAACTACTTTGAATCAGTTTCTTCTAAAGAACAGTACTAATTCAGCGGGTTATTCCTTATAATTGTTCATTCAGCATGGTGCTTCCGGATGATTTTCTTGTGCTAATTTATACACCATATCGATCGAAGTTCCCACAACATCAGCGATTCCTGCCGCATTGATTCCTCCATATTGAAGTAATTTTTAATATTGTCTGCTTTGCTGTTTCGGCTTTGACTCTCTTTTCGGTTACAGCCATAGTTTTGTACCTGATTTATTCCATCTTGTCCTCTATCAGCTTACACACATCAATCACTCCTTCTGAACTTTCTTTCAAAAATTAAGCACGCTTATAAAAGCGGTCTGCCATTCCTGACAGACCGCTAATTAATTATTCATTGATAACCTCTCTGTAGAGATTAATATATTCGGTTGCGGATCTCGCCCAACTGTTGTCGCACTTCATTGCACGTTCAACAAGAATCTTCCAACCGTCACGCTGCCAGTAACCTGCAATAGCCCTTCTGATACAACCGAGCATATCCATTGCATCGTAATTAGCGAACGTAAAACCGTTTCCGTCACCTGTGCCGCTGTCCTGAATAGAATCTCTCAGACCGCCGACTTCGCGCACAACAGGAATTGTACCATAGCGCAGTGCTATCATCTGAGAAAGTCCGCACGGTTCAGCCTTGGATGGCATCAGAAAAATATCCGCACCTGCATAGATTTTTCTTGATAACTCGGGAATAAATCCGTGGCAAGCACAAAGTCTGCCGGGATATCTATCCTGCATAGAGCGGAAGAAGCTTTCGTATTCCCAATCGCCCGAACCGAGTATCACAAATTGCACATACTCTTCTCTCATCAGCTGATCGAGCGCATATTTCACCAAGTCAAGTCCCTTATGGGAAACGAGTCTTGTTACCATAGCGATGATTGGCACATCGGGGTTCTGCTCCAAACCGAGTCTTTCCTGTAGCTTCTGCTTATTGACCGCTTTGCCGGAAAAATCATCAGCGGTATAATGTTCATAAAGCTGGATATCGGTCGCAGGATTATAGGATGTTGTATCGATACCATTCAGTATACCTCTCAGCTTCCATGCACGGGCATTTAAAATGGGATCCAATCCGTGCGAGAACCACGGATCTCTTATTTCCCATGCGTAGCTGGGACTTACGGTAGTCACACGATTGGCTGTTTCGATTGCACCTTTCATATAGTTGATACAACCGTCGCAATCCAGAATAGATCTTCCGTGCGGTGGGATACCAACAACTTCTTCATAAAGATCTGTACCATATTTGCCCTGATACTGAATATTATGTATCGTAAAAATCGTTTTGATCCCGTTATACCATTCGTTCTGCTGATAGAACAGATTATAGTAAGTCGGAATAAGCGCTGTCTGCCAGTCATTACAATGGATCACATCCGGCTTAAAATCAATAAACGGCAGCATTTCGAGGACAGCCCTCGAGAAGAATGCAAACCTTTCTGCATCATCATAGTGTCCGTAAAGACCTTGACGCTGAAAATAATACTGGTTGTCAAGGAAATAATAAATCACACCGTTATATCTTGTTTCAAAAACACCGCAGTACTGTCTCCTCCATGATACAGGAACCGACAAGCTTGTTATAAATCTCATTGTATCTTTCAAATTTTGCGGAATTTCATCGTAAAGCGGCATCACAATACGGCATCCTATCAGTCTTTGCCGCAGAGCGTGAGGCAGCGAACCTGCCACATCAGCAAGTCCTCCTGAGGCAGCAAACGGCTGTGCCTCGCTTGCAACAAACAAAACCTTCATTAATATAACACCTCCGTTGAGAATCAGGAGCCGGGATTCATAGGTCAGGAGTTCAAATCATCCATTATTTTAACAGCTTTTGAAATACTGATATTTTCTCCTGAATCCCGACACTGACAACTGTATCCTGATCTCAGACCACGCTTCCTTTGCTGATGTAGACAGGGTAGGACAGAAAACCCATGAGAGTTCTTTCATCCTTAATTGTAACGTCCTTATCAACAATTACATAGCTGAGACTGCTGTCTGCACCGATTTTTGTATCCTGCATAATAACGCAGTTGGAAACCTTTGTGCCCTTGCCGATATGTACACCCTTGAAAAGGATACAGTTTTCAACTTCACCTTCAATCGTACAACCGTTAGCAATCAGTGAATTTTTAACAGCAGAGCCAAGACCGTATTTTGTCGGCATATCGTCTCTTACTTTGGTGTAGATCGGATTGTCGCTGTTAAAGAGATCTGCTCTGATTTCATGCTTCATCAGTGCCATATTCGCATTGAAATACTCACTCATAGAAGTAATCACCGGCGAAAAGCCCTTGAATTCATAGCCGTATACATTAAGATTCTTATATTCTCCCTGAATAATGTCACGCTTGAAATTCAACGTATTTTTGCTGATGCACTTGTTAACAAGCTCGATCAGAAGCTCTCTTTTAACCATCATCATATTCATATAATAGCTGCATGAGCCTGTCACATTGCTGTCAATCAGCACATCGATGACTTTGCCCTTTGAATTAAAGGACAGTACAGCAGGTTCATGCGGATTTTCCGGCAAACGGTCTCTCTTGTATACAAGTGTAATATCTGCATTGTTTTCAATATGTTTTCTGCATACATCCTGATAATCAATATTACAAACCGTATCACAATCTGTAATCACAACGTATTCCTGTTTCG
This sequence comes from uncultured Eubacteriales bacterium, assembly GCA_900317395.1. GTDB lineage: Bacteria > Bacillota > Clostridia > Oscillospirales > Acutalibacteraceae > UBA1213. The sequence goes on along the minus strand of ONGS01000011.1, from coordinate 6,683 downwards.
AGTTTTCAAGAAACGGCAGAATACTGTTGAGTGTTGTGACACGGTTGGAGTACTCATTAGTATTGGTAAACGGCGGAAGAATGAACAAACCGCCCTGTTTTCTTGAAAGATCCCATGCCTTACCGGTTCCGACATGATCCATGATTGACTGGTAATTGCTCTTTGTCAGAACGCCTACTTTGTTGATACCCGAATTGACCATATTGGAAAGTGGGAAGTCGATCAGACGATATTTTCCGCCAAAGGGTACTGCCCCCATAATTCTTACCTCAGTCAGTTCACTGATCCGATCCTCATGCAGATTGGCGAAGATAATTCCCATAATATTGTTTCCACGCATTATTCTTCAACCTCCTCTACATCTTTGGACACCATAGCCTTCGGTGCAATTTTTGCGCCTGCGCCTATTTTCAGATTGTCACCTATTACAGCAATACCCCACTGAGCCTTGTCAGCAATTGTTTCGGGACGTGCGCCGACAACAGCGTTCTTTCCGATCACAGTATTTTCGGAAACAATCGCATACTGTACAACTGCGCCTTCTTCTATAACAGAGCCGGGCATGATAATGGAATCCTGCACCACTGCTCCGGGTTTTACAACTACATTCGAGAAAAGCACTGAAAAATCTACCGAACCGCTGATAGTACAGCCGTCTGCGATTAATGAATTCTGAACCTCTGCTCCGTCTGCGATATACTGCGGCGGAACAACAGGGTTTCTTGAATAGATCTTCCATGATTCATCTGTCAGATCAAGTGGAACATTCGGGTCAAGCAGATCCATATTGGACTCCCAGAGACTGTCGATCGTTCCAACATCCTTCCAGTAACCCTGGAACTGATACGCAAACATTCGCAGACCGTCATCAAGCATTTTCGGAAGAATATCCTTACCGAAGTCATGAGAAGAACCCTCTGTTTCCTCATCCTCAATAAGATACTTTCTAAGTTTATCATAGCTGAAAACATAAATACCCATCGATGCATTGGTACTTTTCGGTTTTTCAGGTTTCTCCTCAAATTCATAGATTGAGCCGTCGGGATTGGTATTCATAATACCGAAACGTGAAGCCTCTGCCAGCGGAACATCGATAACTGCGATTGTACAATCCGCATTGTTTTCTTTGTGAGCCGCAAGCATTTTTGAGTAATCCATTTTGTAGATATGGTCGCCCGAAAGAATTACAACATAATCAGGATTATATCTGTCGATATAATTGATGTTCTGATAAATGGCATTTGCCGTACCCGAATACCAGTCTGCACCTTTCACCTGCTGATAAGGTGAAAGAACGCTTACACCGCTGTTGTTGCCATCCAGATCCCATGGCTGACCGCTTCCGATATACTCATTAAGCACGAGCGGCTGATACTGGGTAAGAACGCCCACAGCATCAATGCCCGAGTTGACACAGTTGGAAAGCGGAAAATCTATAATACGATATTTACCTCCGAACGGTACTGCTGGCTTAGCAAGTTTCTGGGTCAGCACGCCCAATCTGCTTCCCTGTCCACCCGCAAGAAGCATAGCAACTACTTCCTGTTTTGGATACATTTGTACTCCCCCTTAAATTTTACTGTCTATTTATGTAGAATTTGTTGTCTTATGATTCGGTAACGGTTTTGGTTTCCGATTTTTTCGCTTTTGTTTTCTTTGCAGTAGTTTTTTCGGTTTTATCCTTAGCCGCCGTCTTTTTAGCTGTTTTGGTTTTAGGTGCTGTTTCTTTTGCAACCTCTGCGTCATTTTCTGTTTCAGCCTTTGTTTTCGCTTTTGCTTTGGATGTTGTCTTTTTCTTTGGAGTCTTTTCACCATCCGTCAGTGACTTCGGTTTTCTCTTCGGCTTTTTGCGTGCAAGCTTGAGATACAGTACAGACATAGGTGGCAATGTAAGCGAAATCGACTGTTCAAAACCGTGCATTGACACCTCATCAGAAACAATAGCAGAGCCGTTGGAGATTCCCGAACCGCCAAATTCTGTTGCATCGGTATTGAGCACTTCAGCATAGGTACCGTCCACCGGTACACCTATACGGTAATCTTCTCTGAGCATCGGTTGGAAATTGCATACAACGATAATTTCGTTACCCTTCTTATCAATTCTTCTGAAACTGATAACACTCTGTGTATAGTCATCGTTTGAGATCCATGAGAAACCTTCCCATGAATAATCCACTTCCCAGAACGGAGAATTTTCGAGATAGAAATTATTGACTGTTTTAAAGAAATGTTTCAACTCATTGTGAGCAGGATAATCCAGCAACAGCCAGTCAAGCTCTGTTGCATAATCCCATTCTTTGAACTGACCGAATTCTGTACCCATAAAGGTAAGCTTTTTGCCGGGATGCGCCATCATATAAGCCACAAAGGTTCTGTCCCCGGCAAACTTTTGTTCGTATGAACCGGGCATTTTATTAATCAGAGAAGCCTTTCCGTGAACCACTTCATCATGGGAGATTGGAAGGATAAAATTCTCTGAGAAAGCATAGAAGAACGAGAAAGTAAGATTATCATGATTGAATGGTCTGTAAAGCGGATCAAGCGATACATAATGAAGCATATCGTTCATCCAGCCCATATTCCATTTATAATTAAAGCCGAGACCGCCCGAATAAGTAGGTCTTGAAACCATCGGCCACGATGTTGACTCCTCAGCGATCATCAGCACTTCGGGATAATAGCTGAATGCTGCTTCATTAAGCCTCTGGAGGAATGCGACAGCTTCAAGATTTTCCTTGCCACCGAATTTATTCGGGACCCATTCGCCGTCACGTCTGCTGTAATCAAGATAAAGCATAGAAGCCACAGCATCCACACGGATACCGTCAATATGGTAATAATCCATCCAGAAGATTGCACTGGAGATAAGGAAGCTGACTACCTCATTTCTGCCGTAGTCAAACACAAGCGTACCCCAGTCTTTATGCTCACCCTTTCTCGGGTCAGCATATTCATAGCACGGTGTACCGTCGAATTTTGCAAGACCAAATGCATCTCTCGGGAAATGTGCCGGAACCCAGTCCATAATGACATAAATACCTGCCTGATGGCACTTGTCCACAAATTCCATGAAATCAAACGGATTTCCGTAGCGTGAAGTAACCGCAAAGTAGCCTGTTACCTGATAGCCCCAAGAAGCATCGAACGGATACTCTGTCAGCGGCATCAATTCGATATGAGTATAACCCATTTCTTTGACATACGGAATGAGCTCATCGGCGAGCTTGCTGTATGAGAAATAATTTCCATCCTTATATTTTCTCCATGAACCTGCATGAACCTCATAAATATTCATCGGACTACTATAGGACTCATGTTCCTGTTTAATTTTCTGCCATTTTTCATCATGCCATTCAAAGCCGTCCAGTTCTACATACACAGAAGCGTTGTTCGGTCGAGTTTCATAATGATAGGCATACGGATCAGATTTCATGATACAAACATCGTCATATGTTTCTATACTATATTTATATATTGAGAACGGCTCAACGATATCAGCAATAAAGCATTCCCATATGCCACCGTCAGATGTATGTATCATAGGGTGCTGAGTACGATCCCAACTATTAAAATCGCCTACAACAGATACCGATTTTGCATTTGGTGCCCAAACGCGGAACATCACACCATCCTTACCCAGCACATTTGCCTTATGCGCACCCATATAACGATAGGCATGATAATTTTCACCACTATGAAACAGTTCCATCTCTGAGCGTTCATTGTATTCGCTGTTGCTAAGCTGCATAATTTAACAACTCCTTTTTACCAATTACTGTTTATTACTTATTATAATACCTTAATTTTAGATAAATTTCAAGTACTTTTATACTACTTTTTATGAAAAATAATTAAAAATTTATAATTTTTCATAAATCCTTTATCCGATTATTTATTTTATCACACTTTGGCTGTCGAAAAAGGAAAATAGCAGTCAATGACCCGTAGAAAACGAACGTTTACAATCAAGAAAGCAGTGTATTGATCACAGTATCGGAGATAACCTTACCCGGTGAAAAATCAATACTGCATTATTGATTCCAAGGAAACCCGATTCTTTCTTTCCAAGAAACATTTTTTCACAAATTATACACTGCTGCTCTAAGCTCATGATGAACTTTTCTTTCTCATTTGACATTATACTCTTTTTACCCACAAAAAAATGCGTCCGCACATAAGACGAACGCATTTTATGAAGGAATGGATAAATTGCGCCGGCAGCAAGATTCACACCTGCAACTTCCGGTTTATGAAACCGCCGTTTTTCTTAAACTATGCCGACACGCTAATTACTGATAACAATATTTTAACACCTGTATGACATTTTGTCTAATTATAAAATTTCATCGAAATCACTAAAAAAGATTTATACCTGCTTGCTATAAATACAGAATTTCGCTCATCATCCACCCTTTCTCTTACTTTCACTTTACTTCGCTTCTGTTGAAGACCAGGCAACCGATGACAGTTGAAACGAACATATAGGCCAATGCCGTTATGATTGCAATATAGCCTTCGCCATTTTGAAACATTGATTCCACTTCAACATAGGTATTCATCAGCAGAAACCGTGACAGATTCGCCAGTGTTTCGTTTGTCATAGATACAAGATTAAAAAGAGTCGCTAAAATCAGCGGTGCGGCAATGGATACCGCAACGGCGATGCCCGTTTTGCGAAAAATCACCGACAACATCATATACACAGCTACAGTAGCAATCATCAGAAGGATATATGTCACCACCATCAGGATCATATTTCCAGCCGAAAAATCCGAATTAATATCCACAAAAAACAGTGCGGCAATCGAGCCGGCCCCTACATAAACCAGAGCGACAGACATAATTTCTATAACGGCAACAATCACCTTTGAGAGATAGATGTTGGTTCTTTTGCAGCCTCTCGCAATGGTGTTTTTAAAAGTGCCTGCGGAATATTCCGTTGAAATGTAGGTACATACGCATATAGCAGCAAGGATCCAAATGGAACTATCCGAAAAGAAGATGTTAATGTATGACCACAAGTTTCTTTTAGGGATTGAGGACAAAGCTTCATCCAGCATATCTGTACTAAATCCGTAATATTCCATCAGTGCATAGGACATAGCAATATTTTTTCCACTCTGCTCCCAGATGTAATTGTACAGCAATGCCATTGCCGCACCCAACGCAGCAGCAATTACCAGACATACAATAAAGCATTTGCTTTTTGACAGTTTTTTCAGATCGGCTTTTAACAGTCCTCCCATGTTATCCCTCCTCCATTTTCTTGATAAAATATGATTCCGCACTGCTGTCGGAGGTAGAAATTCCCTCGACAACAATATCATTCTTGAACAGTTCGTTTGTAATCTCACCAATATTTTTAACAGGATCGCCGATTAGTATCGTTCCCTTTGCATCGATTTCAACATTTTCGATATTCAACAGCTTTTTGATAATTTCCATTGCTTTTTTCGGATCATTTGTTTTCACAGATGTTCTGCTGCCGCATTTTTTCTCAAGCTCTTCGGCGGTAATTTCTTCAATTAGTCTGCCTTTGGCAATAATGCCGTAGCGTGTAGCGATTTTTTCCAGTTCTCCCAAGAGATGACTCGAAATAAAGACGGTTTTTTTGTGTTTATTTTTCAGTTCCAGTATCAGCTCTCTGATCTCAACAATACCTGTCGGGTCAAGACCATTGATAGGTTCATCTAAAATCAGCAGTTCGGGATCGCCCACAAGTGCCATCGCAATGCCCAGTCTTTGCTTCATGCCAAGAGAGAAATCTCCTGCCTTCTTTTTGCCCGTATCTGCCAGACCGACTTTTTCAAGTATTTCCCCTACCTGATTTTTATCTTCGCCCAGCATACTGCAAAAAATCTCTAAATTTTCCTTTGCCGTCATATTCGGATAAAGTGCAGGACTTTCCACAAGACTGCCGATACGCTTTCTTGCTTTTGAAACATTCTCACCATCAAACAATGAAAAACTTCCCGAATCCGACCTTGTAAGTCCCAGTATCATTCTGATAAAGGTTGTTTTTCCTGCTCCGTTTTTGCCCACAAAACCGTAAATATCCCCCGGTAATATCGTAAGGCTGACATCATCCACTGCTTTCTGTTTCGCATAAACCTTTGTCAGCCCTTCCGTTTTCAGTATATATTCCATTTTCACGCCTCTTTCTTATACAAATCGTATAACTTTATAAAAATATACTATTTGTTTTATTTTCGCACATTCAACGCGTTCTTTGAAAGATTTTCTGTTGCGAGAATCTCCCCGACCAGATTATACCAGCTTTTACAGTTGTCAAATATAATCGCATCACTTTTCATTGGTCAATCCTCTTTTTCTTCGATCTCGATAATCACCCTTGAATTTTTCAGATAAGCGATATTAAATACTTCGCCCCTTGCCGCAGCCGCCTGCATTCGGCAAAGCTCGTCAATGCTCATAGCCCTGCCATAAATGTACTCGCCGTCATCAATGCGTATTTTATACATCACAGTAAACTGATAATTATTCCCATCGATTTCAAACAGCGGAACTGTTTCAATATACATATATTCTCTTTCGTCAATATCTCTTTTGGCACGTTCCTGTCTTGAAAAAGGATGCCCCTTTAGCATTCTTTTTGCTGTTTCTCTTGTCATAAGTCCATCTCCATTCTATACAATTTGTATATCGACTTGGTATTATACAGT
>ONGS01000072.1 GCA_900317395.1 uncultured Eubacteriales bacterium | reverse complement strand
CTTACAAAGGGCAAGACTTATTATGTAAAAGTCAGAGCTTACAAAACAGTAAACGGCAAAAAGGTTTATGGTGCTTACAGCAGTGTTAAAAATGTTAAAATCAAATAAGATTCGATTTTAGCCGATACAGCAAGGCTCTCTTCACGGAGGGCCTTGCAGTGCTGTATTGTGGGGAAGCAGTGATGAAAGAAAAAAAGAGCTTAAAACAAGATATAATTCTCATTTCCGCCTTTGTTCTGATCGGACTTCTGATACTCTTGTTCGTGTTTTTTACAGGACAGAATGGCAAAAGTGTGGAGGTGAGCGTTGACGGAAAAACAGTCGGCTTGTATGACTTAAATACTGACAGAAAAGTGGAAATTCAGGGACTCAACGGCAAGAATTATCTTGTAATAGAGAACGGCGAAGCCTATATGGAAAAGGCAGAATGTCCCGACGGCTTATGTGTGAATATGGGAAAAATCAGCAGACAGGGACAATCTATCATTTGTCTGCCGAATAAGGTCGTTGTCAAAATAGTCGGTGACGAGGCAGAAGAAAGCTCCGACGATATTGATATTATCGTAAAGTAGGAACAAGCGATGAAAAAGGAAAAAAAAGGAATCAAGACAAAAAAAATAGCTTCATACGGCATTATGATTGCACTGGCTCTTGTGTTCAGCTATGTGGAATCCCAGATCCCGGCATTTTTTGCTGTCCCGGGAATGAAACTCGGACTGACGAATGTCGTTGTGCTGTTAGCCTTGTATAAAATGGGTAACGGCAGTGCTATGGCAATCAATATTCTGAGGATCGTTCTTGTATCGGCAATGTTCGGCGGTCCCTCTGCTATGATGTACAGTCTTGCAGGCGGCCTGCTTTCAACAGTTGTGATGATACTGTTGAAAAAAACAGACAAATTCAGGATCGTAACCGTCAGTGTGGCAGGAGGTATTTCTCATAATATCGGACAGATCATTGTTGCAGTGATCGTGTTGAATACAACAGGAATCGCATGGTATCTGTTGATGTTGTGGTTTACAGGTATGGTAACGGGAGCGGTAATAGGCGTTCTGGGAGCAGAACTTGTCAAAAGACTTCCCGATAAATTATTCTGAGAGGTATGTTATGAATAAATGGATAAAATCAACGGTGGCAGTTTTGCTGTGTGCATTGGCACTAACCGCTTGCAATACAGAAGAAAAATCCGAATCATCGGCTGTTTCTGAGATTTCTGAAGTTTCCGAGGCTTCTCAGGCTGTCGGAGAGGATAGCACATCTGCTACGGAAGATATTTTTGCAATGGATACCTTTATGACCGTTACCGCATACGGAACGAATGCAAAAAAGGCTGTTTCAGAGGCAATAAAAGAAATACAAAGACTTGATGCTTTGCTGTCGGTGAAAAGTGAAAGCGGAGAAGTTTATGCTATCAATCAAAACGGCGGCGGAACGCTCAGTAAAGACACGACTGTGCTTGTTGAAAAAGCATTGTGGATCTATGAAACGACAGGCGGTGCATACGATATCACCGTTTATCCTTTGATGCAGCTATGGGGTTTTACAGGCGATGCGCCTTCCTTGCCTGAAAGTGACCGAATCACAGAAGTATTAAAAAAATGCGGAAGCGATCAGCTTACTTATAAAGAAGGTGTGCTGACCCTCGGTAAGGGGCAGGGTATCGATTTCGGAGGTATTGCAAAGGGCTACACAAGCGCAAGAATTATGGAGATTTTTGAGGAAAATAATGTTGAATCGGGCGTTGTGTCGCTTGGCGGAAATGTGCAGTGTTTTCGCAGAAAAACCGATGGCACGCTCTGGCGGTGCGGTATCACCGACCCCGACAGTCCCGATGACGGTAGTCTTATTGGCAAAGTAGAGATAGAGGATAAGGCTGTGATTACCTCGGGCGGTTACGAAAGATTTTTTACCGATGAGAAAAGCGGAGAAACCTATCATCACATAATGGATCCCAAAACAGGCTATCCCGCAAAGAATGGTTTAAAATCCGTAACGATCGTAAGCGACGACGGCACACTTGCTGATGGTCTTTCCACTGCCTGCTTTGTTCTCGGAGCAGAAGATGCAGTAAAATACTGGAAAAAATACAGCGAAAAATTTGATATGATTCTGATGACAGATGAGGGGAAACTCATCGTTACAGGAGGGCTTGAAAACAGCTTTTCATCAGATCTGGAATTTGAAATTGTTAAGAAGGAGTCATAAAATGATCAATAAAACAATCATCAAGATTCTTGCATTGCTTTCACCGGCATTGTTGGTTGGCGGTGCGTGCGGTGTCAGCATTGCAATAAATCAAAATAATCAGGATGTTGTCAATAATGCGATTGTAGAAAATTCCGTGACTGAAAACAGCGGTATCAATGCGGAAGCAGGAAATGTCGATAGTACCGAAATAACTGAGGATGGCATAACCGAAACGGCAGAATCTGAGGATGAAAACACAGATGGAAATAATCATGCCGAAAATTCATCTTCAAACAAAAAGAATGTCAAAAACGGACAAACATCACAATCTTCGGGTCAGAAACAGACTTCCGGTACTGAAAGCAGCAAAAATGCAGCCTCAACTACTTCAAACCCGTCTCAGAGCAGCGGTACTACAGGCATGACAAACAAGAGTAATTCTAACAGCGAAACACCAAATGGCAGCAGTAATTCTGCAAAGTCAAGCACAAAGAAGAATTCAAGCACCAAAAGTT
>ONGS01000025.1 GCA_900317395.1 uncultured Eubacteriales bacterium | reverse complement strand
CATCTTTACATATCTTCTCAATGTTCTGATAAGCCTGCTTTTTTGTCAGACCGGAACATTTAATGTTTTCCTGACGAATAAACCCTCTGATATTGACAAACAACTGTCTTTGAGCACGAAAAGCGGCTATCTCCGGCATATTTAATGCTTTAATACGTTTTTCAAGTTCCTTATACAATATTATTACTTTTTCAAAACGGTCAGGGCGATATTTTCCTGTGAGAGATTGTTCATTGACACGATAATTATAAGCAACAGAGGGAATGATTACTCCGCATTGCACATTAGGATAAAATTCACTGTCAAAAATAATATCTTCAGAAATCAATTCACGTTCAGAAGGAAATTTTGCATTATGTTGTTTCATAATCTGCGTTGAGTACATAGCATTCCATACAGACATTCGTATTGCATCGGATTTCTCTGGAGAACTTCCTAACATTCTCATAAACATTTTATTTTTGACATCATCACCTGTAAAAACCTGCAAATCATATTTTTCTGTGAATAATACATCGCCGGCAGAATTGACTCTTTTAAAACCACCGACTACTACTTGGGCATAATGTTCTTCTGCACTCTTTACAAGCTGTTCGATCAGGTTTTTGTCAACATAGTCATCAGAATCAATAAACGTAACAAATTCTCCTGTAACATATTCCATTCCGGTATTTCTCGCCAATCCAAGTCCTTCGTTAGACTTGTGTACAGATTTGATTTTTTCAGGATATTGTTCTGCAAAGCTGTCACACATTGTTCCGCTGCTATCCTTTGAACCATCATCTACAAGTATAATCTCAATATCTGTATATGTCTGTTTCAGCAGACTTTCCACACATTGTTGCAAATATAGCTCTACATTGTACACAGGTACAACAACCGATACTTTCATATATTCCTCCGCTAAACAATTTTCTTCAATAACGGAATATGTTTCATCACCCATGATGTCAGAACAGACAGTAATGATATAACTATCCATAATATAAAAAATCCTGCAATTGCATTGATCTGAAATGGATCGATTTTCAACAGTTTATAGGCAATATTGATCCAAAACATATGTATGATATACACTCCGAAAGAATATTTACCAAGAAATTTTACAAACGCAGGAGTTTCTTTTGCAGATAATAAATGTTCCGTATTTCTGAAAAATGAAAAAATTCCTACTGATAACACATCAATTATGGGTGAGAAATAAGCAAACAACACTTCCGTATCAAATTGATATATCTGCTGTAATACGGTAAGAACGATAATGACCGGAAACAAGACAGCCATTATGCCTGCTGAAATTTTCTTTGATATTAGGATATCTTTATGATCTATCCAATATCCAAGCAGCATATAAAAACAATATACACTGTTAAAAGGCAACGCTACGCCAAGTTTAAATTGCAGATAGTGCTCTCCTATCGGAATAATTGTCAGAAACAGACCAAACACCACGACAAAATAATAAATATAGCTTTTCTGGCAATGCTTTGTTATCAATCTTAATATAGGGACAACAAGCATTGTACCGAACAGAGCATACATATACCACATATGATCCCATGATTTACCAATTAGCATATCCATAAAACTGCCTGTAAACAAATCTATAGACAATTTTTTGGATACAAAATATCTTTCAATTGTGGCAAACACCCAACCAAAGACAACAATTGCCAAACCGTATTTTAAAAGATATCGCCCAAGAAGTTTTTTCAAGGGAAGCTCCTTGACAGGGGGCAATATCAATGCTCCTGATATCATAAAAATATTGGTACGGCAAAATGAAATACATTCCTGACAGATGCATACAAAACCGCATCCAATTGTGAGTAATTATCGAAATCACTTAATGCAGTGATACAAATATGAATCGCCACTACCGCAAACATAGCAATTACTCTCAGATACTCCATATAATACTTTCTCACTTATCTGCTCCCTTTGCACTTTTGTAAAGCTCATCAACTTGTTTCAAGACGCTGCTGATCTCAAAGCCCGCCTGCGTCAGGTCTTTGACAGCCTGCCTGCTGTTCTGTTCTCTTTGCTGTAAAGATATATGCTGCAGTGCCTGAACCCATTCTGCCTTATCAGACAAGGACTTCACACTGATCAGTTCTGTGATAATGACTTCTGGAGAAATCTTATCGCTTATCAGACACGTCAGACCGTTTGCCTGTGCTTCTACTAAAGTCAAAGGTACACCTTCAAATTTTGATGGGAACAAGAATATATCAAAAGCAGAATAAAATGCTGACGTATCCGATGTTGTTCCATAAAAAATAACATAATTTTCCAAGTTCTTTTCTTTTACCAGAGCCTTGATTTCTGACTCACGAGGGCCGTCACCAAGCAAAAGCAGAACACTGTCCAGATTATTTTTGAGATAACTTTCAAAAACCTCTATAATAAAATCGTGATTTTTCTGATCGGTAAATCGTCCGATATGACCCACAACATATTTGTCATTAATTCCAAGTTTATTTCTGATCTCTGTTCGTTTCTGAAAATCAAAGGAAAACTTTTTTAAATCAATGCCATTTTTGATAACCATATGGGGATGACTTCCAAAAAGCCATTTTCCTGCTTCATCACCACATCCGATGCCATATGTATACGTTTTATAAAAAATCGGTCTCAGCATTTTGTCAAAAATTTTATGTACACAAGTCGTGTTATGGCTGTGAGCAATACGAATCGCAACACCACATTTTCGAGCTGCCAGCATTTCTACCGCCAATGTAGCACTGTTTCCGTGAGCATGAATAATATCATATTTTCCGCCTTTTATTATACCT
>ONGS01000259.1 GCA_900317395.1 uncultured Eubacteriales bacterium | reverse complement strand
ATACTAACGGAGTAAAAACACAAACACCGTTGATTACGGCAGTGCTGCCAACGAAAAGCGGTTTCAAAATCACTTGGGCGGCACTTTCGGGGGCAACCAAATACAGACTTCTGTATAAAACCGGTAATTCTGACTGGAACACTCTGGCAGAACTTAATGCAACAGAATATCTTCATGAGAATCTCAACAATAATACAGAATATACCTATACAGTAGCAGCATTTGACGAAAATGATGAGGAACTCAACGACTACACATCCGGCGGAACGACTTGTAAATTTCTGCAGTCGCCTGAGATTACTTCCGTTGCAAGCATATACGGCGGTCTGAAAATCAGCTGGAAAAAAACGGAAGGAGCAGCAAAATACCGGCTTTATGTCAAAAAAGGCTCTGCATGGAAACAACTTACCGATACCACAGACACATCTTATACAGATAAGTCTGTTACGTCAGGTAAGTCCTACACCTATACGGTGCAGTGTATCTCATCAGACGGAAAAACCATGGCAAGTGCTTATAATGAAATCGGCAAAACCGCATTATATGTAAAAGTTCCCGAAATCACAAAAATTGAAAATGTTTCGGGAGGTGCAAAAATCACCTGGACAAAGGTAAACGGTGCTGTTAAATACAGACTTCTGGTAAAGAACGGTTCTTCATGGGCGAAGGTCGGAGATACTGCGGGCGTTTCACTTACGCATGCAAAACTGAACAACAATAAAAATTATACCTATACTGTTGCAGCAATCGATAACAACGGCAAGTACCTAAGTGCCTATGATCCGCAAGGAACATCCAATAAATATGTCAGCGCACCTGTGATCACATCTGTAAAAAATGTATACACAGGTTTGAGCATCACATGGAAAAAAGTAGCTGGTGTAAAAAAATACAGAGTCTATGTAAAAAACGGCAGTTCATGGAAAAAGCTTGCCGACACCACAGCTTTGTCCTATACCAATAAATCTGTAAAATCCGGAAAAACATATACATATAAAATACGTTGTCTGTCCTCAGACGGAAAAACACCTCTCAGTACCTACAGTGCTAAGGCAGTCAGTGCAAAATATGTAAAGGCTGCGAAAATCTCCAAAATGCAGAATACATCGGAAGGAACAAAAATCACCTGGACAAAGGTAATGGGTGCTGTCACCTACAGACTAATGGTTAAAAATGGTTCTTCCTGGAAAAAAATCGGAGATACCAAATCGCTTTCACTGGTTCATAAAGGGTTAAAAAGCAACCGCCGTTACACCTATACAGTAAGAGCACTGGATAAAAACGGTAAGGATATCAGCGGTTATAATCTTCTGGGTTGGTCAAATACCTATCTGAAAGCACCTACCGTTACCTCTGTCAAAAACGTATATGCCGGTCTGAATGTTTCATGGACAAAGGTAACAGGTGCCAAAAAATACAGATTGTATGTTAAAAACGGTTCTTCCTGGAAAAATGTCGGAGATACGACTTCTTCCTCTTTTACAGATAAGAATGTCAAAACAGGAAAAACCTATACCTATAAGGTACGGTGTATCTCTGCAAATGGAAAGACCCTCACAAGTGCCTACAGCAAAAAAGCACTTAGTGCAAAATATATTCAGGCACCAAGGATCACAAGCAAAACAAATCTTGCGAACAGTACAAAAATTACCTGGACAAAAGTGCAGGGGATCTCAAAATACAGGATTTATATCAAAAGCGGCAATTCATGGAAAAAGCTTGCTGATACAACAGAAACCAGTTACACACATAAAAAACTCTCAAGCGGAAAAACCTACAAGTATACTGTCCGCTCCCTGAACCTTGACGGAAGCGTGGCAAGCGGTTATAATTCCGTAGGCTGGAGCAACCTTTTCATCTCGCCGCGCTCTATTGCTTCTGTCAGCAAAACATCACGCGGAGTACTGCTGAAATGGAATTATGTAAAAGATGCTGCAAAATACCGAGTCTATCGCAAAACCTTCAGTTCAACCGCCTGGACAAAGGTCGCTGATGTAAAGGGAACTTCCTATACCGATACCTCTGCACCTCAGAATATGCCCTACACATATACCATCCGCTGTCTTGACAAGAACGGCAGTAAAATCAGCTATTTCAATAACAATACAAAGTATTATTTCAGAGGTGTTCTGGCAAACGGCAATATCTCCATCAGCGGAAACACCTATCATTTCACAGACGGTATTATCAGACAGGGCTACATTACCATTAACGGCGGAAAGTATTACTATAATTCCAAAGGTATTCTCCAGACAAACGGAATTGTCGGCTCGAAAAAAGACGGCTTCTGTTATGCTGATGAAAACGGCAGGATCAGAACAAACTTTACGGGAATTGTCAAAGTCTCCAACGGCTATTGGTACTGTAAAAAAGGAAAAATCGATCTTGAATACCGCAACGGCATTACCTACAACAATCAGGACTGGAATGTCATGGCAGGAAAAGCCACAAAGGTTACAACTGAATCCGACAAGACGCTGTTCCGTGCTTTAAAAACTGTTGCCAAAATCACCGACAGCAGTATGACAAAATCCCGGAAGCTGAAAATCTGCTTTGATTATGTAAAATCAGCCTATACAGAAATTAATCCGAGAACACCACACTACCGCGGTATGGATTGGCCTGTGATTTATGCAAACGATATGTTTGTCAACGGTGCAGGCAACTGCTGCAGTTATGGTGCCGCCTTTGCTTACATGGCAAAAGCAATCGGTTATGAAAATGTTTACTGCTGTAACAGCGGCGGACACGGCTGGGCAGAAATCGACGGTCTGGTTTATGACCCCGAATGGAGCAGACACCGCTTTGTGTACAGCTACTATGCACTGAGCTATGACACAAAAACCGATAACGATTACAAAGGTGCGATCTCGGCAAGGTATCCGTGGATGCACATCAAAATATAACGGTGCGTAAATAGTAGTTAGTGGTTAGTGATTCGGGATTGGTTCGCCAAAAACTTCGTACACAGAAAAAAGAGCAGTTACACGATATTGCGTGCGGCTGCTCTTTTGCTGTCTGCTGTCAGAATGTTCCGAGATCAACAAACTTCTGGTTGTCTGCTTCTTGTTTATCATTGTTAAGAATTGCCTGAATGGAATGAGTGTCATAATCAAACACAACCATGTGGACAAGATTATCTCCCCGGAAATTGATCACAGGACTGTCCTCTGTCTTTTCACAGGTCAGAAGCTCTTTAAAACGGTTTAGTGTAATGTTATCTTCACTACAGAAAAGCTCATTAAACTTTTTCCATCTGACAAGATTTTCCGGAGTTGCTGTCATCAGGTCTGCGTTTCCTTTTGCTGCGAAGGAATTGACCATCCCAAGACAGTCTTTGCTGTTCCATTCCAGTCCATCATTCAGCGGTGTACTGCTGTCACGGAGAACAGAATGTCCATCTGCTTCGGTAACACTGAGTTCCGCACTGTAGGCATTTTTATCATCTGTCAGCAATATATTGACACAATAGGTATATCTGCTGCTGTTATCGATCAGATACTGCCCTGCTTCCTTTGCAGTTGCAAAATTCTCTATGGAATACCGAAGCCCGTAAGAATAACACGTTTTTCCCTCGCAGGTAAATTCCTGACCACTTGCTGAACCTACATCCAGCTCACCGATCACCAATCCGTCTTTGTTTACAGCTGTAAGAATATCCATCATTCCCAAAAACCCGATCGAGGTAAAGGATTTTTCTCCGTTTTTAAAATGTGTTACACAGTGAACGGAACTGAGCTGGTTGTCACTGCCAAGATTCCACTCTAAGATTCTTGCCGTCATTCTGTGTTTTGTTGACGTTATGTTTCCGTTCACCGTTACTGCACTGCACGCTGTCGGACGTAAGGCATCAGGCACCATATTGATTAGAATTGCTTCTTCCCTGCTCAGCTTACCGTCCTCCTTGAATCCGCTTTCGTCTGTCGTTTTGATCGCATCGGCAAAACCTTCCATTTCATCTTGGTATATCTTGTCAAGAGACCCTTTTAGTGTATCCACTCTTTCCTGCAATGCGGAAAAGTCATCCAATGTTCCGCCGAAAGCAGCCCTGATATTTTCAAAAAGATAACCCTCCAGCATTTTCGGATAGCCCGGATAAGCAGCCACTATTGCTTCAGCATATGCGGCACCTACCTTTTTGCTGCTTCCCTTTTCATAATCAAGGGTAACATCATAATAGCTCGGCTTTATTTTAATTACACACAATCCATCCTTCGAGGAACAAGTTTGTATGGTTTTTTCTTTTTCCGGCTTTACATTGTCATTATTTTTTTCTATGTAATATTTTCCGACCGGTTTTAACGTACTTTCTTCTTGCTTCGGAATGTCAAAACCTTCATAAGTTGGTGTATTGCCGCTGCATCCGCCCAGCGTCGCTCCACAGATCACAACAAGAGCAAGAGCAATCATTTTAATAATTCTGTTTTTCATCTTTTTAGCTCCTCTCATAATGATTCTTACCAGCCTTTTTCGATCAGCCAGCTGTTGAGCATTTTCTTTCGTGTGGAAAGTTCTTCCTCTCTTACCATTTTACCCAGTACCAATTCACCCTGAATATCTCCGTCCACAAGGTAAATCACTCTGTCACTTTGTGCGGCAACTCGGGCACTGTGCGTTACCATCAGAATTCCTGTACCTTGCTTGTTCGCTGCCAGAAGCTCCTTCATCACATCGCCTGCCGCCCTTGAATTCAATGCGCCTGTCGGCTCGTCTGCAAAAATCACCTTCGGTTCATTGATCAATGCTCTGCACAGGCAGGCTCTTTGCAGCTGACCGCCGGAAATTTCGTTGATCTCGCGCTTTGCCGTGTCGGCAATTCCCAGACGCTGCATTAGCATTTCCGCTCTTGCATTGACTTCATTCCTGTTTCGTCCTGCCTGGTAGCCGGGCAGAACGATATTATCCAGCACACACAGTTTTTTCATCATATACATCTGCTGAAAGATAAATCCCATTTCCAGCAGTCTGAGTTTTGAAAGACTTTTTTTATTCAAGGAACTTAACTCTTTTCCGTTAAAGTTAACATTGCCCGAAGTCATGGTATCCATACCGCTGACGGTATAAAGTAATGTAGATTTTCCGCTTCCGCTCGGTCCCATGATGGAAACGAATTCTCCGTCTTCCATTTCAAAATTGACATTTCTCAGAACGTCATTGTTGTAATCCTTCATCTGATAGCTCTTATAAAGATTGTATACAGAAATTACCTTGCTCATATTGTCCTCCTCTTATTCATCAGTGATATTCCAGACAGCGATATTTTTGACAGCTTTGAGGTTCATCCACTGTGTGATCAGTACTGTGCCAATAACGATCAGCGGTATCAAACCAAAGCTCAGGATGTATTCGGGCAGGAATCCGAATCCCGTCAGTCCGAGCATCCCCATCATCTCTCCCACAAACCATTGTCCGAAGGTTCTCAGCAGGATCTCTCCCAATACCACCGATACCACCGAAAGTATCAGTATCCTGAGGATATGTGCCGCCTTTATCGTACCGTCCGTAAAACCCATGCTTTTCTGCAATGCAATTTCCGATTTTTCCTCTGCAATAAAGATACTTGAATACAGATAGGTCATCAGAAGCAGAATGAAAATTACCGCTCCGCCCATCACATACTCCAGCAGGGTAAACAGTTCATCGTATTCAAACATCATTCTTCTTACATATTCATCTCCGTCTGATACAACATTTTCGCCGAACAGATTTTGAAGCTTTGTGAAAGCTTCTTCTTTTTCTGCGCCTTCCGCATCAATAATCATTGCCATCCATGTTCTGCTGTCAATCGGATTTTTAAATTCCGCTCCGAGTATAGCACTCGGCATTCCGGCTTCCATAGTGTCCACATAAGCAGTGACAATGAATTTTTCTTTTTTCGTGGTTTCTGTCAATCCGTTCGGAGAACGGGACGGAAGGGAAAGTGTGATCGTATCGCCAAGCTGTATGCCTAAGTTGCTTGCGGTATAATAACTTAAAGCTGCTTCATTTTTCTTTACCGGAACAGCACCTCCGTCACGGTACTGAAGTCTGCTAACATCACCCTCGCCATAATAGATATTCATATTGATCTGGGTATCTTCTTTTTCGCCAAGCAGAAGCTGACCGGTTGCTAAATAATGGTCTGCATCAATATGAGCAGGAATCCCTGCCTTTTCAATATCCTCGTTGATAATCTGCCAAATATCCTTATTTTCCGCCAGCGCACGGTTGTAATACGGCTCTATGCTGTTTTTATCAAAATTCAGACTGAAATCCATCTGATAAGTAAGATAATATTTCATGAAATCGGTGCTGATAACAGAATTTTTGAGATTCACTGTCAACAGCATGACCGTAACGCCCAATGTGTACGCAATAAACAAAAACAGATATCTTTTGAAGCGTTTGAGAATATCCGAAGCCGCAAGATATGCCGGCACAGACATACTTTTTCTTTTGTGCAGGAACATAACAGAGCTTTTGCCGAAACGCTCGGCGCGGTTCTCTCCTCTGATAGCATTGATAACGGAAATTTTATTGATTCTTCTCATTACAATCAAAGAAAATGCAATCATAATGGCAATAATAAAGACAACCGATATCAGACCAATCAGACAAATTGTACCATCATCCGGCTGGATCTTGCTTGCGCCAAACATCAGCAAAACCGATTTTGACAGCGGAAAACCAACGATAATACCAATCATTCCGCCTATCACAGCGAAAGCAATGTATTTTGCAGCAAAAATCCAGCGGAAGCTCAAGGAATCAACACCCATTGCTCTCATCATACCGATTTCTCTTTCCTCATCCTTCAATGCTGCAATCATGGTGAAACGTATGGTCATGATAATGATCAACATCAGGAATATACTGATCAGTACCATAAAAATGGAAATCACATAATCCATGACATAATCATCACTCATGTTAAGATCCTGCATTCGCACAGAAATAACCGGTGTTTTTTTCACCATATCCTGCAATAGCTTATCAGCCACAAAATAGGAAGCTTCATCCAGCTTCAGACCGTACATATCAACATTAATAAAACTTTCTTCCGACAACACCTTATAATCTGCCTCGGATATAATATACCATTTAAAAGAGCCGAGATAAGGCTGTTTGTAAAAGCCGGCGATTTCAAATTCGTAAATATTGCCCATTTGGGAGGTAAGTTTCATCTTATCTCCGACCTGCGCCCCTGTGATGAGTCTTAGATCCTCTGCCAGATATACTGAACCGTTAGGAACATAGAACGGCTTGTCGTCCAGGTCAAACAGCAAATCTGATTTTTCCGGCAAGGTCATAAAATAATGTGACGCATTTTTAAATGCTTCGCTGTCATCACTTTTGAAATAATTGAATTCTATGTTGTCCACATAATATTCCAGCATTTCTTTTCTGTAATAACCGGTAACATGACTGTTTTCGTCAAGCACCTCTTCCGCACCCTTGCGGTAAGTCGCCTGTTTTGCACCACTCGCTCCGCAGAACATCAGCGCATCCGAAATATTACAGACCTCTTTGCTTCTGTCATTTGCTGTGCAGAACTGATAAACCTGAACCGAGCCCACAAAAACCAGTATCGATGCAACAGTAATAAACAAAAACAATACTACGTTCAGACCTTTTTTCTGTTTAAGGTCGCTTTTCAGCATTTTAAAAAACATAGCAATCCCCCTTACAAATTTTTGCAGTATTTCTTTTTTGCTTTCCTATATTGTATCATGCAGAATATTAAGTATTTAAGAACGACAACTTTTTTAGAGCCTGTTTAATATCTGTGCCGTACGGATTTTTGACGCAGCGAGGGCAATTGCACATATCTTTTTCATAAGCTGACTTGCTTTCATACAAATTTCCTCCGTTTTTTAAAAATTTATGCATTTTACAATGCTATATCATAATCATAAGACTGAATATGAATTCTGTCAAGCGGATTTTTCATTTTAGTATTATATTTCTTTGTATATAGCTGTACCGATGTGTGAAGTCATTATCCTTTTTATTGTATCAAACCATATTTTAATTTTACACGCTCAATTTTTTTGATGATTGGCTCGGCACATATGTATAAAAAGATTGCTGTT
>ONGS01000171.1 GCA_900317395.1 uncultured Eubacteriales bacterium | reverse complement strand
TCAAGGCGCATATCTTCAAGAGGCTCTTGATAGTGTAATAAACCAGACATACCCAAACTGGGAATGTATCATTATTAATGACGGTTCTACCGACAACACAGAAGAGGTGGCAAAGTATTATTGTGGAAAAGATATTCGTTTTAAATACATCTACCAAGAAAACCAAGGGATTGTCGCAGCAAGGAACAATGCTATTCACCAATCCTGTGGAGACTATATTCTACCTTTAGATGGTGACGACAAGATAGCACCAGTTTTTCTAGAACTTGCTGTGGAGAGTTTTAAGAAGAATCCACATCTGAAACTGTGCTGCTCTGATGTGGAGTTTTTCGGGAGTCGAAATGGCATTTACCTTCTACCAGAATACTCTCTTGAAAATCTAATAACAGAAAACTGTTTTGTTTGCACTAGCATGTTTAAAAAAAGTGATTATAATATGACAACTGGCTATAATCCAAACATGTCCATTGGCTTGGAAGATTGGGATTTTTGGCTTTCACTATTAGAAACAGGAGGTGAAGTGTATAAGATACCGAAAGTATTGTTTTATTATCGGATTAAAAGCAATTCAAGGAACACAAGCGTTCACAAAAACATGCAGCAATTAAGATATAATATATGGTTAAACCACAAAGAATTATTCAGCAAAGTTTATTTTGATTTAACAAAGACTAATGAATACAAGTTTCTTAAACATTCATATGATGAATTGCTTGATTCCAAATCTTACAGGTTAGGCCATTTATTACTTTCGCCTTTTAGATTATTAAAAAAAGCATTCTAATTATATGGTTAACACGAACTATGTTAGGAGAAAGGGCAAAGACGAACTAAACATAAAAGCATGCGTTCGTAAATATGTCGAGGATAACCTTTCATGTAAATGCTATGAACATGCATTAGTTTTTCCCTTTAAAAGTTTTACAATAGGCGGTGTTTGTGACAAAGATGGTAGTTTTATAAGAAATTCAAGTTTGCATGAGAGGCTCGACAATAATGTTTATAAGTACAAGGAAAATGAAATTATTGAGAATAATGAAGAGGCTATCTTTATAGGAACTCTATGCAACATTTATGGTCATGCTATTACAGATAATCTGAAAAAGATTTGGTTCCTAAAAACGGACTCTTTTAAAAGTCTCGTTAATAACGGCTGTAAGATTGTTTATTTAAATTGCATATATACGAATCCCCTAACAGAACTAGTACTGCGGATTCTTAGGTATTCAGGTGTAAATATAGAGGAAATTTATGAAGTCCGTCAAATAACCCGATTCAAGAAACTATATATTCCCGACGACTCTTCAAGGTACGATCCTGATACAGATATAAGATATTATACTAAAGAATTTAAGGAGACGATAAACGACATAAAGAGGGGCATCGTTTTTAATGGGATTATATATGATAAATTATATTTTTCAAGAGCTCACTACTCTTCTATTAAAGACATTGGAAATGGAGAAGTAATAATTGAAAAGTTTTTTTCTGACCAAGGGTATAAAGTAATCTACCCAGAGAAACACAGTTTTGAAGAGCAGATAGGAATGCTTATGCATTGTGACAGTTTTGCTGCTTCTGAAGGTTCTGTTTCGCACAACTCTATTTTCTGCAATGATGGTGTCAACATTATAATTTTAAGAAAGTCCAACTGGATTAATCCGTATCAATTGGCTATTAATGAAATGATAAATGCAAACGTTACTTATGTCGATGCTCATCATTCAATTATCAAGAAAGATGAACCTTGGTTAGGCCCTTTTTACATGTATCCTACTAAAGAATTGACCAATTTTTTATGCATTAATAGTAGTAGCATTAAAAATAGATGGCTAAAGAAAGATTGGTATAAATATCTATTTGAAGTTTTAAAATTCCGTTTTCAGAGGTCCTGCCCTTTTACGTATTCTATCGTTAAGAAAATAAAACAATTATTTTAATATGACAGAGAAACTTTTATCGATAATCATTCCTACCTATAACATGGAGGCATTGTTGCCTCAATGTTTAGATTCTATACTCGTAAAAGAAGGAAAAGAGAAACTGGATGTGTTGGTGGTTAATGATGGCAGCAAAGACCATTCTTCTGAAATTGCACATCAATATGCTGTTAAATATCCTGAAACATTCAGGGTCATAGATAAGGAAAATGGTAATTATGGCTCGTGCATCAATGCGGCTTTACCACTAATTCGAGGCAAATATGTCAAGATTCTTGATGCGGATGATAGTTACGAGACGAAGAACTTAGAAGAATATCTACTGCTGTTAGACAAACTTGATGTTGACCTCGTACTAACTGATTTTATTAATGTCAATGCGGATGGAAGGACTCTCAAAAGGCAGAAATACGAATTGCCAACAAAAGAGATTATTAAATTCTCAGATATCGATTACCATACGTTTATGGCAATGCATTCTGTAACATATAATGTAAAAG
>ONGS01000009.1 GCA_900317395.1 uncultured Eubacteriales bacterium | reverse complement strand
TAAGGAACTGCCGCCAATGCAGCCCGAACGTGAGATTACGATCGAGCAGATCCAGCATACTCCTGCGGTAAAGCTTTCACCAATCGAGAAAGAAAAAGTGGAAAATAAGCTCCCTGATATTGGCAGTCCTGAGGCGGCTCCTCCGAGGTCACAAACGGCAGGCCGTCAGGTAACGGTTGAAGCTCCGACACCTCGCAGACCGAAAATTATAATTGAAAAAGTGAATATGCCACAGCCGACTGTACCGCAGCAGCCCGTTGCTCCTGCACCTCAGCCACAGCCGACTGTACCGCAGCAGCCCGTTGCTCCTGCACCTCAGCCACAGCCGACTGTACCGCAGCAACCCGTTGCTCCTGCACCTCAACCACAGCCTCAGAAGAAAAAGCAGTGGTCCTCCAATCCGCAGGATTTTGCACAGGATCAGGAGAGTGTTGCTGTATCTCAGCCAAAAGAGAAAAAACAGTGGACAACACAACCCAAGGCTTCAGATAATTCTGACGACGGCGGTTTTGATATTGAAAAGTACAAGAAGCAGATCGAGCAGGATAAGCTGAATGCAAGTCAGCAGCAAAATGCTGTAATTGATTCTTCAACTGCACCTGTATCAGAAGGTTCGCCGATGAAATTCGACGGTAAAGAAGTAAGAGGTGTGAAGGTCAATGTTCTATCTGCTCCTTCCAAAAAGAATCTCATCATTCCGATCGCAATCGTTGCGCTCCTTGTGATTGCTTTGATAGTAGTGGTTGTCTTTATGTTCAGCGGTGGCAGCAGTGATGAAAACAGCAGTGATAGCTCGAAATCATCATCAGCATCGACTTCTGCACAAAAGAGCGCTGAGAAAAGCATAAAATTCAAAAAGCCTGAAGATTGGGGCGACACGCTTTATGCTTATGTTTACAATAAAGACGGCACCGAGAATGCGAAATGGCCGGGTAAAAAAATGAAAAAGGAAAGCGACGGCACCTATTCCTATAAGGTTCCCGGAGATATAGAAAATGCTGTCATTATATTTAATGACGGTAAGAGTGAAGGGGATGATGACGAGAAGAATCAATACCCCGATACAAATGAAACCGGAGAGGCAGTTGAAGATGGTAAGACATATGAAGTACCGACTACTTACGGTAAAATCACATTTGTAAAACCTGATGACTGGGGCGAGACAGTGTATGCTTTTGTTTGCTCAAAGGGTTCGGGTGAAATCAAAAATGCTGAATGGCCGGGTAAAGAGATGATTAATAACGGGGATGGAACATATTCTTATAATGTACCGAATGGTATCAAGGATCCTATTGTTACATTTACAGACGGAAGCGAGGAAAATAAGTACCCGAAATCCACAGGTGCTCCTGTTGAAGAAGGAAAGACTTATAACTTAGAATAATATAACAAAAGCTGCGAAGATGACTCTTCGCAGCTTTTCCTGTTTTCTATTTAAATACCGGCTGGATCTGTCTGTTGTCAAGAGCAGCACTGACAGCATCAGGAATCAGTTCAAAATGAGATACAAGAGAGTTTGGTTTTTTCTGTGGGTCATCTTGAGAAAGAGGGACAAAAAAGTAATGCCGTGTATTCATAAGCTTTCCGATATTTTGTGCGGAAGCACCAAGAGCATCATTGGTTGCGACAGCAATCAAAACCGGTTTTGCCTGCCGCAGGTGTGATTTGACCGCCATGGTAACAGGTGTATCTGTTACGGCATTTGCAAGCTTGGCTGCTGTGTTTCCGGTGCAGGGAGCCACAAGCATGATATCCGTCATTCCCTTTGGACCAATCGGTTCGGCCCCTGCAATCGTGTGTATAATATCTTTGCCGCATATATTTTTTACTGTTCTGATAAAATCGTCGGCTTTCCCGAATCTTGTATCGCCTGAATAAACATTGTATGACATGATCGGAAGAACATCATATCCGAGTTCGACCAGTATTTTCATTTGCTCTGTGGCTTTGGCAAGCGTGCAGAACGAGCCGCACATTGCAAAGCCGATCGTTATGCCGTTCATAATTCTTCCTCCTCGATGATGTTATAAACTGCATTTTTGATGATGATTCCGGCTGTTTTCGGTGCGGCTTTTCCGGGGAGGGAAAGCGCATGGATCACTTTGATCGACATTCGTTCGGCTGCTTCGTCATCTACTCCGCCCGGCAGACTTGCAAGGTCGATCACCACAGCATCTGAGGCACACTTTGCCAGTGTTCTTGCATCAAGGACCAAAGCAGGCACCGTGTTGAATATGATATCATATTTACCTGAAAGATGAGTTGTGGATACAGCCCTCATTCCGGCGGCTTTGATAAATTCCATATCTTTCAGTTGTCTTGCACTGACGGTAACATCGGCTCCGATGCCTTTCAGCATATGGGAAAGAACCCTTCCGATTTTACCGTAACCAGTCACAAGACATTGACAGGTGCTGACAGCTTTGCAGGATTCTCTCATGGCAATTTCAAGAGCTCCCTCTGCTGTAGGAACAGCATTGGCTGCGGCAAATTCTTCACGACTGCAGTAGCAGAATCGTTTAATCCCGGAAAGGATTTTATTATCCGCCTTGCCGTACATTCCGCAAAATACAGGTTTGTCGGACACAATATGATTGGCAAGTTCTTTGAGATTATGGGGGGACGACGAAAACGGAGCGAACAGTCCGATACCGTCTTTGGAAAGAGGCATGGGGAGGATCAGTGCATCTGAGTGATCAAGCACGGTCTGAAGTGAAACATTTTTCAACCCCGAAGTATTCTCGCATTGGTCAAAGCCGTTGATGAATACGCCGTAACCGTCGTCTGCAATCGACCTTGCACAGTATAGCTGGCGTTTGTCACCTCCGATGATTCCGAAACTTTTTATATTAAGCATATTTTCCTCCGGATTCCAACGAAAAAACACAAAAAGCATATTTTCCGTTTTCAAAATTCAATTCAACAGCAAAATCATCTGTTTATAACATAATATGCAATCATTACTTGAATGTTTATTACAATTATAAGGGTGTTTAATGCGGAATTAGAGATTTGGAAAATTTTCTCATTAAAGGCAAGTTGATCAGCGTGTTGTACCCTGATCACGATTCTGCTGTTTTTTCATTTTTTGCCAGCTGTAGAAGCCGTAAAGGTCGTTGAGAAGGAACATGGAAAAGCAGGCTGTAACAGGTACGTTTGCAATATCCGACAAGGAAGCGATACTCCAAAGAATGATTAGAACGATATCGTTTGCGGTGTAGGCAATTGCATAAAAAGGACTGCGGAAAAACATCAGAGATGCTGCAAAAAAACTTGTTGCGATGGATATGGTGCTTACAATGAGCTGACCGTTGCCTAAAGCACCAAGAATGAAATAAAAAGCGATCGTTACGATTGTGGTGACAACAAATATCAATATAACTTTACGTTTGCTGAGTCGGGAAACCTCAACCTGATCGGAGTCTTTGTACGGGTGACGTATCCATGCAATCATGGTAAAAAGTGCAGACGGTGCCGTCATTCCGAGGTAGGTGAATGCCTCTCCGTAATAGGTCTGATGAATGGATATGATACCGTAAAGAACGGAAAATAAAATGCCAAGCGCCTGACCGATATAATGTCCTTTGGCAATGAAAATCAGTGAGGTTACTCCCACAAGTGAAGCACCTAATGTCATAATATCATCACTGCCGAAAAAATAAGCGGAACCGACTATGACCAGAACCGAAAAAAGCCAGAGGGCGGCTTCAAACAACGTAAAGCTTTTAAATAATTTCATTTTGATATCCTCCCAAAAATGGTAAACCCGAACGGCAGCACCGTCTGTGTATCTTCTTAACAGTGAGATTACTGTAAGACCTGACGATACACAATCGGTGCTGCCGCACTCCTGCCCGGTGGCAGATATTGTTCGTTTGGATTATTGTATCATACTTTCGATATGAATACAATACCAAATCAAAAAATAAATCAGATCAATCAATCACTTGAAGTGCGGCAATAAAATAATGGTTTAATAAACTTGAGCGCGAAATCGGGTGCACAGGCACTGTG
>ONGS01000065.1 GCA_900317395.1 uncultured Eubacteriales bacterium | reverse complement strand
GTAAAACTTCACTTGCATTTTTGGATAAATGTGGTATAATAACTTTATAACGCTATGACGAAGGAAGTAACTGCCGAAAGTTTTTCGGACAGAGATGCTCTGCCACAGGCTGAAAGCAGAGCGTAAAACACTGCAGCGAAGTTCCCTTTTGAGCGGTGCGGCTGAATTCCACCGATATTAGGCCGCAACGGACGACTCCGTTACAGGTCTGATGAGTGCTTTTTCTTTTTTGTAAAAGCAGAATCAGGGTGGTACCACGGAATCAATATTTCGTCCCTGTGCAGTTCCTTCTGCACAAGGGACCTTTTTAATTATTAATTATTAATTGTTAATTAAATAAATCGGGGGTTTGAATGTGGACGAGAAAATTTTGAATTTGAAAGAAGAAATTGAGAAGGAACTGGAGGCTGTTGCCGACCTTACGGGAATCGACAGAATGAGAGTTTCCTATCTCGGAAAAAAGGGTAGTATTACGGCTCTTTTGAAAGGTATGAAGGATCTTGCGGCGGACCAGAAAAAGGTGTTTGGTGCAGATGTTAACAAGCTCAAAGAATTTGCCGCATCTAAGATAGAGGCAAAAACAGAAGAACTGAAAAAGAAACAAATCGAGCTTGAAATTGCCGCTATGCCGGTGTTTGATATTTCATCTCCTGCGGCAAAAGACATGGGTTCCTATCATCCGATCACACTGGTACAAAGACAATGCGAAACAATCTTCAAGTCAATGGGCTTTACCGTCGAGGATTATCCCGAGGTGGTTACGGACTATGAATGTTTTGAGGCTGTTAATATTCCCAAACATCACCCTGCAAGAGATATGCAGGATACTTACTATCTTGAAAACGGTCAGCTTCTGAAATCACAAACTTCTGCGGCTCAGAATGCGATTCTTAGGAAATACGGTCCTGACCTGATTAACAAGGGTGTGCCGATTAAGGCGATTTTCCCGGGACGTTGTTTCAGAAACGAAGCAACCGATGCCTGCCACGAAAATACCTTCTTCCAAATGGAGGGTATGATGGTAGACAAGGATATTTCTATTTCCAACCTTATTTACTTTATGAAAACCATGCTTTCTGAAGTCTTCAGAAAGGATATCAAAGTCCGTCTGCGTCCGGGATTTTTTCCGTTTGTCGAGCCGGGATTTGAATTGGATATCAGCTGTTTGATTTGCGGCGGCGACGGCTGTCCGTCATGTAAACACAGCGGCTGGCTTGAATTGTGTCCGTGCGGTATGATTCACCCGAATGTTCTGCGTGAGGGCGGCATTGACCCCGACGAATACACAGGCTTTGCGTTCGGTCTGGGGCTGACAAGACTTGCCATGATGAAATACGGTATCAAGGATATCAGAGATCTCAACAGCGGCAGCCTGAAAGTACTGTCACAGTTTACGGACGATGAATAAGGGAGGGGAATAATATGTTTTTATCAATGAATTGGATCTGCGATTTTGTGGATCTTGAAGGACTTGACAAAGTTGATCTGATACACAGGTTCTCGCTTTCAACAGCTGAAGTGGAGAATGAAATATTTTTCAAAGGTTCGGATATCAGCGGTATCGTAGTAGCGGAAATCAAATCCGTGGAGGAGCATCCCGAATCCAAAAAGCTTCATCTGCTGAAAGTGGATGCAGGCGAGGATGAACTGATCGATGTTGTATGCGGTGCTAAAAATGTAAGAGTCGGCATGAAAACTGCTTTTGCAAAGCTTGGTGCGAAAATTGGCGACATCACCATCGCACCGAGAAAACTGGCAGGCTATACCTCCAACGGTATGTGCTGCGGTGAATCAGAGATCGGTCTCTCTGACGACAATTCAGGCATTATGGAAATTACCGATGATGTGCCCAACGGAACGGATATCAAAACAATTTATGATATAGATGATATTATTTTTGAGGTAGACAACAAATCTCTTACCAACCGCCCCGACCTCTGGGGTCATTATGGTATCGCAAGAGAATTTGCGGCTTTGGCGGGCAGACCGCTCAAAGAGCTTCCGACTGATGATTTGACGGTTTACAGTGACCTTCCGAAGGTTGACCTTAAAGTGGAAGATAACCTCTGTAAGCGTTACAGCAGTATCAAAGTGGAAAATATTAGCAGAAATGTAAGCCCTGTTAATATCAGGATCAGACTTTTCTACTGTGGCATGAGAGCAATCAATTTCCTTGCCGATCTTACAAACTACATCATGCTGGAAATGGGTCAGCCGATGCACGCTTTTGATGCACGAAAGGTAGAGAAAATCAGAGTAAAACGCTTTGATAAACCGTTTACCTTCCAAACACTTGACGAAGTGGAAAGAAATATTGACGAAAATACACTTATGATTTGCAACGAGGATACTCCCGTTGCTATCGCCGGTATCATGGGCGGCTTAGCCAGTGAGATTGTGGAAGATACCACAACGCTTGCACTTGAATCAGCAAATTTCGATGCGGCAAGTGTGCGTAAATCTACCGTGCGACTTTCACACAGAACAGATGCTTCCATGCGCTATGAAAAAAGTCTTGACCCTGAAATGACCGTTCCTGCGATTGGACGTTTCCTGTATCTTTTGAAAAAATACGATAACAATGTGAAAGTAGTATCGTCACTTACAGATGAATATGTTGAAAAATTCGCCCCTGTCACACTGAATTTCGATCAGGCGTTTGTTGACAAATATACTGGCATTAAAATTGACGGAGATACTATTGTTAAAACACTTACCAACCTCGGCTTCAAAGTAACAACGGACGGTGATAACTTTACAGTAGATGTTCCTTCATGGAGAATTACCAAAGATGTCACTATGAAAGCTGATATTATCGAGGAAATCACAAGAATTTACGGCTATGACAACTTTGAAGTCAACACCGCACGCTCTCCCCTTTATCCTGTTAGAATGACACAGGTAAAAAATGATGAGGAGAAAATAAAGGATCTTCTTGTTAAGCGTTTTGGTCTGCATGAAGTACATTCCTATGTATGGGCATACAACGATGAACTGAAAGCTCTCGGTATCCCCGTAGAAAAAAATGTTCGTCTTGCTAACGCTACCAACCCCAACATTGAAACGCTCCGCAATTCCATTGTCCCAACACAGCTTTGTCAGGTAAAATCAAATATTTCCTATTCAAACGAGTTCGGTATTTTTGAGATTGGCAGAGTTGTAAACGGTCTTGATGAAAATAATCTTTGTATTGAAAACAAAATGCTTGCTATAACACTTTATAGTAAGGTGACGTCTATAAAAGATCTGTATTTCAGACTGAGAGATATTCTTGCGGAAACAGCAGAAGATGTGAAACATTCGGAGCTTGAATTTGTTAAAACAGAGCCTTCTCACAGCTATGAGCATCCTGTTAATCTGAACAGAATTCTTCTTGGTGGCATTGATATCGGCGTCATTGGTACGGCACACCCTGTTGTCAGCAAAAACATTGACAAAAAGGCACATATCGTATTTGCCGAGATCAATATTGACAAATTCGCCGCAGTTTCTGCACAGCCGATCGAATATGACGAGCCTTCCAAGTATCCATCGATCGAATACGATCTCAGCCTTGATATTTCGCAAAATACACTGTTCTCCGATTTGAAGAACTGCTGGAAGAACGAGGGCAACGGATTGCTAAAATCTGTCGGAGTGATTGATACCTATGACACAGACGAAGTACACAGAATCACTGTTCGTTTTGAGTTCTCTTCCAACGAGCGTACTCTTTCTTCTGCCGAGGTTCAGGAAATCATCGACAAAATCACAGCAAATCTTTCACAGATAGACGTAACAATCAAAGCACAGTAAAATTTCACTTTCCGCATATAGAATTATGCCGCCCCGAGTTTAATGGGACGGCATAATTAAATTATCATGGTGTTATCTCAAACTGCTGCATTTCTCTGATTGTCATGCGGTGTTTCCTTAAGTATAACATTTTTTTGTCATGTACAAGATTTTCATAAAATCTCTTGTAATTATCCGAAAGATATGGTACAATGAAATATGAGATTTCGGAGGTGATATAGATGCGTAATGATGTAACAGATAAGACGATCGTGTTTTCGATATCGGATAATCGGGATGAAACAGTAAAGGCGATTCTGACAACGGTTTATAAAGCTTTGGAAGAAAAGGGTTATAATCCAATTAATCAGATGGTCGGATATATTCTTTCTGAGGATCCTACCTATATCACAACTCATAACAATGCGAGAAGTCTTATCAGAAAAATCGACAGAGATGACCTGCTTGAGATTCTTCTGAAAAATTATCTGAGCATCTGATAACAATAATATGTATAGCATGATAATGTGAACGGAATTTTATTGGCTCATCCAAGGATAAAGGAGGATCGGGGAATGGCAGAAAACAAAACAAGATTCCCTTCCTACAAGGGTAAACCTCTTGTAAGAAGCGGCGATCTCTTATATTATGGAGATATGAGAGACAACTATGTGGTGAGAATTCAGATCAAATCCAAAAAGAAGTTTACACCTGCAAACGATAAAACCGAGGACGGAAAACCGCTGAAGGTGTTTGACGTGGCGGATAAGGCGTTTATACAGCTTGTAAATACTGACATTAACGTAAGTCCGCAGAAAGCTATCGTAAAAAGCAGTGAACAGCCGAGTCTGTTTACGGCTCTGGACTTAGGTTATGTATGGCTTCAACAGGCTCTCAGAGCAAATTGATCAATAAAAACGGCTGATGTACCGAAAGGTGCATCAGCCGTTTTTATCGATTCCCTGAACGATTCCTCTTACTTTCAGTTCATGATTAATGAGGTTCAGCACACGGCGTTTATTTCCGCTCCATTTCGGATCAATCAACTTTGCTTTGTCGCCGTCACCGGTAAGTCGGTGAATCACCATATTTTCGGGAAGAACAGCGATAATGTCACAGACGAGGGAAATGTATTCATACTCTGCGAGTGCGGCAAATTCGCCGTTTCGGTAAAGCTGAGCAAGTTTTGTCCCCTCTAAAATATGAAGAAGCTGGAGCTTGATTCCATCCGAGCCGCACTGGGCAATATGCCGTGCGGTTTTTATCATATCGTTTTTGGTTTCATTCGGCAGACCGATAATCATATGCGTAATTACCTTTGCCCCTGCCTCCTTCAAGCGTTTAACGGCATCGTCATAAACGGGAAGGCGATAACCTCTGTTGATAAATTCCGCTGTGTTTTCATTTGATGTTTGCAGGCCAAGCTCTACCCATACAGGTTTGATTTTTGCCAGTTCTTCGATGAGCCGTATTTTATCGTTTTCAAGGCAGTCAGGCCGTGTCGCAATGTCAAGTACAGCGATATCCTCACGCATGATCACAGGAAGAAAGAGTTCTTTGAGATATTCTGTATCGGCATAGGTATTGGTAAAAGATTGAAAATAGGCAATGAATTTTTCGCCGTTGTATTTATCCTGAATAAGCGATTTGGCATATTGTATCTGTTCTTCAATTCCGTAACAGCACGAAGCCGCAAAATCTCCCGAGCCTTCGCCGCTGCAGAAAATACATCCGCCATATGATAGTTTACCGTCACGGTTCGGGCAGGTCATACCGCCGTCCAGCGAAAGTTTATAAAGCTTCTTGCCAAATGTTTCCTTTAAATAGCAGTCAAGGGAATGATATCTTCTTCCGTTCCACATAATTAATTCAGTCCATTCCAATATTCATAGAAAAAACCGACGGCGAAAAACTCCGCCGCCGATTCCATCATTCTTCCGGTGAGAAATTCTCCTTACCGACACCACAAAGCGGACAGGTCCAGTCGTCCGGAATATCCTCAAAAGGTGTTCCGGGAGCGATACCGTTATCGGGGTCGCCATCAACAGGCTCATAAACGTAGCCGCAAATATCACAGACATATTTTGTCATACCAATGACCTCCTTATTGTTAAATTTATACAAAGTATATAATATCCTGCGTAAAATGTCAACTAAAAATTATACACAATTATAATGTACGCTGAACTTAAGGGTGTTTTATTTATTGCTAAAATAAATATAATCATTCTTATGCGTTCATAAATACTGCCGTCACACACATTTCTTCGTTTTCACATTCCGCAAAGATATCGCCGTTCATTTTTCGCATAAGATGACGGCAGATATAAAGCCCGAGTCCACTGCCGGCTACTGAACCGACATTTGAGCCACGCCAGAAGCTTTCAAAAATATGCGAAAGTTCATTTTCATTTAATGTACATCCGCTGTTTGAAACGGAAATCAGAGTACAGTCCTCCTCATCGGAAAAAGACACACGAATTTGTTTTCCATCTCCATATTTTACCGCATTTTCAACAATATTCTGCAAAACTTCGACGGAACGGTCAATATCCCCTTTCAGAACCCGGTTGCGGTACTCTCCGACAGTAAAATCTGTTTTCAGGAGGGTCAACTTATCATTATAGAACTCTTGCACTGTATCAACCAGCTCCGAAAGATAAAATTCTTCATTGTTCACTTCAAACTCCAAAAATTCGTTATTGGAAGCTTTGATGATATCATTGATATAATTTTTGATTTCATTGCAATTCAGAGCGATATTCTGTGCAGTTTCTTTTTTCTTTTGTTCATCTGTGTATAATCCTTTTTCCAAAGCCTTGGAATACAATTCTATTACGCCGAGAGGAGTTTTGATATCGTGCGAAAGCGACAAAACTAATGTTTTCTTTTCTTTCTGGAGTTCCAGTTCTCTTGCTTTCTGACTTTCCAGCTTTTCCCTGAGAAGATCAAGCCCCCAGACAAACCGTCCAAAATATTCGCCCTTGGATTCTTTCAACGGCATACTCAAATGTCCTTTGGCAAGCTCAAACGGCACTTCTTTGATTTCCTCAAACGGTCTGATAATTCGATATTTTATGATAAAAAGCAGAACTAATACTAATACAACCGCAAACACAAGACAAATATTCAGTATTAAAGTATCATCGGAGTTCTCCGAAGAATAAGAATAGTTAAAACGATATAGATCATTGTTGATAATCCTTATTATATAATCGCTGTTAGTATTATAAAATACATCTTCATTTTCCTCTGCAAGCTTTGTGACGGAAGTAATGTACAAATAATCCTTTAAATCGTTTTCGTGATAACTGCCATGTTCAATATCATAAGCGATTCTTTCCGCTTCAACACGATAAGGACGACCAATGTCGTCCTTATCAGAAGATATAAAAATCAAATTCGCACCTACAATAAAAAACGCCATAACAAGCATTACAACAATCATTAACCGGTTAAAGCTTTTCATAGTTACCTCTCATACCGATAGCCAACACCCCATACCGTTACAATATGCTGTGGCTTTTTCGGATTGCTTTCTATTTTCTGCCTGAGCCATTTGATATGTACTGTCAAAGTCTGCGGCTCGGAAAAACTGTCGAATCCCCAGATTTTATTAAACAGAAAATCCTTGTTCAATGTTTTGCCTGCATTTTCCGTCAAAAGGCACAGCAAATCAAATTCTTTCTGCCGCATTTCAAGCTCGCTATCGCCTTTATATACCTTTCTTTTGCTTTTATCGATTTTCAAAAATCCATCCGAGTAAACAGAGGAATGGTAACGCCTTGCAAAAATCCCTTTGACCTTGGCAAGCAGAATATCGATATCATACGGCTTTTCAATGTAATCATCCGCACCTAACAGCAAACCGTTAAGCTTGTCATCTTTTTCTACCTTTGCACTAACAATAATAATCGGCGAATTAGAAGTTTCACGGATCTTTCTGCATACCGCAAAACCGTCCAGTTTGGGAAGCATTACATCAAGAATCACAAGCTTTGCGCCCTCATGTTCAAAATACTCTGCCGCCTTTGCTCCGTCTGCACAATGTTCCACGGAATAACCATCATTTTTCAAAAAGTCGCACAACAACATTCCCATTTCTATATTATCTTCTACTACAAGTACATCAACCATAT
>ONGS01000044.1 GCA_900317395.1 uncultured Eubacteriales bacterium | reverse complement strand
TCGCATATTTTCTGTATCATTCTGTTATGTGTATCCTTATCAAAGCGTTTTTCGGTAATATACGGCAATGTGTTTTCAGGAAATTTGATGTAACATTCCGCTGCTGCCCATGCAACTGCCATAGAAGAATAATACGCTTCCGTATTAATAACAGCAAGCGCTTTCAGCGTTCTATCGATATATTCTTCATTAACAAAATAATCCAGCAGCATTACTGCTCCGAAGCGCTGTTCAAACTCTTTATCCGAATTGATATAAGGCTGAATAAATTCCCATACAATCTCACGGTTTTTATTTGCAAATTTCAGTGTTGAACAAAAACTGTCGCAAACCGCCCAATTATCAATCAGCGGAACAAAATCCGTAATCAGTTTCAATCTATCCTCTGTTTTAAGTTTTAAATAGCCTATGATCATGCCCCTGACCATAGTTTCCTCAAAATAAACATCCTCGCCCTCAAAAGCATCTGTACCGAGTGTTTTTGCAAGTTCTTTTGCATAGGCTCGTAATTTAGGAATACGAACACCCAAAATATTGTTCTTGCCCGGAATCAGTGATGCATTAAACTCACCGAATTTATTTTCGCTCAGCTCAATCAGCCGCTGTCTTATCTTATCATTCACAGTATCACCTATACAACCTGTATAATTATACTTTAAGTATAATTATAATATCATTAAATCCACCACGATCCAGCCATATAAACATAATTTTGTCCGAATAAATCTTACTCCATCTTTCATCGACACAGTCATTCTGTCATATTTCTGCAAAGCATCTTTGCAGTTCCTCTTTAGCTTTATTACAAGTAAAGTACAGATTCAATTCACCTGTACCCTTAATTTCCAATAATGTTCAATCTCTGTAACTTCAATTTTACTTACTGTATTCATTGGTGATGATCCGAAAATAATACTTCATCTCTTATTCCACACTCATTCAAAATTCCGCTTCATTCTCATATTCGTTAATGATGTTGATAAATTCCTTGCCGTAGCGCTTAATTTTTTCCTCACCAAAACCGCTGATATGTCGGAGCTGTGCGGTGGTTCTTGGCTTGACGGCAGAAAGTTCTCTGAGCATAGCATCACTTGCTATCGTAAAGACGGGTACTCCGCCGAAAAGAGCCATGATCCTAACCTTGTCTTTCAGGCGGTTAAACAATGCTTCATCCATAATCATTGTGCTGACAGAAGAGGAAATACCAAAGCTTCTTTCTTCGATATCATCAAGACAGCAACTGCAGTTTTTACATTTCTTACCATGGTTTTCGCCGAAATAGTTCAGTATGCGTTTTCTCAGGCAAGTACCCTGAGAAGTGGAGTAAAAAGTCATCTGCCGCAAACATTCTTCTTCTGCTTTTATGTAAGCCTCACGCTGTGCCGGAGTCAGAGGGTCATCATCAGGCGTTCTTGTAATCATAAACTGATTCAGCCGCACATCTCTGGGCGCATAAAGCAAAATACATTCCGACGGTTCACCATCTCGCCCTGCACGACCTGCCTGCTGGTAGTAATCCTCCATACGCCCCGGCATACTGTAGTGTATGACATAACGCACATTCGGCTTATCAATGCCCATACCGAACGCATTTGTCGCTACAATAATCTTAATCCTGTCGTAAATGAAATCTTCCTGCGCTTTTTTTCGCCTTTCGTCACTTAGTCCTGCATGATAAGGCATAACAGAGTGACCTGCATCCTCGATATATTTTGCAACTGCCTCGGTATCCTTTCGGGTAAGACAGTAAATAATACCGCTTTCATCATGGTGGTTGTTCAAATATTCAATAATATAATTAAGTTTGTTTTCAGGTTTGTGGATACCAAAATAGAGGTTTGCTCTGTCAAAACTGGAAATGTATGTAATTGGCTTGTTCAACCCTAATTTATTAATGATATCAACTCTTACTTTGTTGGTTGCTGTAGCGGTAAAAGCCGCTACAACGGGACGTTTCGGGAGTTTTTTGACAAACTCCCCTATTTTCAGGTAGCTCGGACGGAAATCCTGTCCCCATTGCGAAACACAATGTGCTTCATCAACTGCTAAAATGGAAATATCGGCATTACAGGCAAATTCGAGAAAATTCTCTGTTTCAAGTCGTTCGGGCGCAACATAGATAATTTTGTATACACCTCTTTTGGCATTATCAAGTGCCAGCTGAAACTGCCTTGCCGTAAGGGAACTGTTCAGATAGGCCGCACGAACACCGACAGACAGCAGCGTTCTGACCTGATCCTGCATGAGCGAGATCAGCGGAGAAATCACAAGTGTAATACCCCTCATTGCCAGTGCAGGAACCTGATAGCATACGGACTTGCCTGCACCTGTCGGCATAATTGCGGCAACATCCTTTCCGCCAAGGATATGGTTAATAATTTCCTCCTGCCCCGGCCGAAAGCTGTCATAGCCGTAATATTTTTTCAGTATCTCATGTATCTCGCTCAAATCTGATTCCTCATTCCAATTCTTATTGGTGGCTTCGCCCCAACCCCCTGACCAGAGGCTCTGCCTCCGGACACCGCAAGCCTTTGTAAAGGCTTGACCGAAACTTTATATTTTTATGCTAAAACTATACATTTACTTTCAAAATTGATCGATTCTATGATAATCATTAATCATGATTTCTTTTAAGAGTGTCATGTCGTTTTCATCGATTAGTTTCTGTTTTTGTTTTTTGGTAAGCTGTTTAATACGGTATTCCAGTTTTGAAGCCGCAGAACGTCCCTCACTTTCCCAAACTGCCTCCAGCTTTTCCGCTGTATGGGAACGTGTATATTTTGCGCACTTCTCGGTTTTACCGAAATGCTCCGCCATACGTTTTTTAATGTCTGTGGTAATGCCTGTATACAAACTTTCGTCCGTACAGCGCAGAATATAGGTATAATATGTCATAGCGTTATTTCTGCATGAGTTTATGCTCTTTATGGATCTCTTCATAAAGCTCTTTGCCGCTCCAGGAAGCATTTGTGGGGGTGATCACAGCTTTCAGCACATCTCTGCCGAAGCCTGCCTTTCGGAGAGCCGCAAGTAACTTATCAATTTCCGAGCTTAAAAAGCCGCCCATCACAACCAACCTGCCGAATTCCTCTATGTCACCCTCTTTTATGTCCTGCTCATCCGTAAGCCCTGTCAAATATCCGACAGAAAGATGATATTCTTCTTTTTTTACCGCCTTCACAGCGAATTTAAGCGGCAATAACGCTCTTCTTGCCTTTGCAAGCTCCGTTTCTTCAAAATTATATAGTAACACTGTTTTTTTCATAGTTTCCTCTGTTCTTGATATTACAATCCCAATAAATATTTATTTACTTTACAAATTTATGAGTGCAGTGGATATAGCAAGAACTCGAACGCAAAATGGGGAGCGACGGTTCGCCGACGAAGCCCCAACAATTACTCGCTGTCGAGTTTCAGAACAGCCATGAACGCCTCTTGCGGAACTTCTACAGACCCAAGCTGACGCATACGCTTTTTGCCTTCCTTCTGCTTTTCAAGCAATTTTTTCTTTCGAGTAATATCGCCACCGTAGCATTTGGCAAGAACGTCTTTGCGCATTGCCTTTACGGTTTCCCTTGCAATGATCTTGCCACCGATACACGCCTGTATCGGCACCTCAAAAAGCTGTCTGGGAATTTTTTCCTTAAGTTTTTCTGCCATTTTTCTTGCTCTCGGATAAGCTTTATCTGCATGGATGATAAACGACAAAGCATCGACTACTTCACCGTTAAGCATGATATCCAACTTTACAAGTTTGGACTGTGCATAGCCCGAAAGCTCATAGTCAAAGGAAGCATAACCCCTTGTGCGTGATTTCAGCGTATCGAAAAAGTCATAGATAATTTCGGCAAGCGGAAGTTCGTAATGGATATCCACACGATCAGCATCGATATAGGTCATATCTTTAAATACCCCTCGCCTGTCCTGACAAAGATCCATGATATTTCCCACATATTCACTCGGTGCGTAAATATGCGCTTGTGTCATCGGTTCTTCTGCCATCTGAATCAGACCCGGATCAGGATAATTTGTGGGGTTGTCAATCATTTCAACTGTGCCGTCGGTTTTGGTAATACGATAAATAACACTCGGTGCTGTTG
Source organism: uncultured Eubacteriales bacterium (assembly GCA_900317395.1). GTDB lineage: Bacteria > Bacillota > Clostridia > Oscillospirales > Acutalibacteraceae > UBA1213. The sequence goes on along the minus strand of ONGS01000044.1, from coordinate 3,124 downwards.
TGATCAGATCAAGGTTGTATTCACGCTCCAAACGTTCCTGAATGATCTCCATATGCAAAAGTCCCAAAAATCCGCATCGGAAACCAAAGCCCAAAGCAATAGATGTTTCAGGTTCAAAAGAAAGGGAAGCATCATTCAGTTCCAGTTTTTCAAGCGCCTCTCGCAGATCGCCGTATTTTGCACCGTCCGCCGGATAGATACCGCAGAACACCATTGGCTGAACCGCACGGTAACCGGGTAAAGGCTCAGGTGCAGGACTTTCCGCAAGAGTAACCGTATCGCCCACCCGTGCATCACTGACAGTTTTGATAGAAGCGGCAATATAGCCTACTTCACCTGCATAAAGCACATCGGTCGGTTCAAGGCTTGTTGCCCTCATAAAGCCAAGCTCTACGACCGTAAACTCTGAACCTGTCGCCATCAGGTGTATTGTATCTCCCGTATGGAGTTGACCTTCCTTGACACGAACATAAATAATAACGCCCTTGTAGCTGTCGTAATAAGAATCGAAAATCAATGCCTGAAGCGGTTTGTCGCTGTTGCCTTGGGGCGGCGGAACAAGTTTTACAATCTGCTCCATGACATCATGGATATTAATACCCATTTTTGCGGAAATACACGGTGCATCATCAGCCGGAAGTCCTATCACATCCTCGACTTCCTTTTTGACCCTTTCGGGGTCAGCACTCGGCAGATCAATTTTATTGATAACGGGAACAATCTCAAGTCCTGCATCAAGTGCAAGATATGTATTCGCAAGTGTCTGTGCTTCAATCCCCTGAGAGCTGTCCACAACAAGAACAGCACCCTCACAGGCGGCAAGCGACCTTGACACCTCATAATTAAAGTCAACATGACCCGGCGTATCAATCAGATTGAAGATATATTCTTCTCCGTCATCCGCCTTATACAAAAGCGTTACCGCATGAGCCTTTATCGTAATACCTCTTTCTCTTTCAAGCTCCATATCATCAAGAAGCTGATTCTGCATATCACGAATAGCAACACTTTGTGTCTGCTCCAATATCCTGTCGGCAAGTGTAGATTTGCCGTGATCGATATGCGCTATAATACTAAAATTTCTAATTTTATCTCTTTCAAAAGCCATTTTTTCACCTACTGAATCAAAACTATATAACAATACAATTATATTATATTCCAAAAAATATATAAAATCAATAAAAATATCGGGAAAAGCATTCGCTTTTCCCGATATCAAAAAGGGGTATTCATTTATTCAACAACATAGATAGTAACATCACGTCTGCCAAACTGGATACATTCATCAAGTGTAGGATAGAAAAGGTCTACAATTGCAGAACCGTCCATCAACGCTCCGCCAGTATCACCTGCAATAGCATAACCGTACACAACAGAGCCGTCAGTAGCTTTAATATAAAGCTTAGAACCATAAGGAATAATATTAGGGTTAACAGCTACGATACCGTAATCTGCAACACGTCCTGTTGATGTAAGTGCACCTGCATCAGCTGTATATGCTGTGCCTGAGCCTGTGATAATCCGGCTGTAAGACACTACCTCGCCGTCAGAATCTGTAAATGTGCTATCTTGTTCGTTCGTAACGACATTATTACCGTCATTTGTTTCTTTAAATATTTTCTCAGAAGGTTCCGCCGTGCCTTTGAGTATCACCTGATCAACCGGTTCTTCCGTAACCTCATTGCTGACTTCCTTTTTGGAATCCAACTTGCCATTAATATAGGTCTTTTCAACAACAACTTTCTTTTCGCCATTCTCACCTTCGGTTTCAACCTGAGTTTCACCCTTTTCGAGAGTCGATGTATTCTTAGTTATTGTTTTATACTTAACCGTTTTAGTTTCTGTTTCTTCAACAACTTTCTTTTCTGTTATCTTAATTTCAGCACCGTCTGTTACTTCTGTCTTTTTATCCGGCTTAACGCTGTCATTGTTAGTCAGCTTAATATTCAGATAAGCCAATGCATCGGCTACTGTTCCTGCGGGAACATCCTTCTTGATTTTTTTGCCTCTGAGGTCAATCGTAACTGTACGCCATTCCTCAATCGTATTTTCGGTATCTACTGTCAAATGATTTGCCAAAGCAACAGACTCATTTTCTTTCACCGTCATAACAACGCTGTTTTCCTCTTCGCTTTCAACATTGAACGCTTTGAGTACCGGCTGGCCTACTGTATTTTTTCCTATTTCTGCCTGTGCAGTGTCAATTTCAATAACGCCGGTCTTTGGTGGAGTGTCTGTAACTTTTGTGTCACCGTCTGTAACCTGAACTGTCTGAGTCAATGCTGCAACAGATACGGCAGCTGTCAGACAAATGGTACCCATCAGCACGAAGGATACTGCTTTTTTCAGCTTCTGGTGTTTCTTCTGCTTATGACTGCTCATATTTGATCTCCTTGAAATTTTGCCCCTTACTGCATTTGCAGTCGGGCTTAATTTGTATTGTTGCTATTATAAGCCTCAAAATCGTTATTGTCAAACAAAGAAACGGTCAGAAGTTGTGCATATTGACGAATGTTTTGACGTTCTTCGCCTGATTTCACGCCTCTGCTTTCTTTTAAAGAATTATTAATTTCAAATTTCTGTGCAAATCGGAGAAAACAACCTATTACAATGCTGTAATATGTTTGTTACGGATATTTTTCCGTCCGCAAGGTGGATCACACTTCAAAAAAACCTGTGTTTATGCGGATTTCCGCCTTTAATTAAAACATTTTAAAAAACAGAAACAACTCTTTCATTAATTTTAAAAATGTTAAAAATATTACAATCAATAATTAAGGTAATTAATAGAATAGTGCTGTCGTTTATCTGTAAAATGTCGGACAAAATCCGATAAAATGTGCACTTTTTCAAACGTGTAAATTTTTTGTTGCATAAATATTTCCATTTATCATACCAATTATCTCACGCTTTATTTCTTATAAAATCATTTTTACAATTACATTTGGTTACAAATTTGATATTTTTACAAAAAAAGGAAACGGCTCACTGCCGTTTCCTTGCTACATTATTATAACGTTATCAGTTCTTGTGCATAGGGAAGTTCTTCCACAAAGCGGCAGAACACGTGCCATTCATCCAGTTTATGATTTCTGCGTGACGCATAGATTCCAATGAGATTTTC
>ONGS01000007.1 GCA_900317395.1 uncultured Eubacteriales bacterium | reverse complement strand
TTACACCTTTTGCTGATATTATTATCAGACTAAATGCAACTTGTTGCGTTTTATTTGATAATGTTGCGTTTACTTTGAAAATTGACCCCACGGCAGTTTCAAACAACAAATTAAACGAAGTAACCGTTGATTAGCAGATCGGCGGTGCATTCTTTTTGGTGTGTTTTGTATAATCGGTCATGTTTGGGAAGCTGAATAGATATGATTTTTGTTGCTTTATGCCGTTGACAAATATTTTTTACAGTGATAGAATACAATGGATCATAGAGTTAAATACATTGAATTAAAAAGGACGGTAGTTTTATGAAAAAATCAGGGACTTCTACCCTTGTTACGGGGATTGTAATGTTGTTGTTGAGTGCGTTGCTGCTTGTTGGTATACTGACGTTTTTTGCACCGTGCGGACCGAAAGATGATGGCAGTTATATGTCTTGCCACTGGATAGGACAGGAAACGATTGGCTTTGCGGTTGCGCTGATTCTGATTTCGGTGATACATCTTATTGTGCCGAAGGATATCAAGCTTGGCCTTGGCATTGCAATGATACCTGTTTCTCTGCTTGCGGCTGTTGTGCCATATGCACTTATGGGTAGCTGTATGATGGAAACAATGACTTGCAATGCACTGACAAAGCCTGCTGTGGCAGTTGTTTCGGTTCTGGTGCTTATTACGGCGGTGATTGATGTTATTGTGCTTTTTAAAAACAGAGGCGCAGAAGGCAAAATGGAGAGGAAAGGCGAATAAAATGAGTATACATACCCTTCCTTTCAAAAATATAATCCGTAAGCCGGGGAGAACAGTGGCACTGATGATCATTGTCTTTCTGATGTCGTTTACGCTTCTCGCCGGGACGGTTGCGGTGAGCAGTCTGCAAAGCGGACTGAGCAGCCTGGAAACAAGGCTCGGGGCAGATATTATTGTTTTACCCGATACGACAAAGTCGAAGACGGATCTTGAAAATATTATGTTCCAGGGCGTTCCGGGGTGTTTTTATATGGATAGATCCTACCTGGATCAGCTTTCGGAGGTAGAGGGTGTGGAAAAAATAACCGCTCAGTATTATCTTGCTTCCGTTAGTGCAGGCTGCTGTTCTATGCCTGTTCAGATCATAGGCTTTGATCCCGAAACGGATTTTTCTGTAACACCGTGGATTCGACAGAGTTATGGAAAAGATCTCGGAAAGCATGATATAGTAGTTGGCTGTAATATTAATAAAGTGGTGGGCGGAAAACTCAAATTTTACGGTCTGGAATGTAATATCGCTGCTAAGCTTGATGAAACAGGCACAGAGCTTGACAATGCTGTTTACTGCAATGTCGATACCATCAAAGACTTGATCTCTGCCTCAAAGGAAAAGGGGCTTAATGAGCTTGCACAAAAAGACCCGGATAAAATCATCTCTTCCGTTCTGATAAAAGTAAAAGATGGATACGGTATCGATGATGTAAAGGATTATATCAATATATATGTCCGTCATGTCGAGGCTGTCGGCACAAAGAGCATGATCTCGGGAATTGCGGAAAGCCTTTCGGGGGCGGCTGACATGATAAAAGTACTGATTGCGGCAGTGTGGATATTTATTTTCGTGCTTTTGTTTGTTGTTTTTTCAGCGATGATCAACGAAAGGAAAAAGGAATTCGCTGTTTACCGTGTGATCGGTATATCAAGAGCTATGCTTGCAAAAACGCTTCTGATGGAAGCGGCAATTTTGAGTCTTATCGGTGCATTGGCAGGATGTATTTTTGCGGCATTGTTTATGACGGCGTTCGGAACGGTGATAGAACAACAGCTCGGTCTGCCGTTTCTGATGCCTGATATCGGAACGATATCACTATACGGTTTGATTGCAGCGGCAGCAGCGGCTGTAATAGGCTCTGTATCGGCTTTTTATGCCGCATTCAAACTCAGCAGGGTAGATACGGGTCTGATACTCAGAGAGGGAAATTAAAATGATATTAAAAGCAGAAGCGGTAACGAAAAAATACTTCAGAAAGTCCGCTGACAAAAATTACTTCTATGCTGTTAATGAAACCGATTTCACACTGGAAGGCGGTAAGCTGACAGAAATTATAGGACGTTCAGGCAGTGGAAAAACAACATTTTTGAATATGCTTGCAGGTTTGCTTTCTCCGTCATCCGGAAAAGTTTTGCTGGATGGCGAAGATATATACAGCCTGAACGATAAAAAACTTTCCGCTTTAAGAAATCAGAAAATAGGTGTTGTTCCTCAGGGACAGACAGGACTTGACAGCCTTACGGTACTGGAAAATGTCAAGCTGCCGTATATCCTTTATTCCAAAAATGATGATGCGGATGAAAAAGCGAAAGAGCTTCTTGAAAAAGTCGGAATTGCCGACCTTGCGGATTCTTACCCGAAGGAGCTTTCGGGTGGAGAAGTAAGAAGACTGGCAATTGCAAGAGCACTGATGAATTCTCCGGAAGTGATACTGGCAGACGAGCCGACAGGCGATCTTGACGATGAAAACACCGAAATTGTTTTGAAGCTTTTAAGAAAAACAGCAGATGACGGTGCTGCTGTTCTTATTGTAACTCACGAAGCCGAAGCGAAGCAATATGCGGACTCCCTATACCGCATGAACACAGGAAAACTTATTCAGGTAGAAGGGGTAAAGTTAGCATAAGTTTACTTTATCAGCATGTTGAGCATCAAATTGACTGTGTAAAGTTTGCGTTGGTTTGACAAATTTAACTCGAATTTTCGATTGGAATTAGTTCAATTTAACAAACTTTTAAATCAGGTTTGTTAAATTGAACTAATTTCATTGACAAGAGCTTTTTGGTATGCTATAATTTCAGGCGAAATAGTGGAGTTGTTTGACAGATATGTATAAATGCCGGATATACCGACCTGAGCCGAAATAAACGGCGGGGTCGGTTTTGAAAGGTATCGAGGTTAGTCTTTTCTAACTGTTGGAGCTGTCCTGCTTGACTGAATAAGGGAGGAATCAGGAATGATAAAAGCAAAAAGCCGTAAAAAGCTTTTGCAAATTGGCGCATTAATGGCTGCCGTTATGATCACGGTTCTCTGTGCTCTCAGCATGAGTGTAAATGCAGCGACAGATTACTGCAAAACATGGAAGGATTACAAGGCTACCTATGGTAAGCCGGATAAGCTGACATGGAACTTCGTTGTAGATGCTATGGAGGATGTACTGGATGCAGCCGATGATATCTATAAAGGCGGAGATGTAGACGGTGGCGTAACCGCTATTAATGATGCTTATTATGGTTATTATGAGATCACAGGTTTTGAAAAAACCACCATGGGTGCTATCTCGGGTTCGAGAGTCAGTGCAATGGAATTTGAATTCAAAGCTTGTAAGACAGCAATGAAAGGCAATGAATCAGCTGAAAATGTTACTGCTAAAATCGACGAACTCAGATCCATGCTGCGTGAAGACGCCAACAAACTGGACGGTACCAGCGGTGTCACAAGACATATGAGTAAGGGTAAAGTTATTGACGGAAACGAGGATGCTGATGCAAAAACAAATGAAATTTCACTTTCAACAGATGATTCCGATTCGGATGATGAAGTAATTGGTGCAAGTGCCAATAGCGACGGATTCAATATGGTGAATTTTCTGGCTTGCTTTGGTATTATTTTAAGAGAAGGCTTTGAAGCAATTCTTGTAGTAGGTGCGATCATAGCTTATCTTGTTAAATCAGGCAATAAGGATAAACTCAAAGTTGTTTATATCGGTTCGTTGCTTGCAATACTGTGCAGTTTTGGTGCTGCATGGCTGTTGGATGCACTTAAACTGGCTAACAGCGCAAATCAGGAAATTATCGAGGGTGTAACGGCACTGATTGCAGTTCTGGTGCTTTTCTATGTTAGCAACTGGATGGTGTCCAAGGCAGAATCCGATGCGTGGTCAAAATATATCGACGATCAGGTGAAGGTATCAACGGAAACAGGCAGTGCACTGACCTTAGGATTCACAGCATTCCTTGCTGTATTCAGAGAGGGTGCAGAGGTGATTCTGTTCTATCAGCCGCTGATCTCAAGCTCTAATGGAAATGTATTTCCGGTATGGCTTGGATTCGGAGTTGGATGTGTATGCTTGGTATTTGTATATATCATCATCCGTTTCTTTAGTGTAAAGCTTCCCATTAGACCGTTCTTCCTCGGAACATCCATTCTGATGTTTGTGATGTCGATCTCGTTCCTCGGTTCAGGTATCAAGGAACTGATTGAAGGAGATGTGATTAGTTATACATCACCCGAACTTCTGGCAAACCTGATTCCTGTAAACGATGTGTTTGACGTACTCGGAATTTATCCCTGTTTTGAAACATTGATCCCGCAGCTCATTTTAATTCTTATCACTTTGATGATCTTTGTTCTCCAGAAGTGGAAAACAAAGAATAAGAATGAGGCAGGCGTACTTGCGATTGTGATGGGCGGCTTGGGTATCCATAAGTTCTATCTCGGCAAATATGGTCAGGGACTTCTTTATCTTGCATTCTGCTGGACATTCATCCCTGCATTTATCGGTGTTGCGGAAGGAATCCATTTTCTTACAGAGACACAGGAGCAGTTTGAAGAGGAACTGAAACCAAAGGCAAAAAAGCCGAGGCAGGAAAAGGGAAAGCCCGAAAAGAAAAAAGTAAAGGCTAAAGCCGAAGCGGCAAAGTAATGCCGTGAACAAATCAGGAATTACCCCGGATGCAAATGCAAAGGGATCATTCAAATATATTTATTTATTATAAAGGAGAGAAATTGATATGAAGGCAAAAAAGATATTTGCAATTCTTCTGGCACTTTCTATGACAGCAGTACTCGGTGCTTGCTCAGATAACAGTTCAAGCAGCAGCAGCACAGCTAACGACAACACAGCAAGCGTTGCTTCAACAGCAGACGATGAATCAGCAGCAGATGATGCGAACGCTGACGATAATAACGGCGCAGCAGCTCCGGATGAAGACGGCGGTTTCACAGAAATTCCGATTGATGAGACTGACGTTGATGGCGCTCCGGTACACCTTTCAGCTGTATACTTCCAGCCGGTAGATATGCAGGGAGATGGTAAGAACGATATCAAGAGCGAGGATTATAACATTCACCTTGAGGCTGATATTTCTGCTCTTGAAAACGAACTCGGTTTCGGTAAGGGTGACTGGATCCCGTATCTGACAGTTGATTATAAAATCGTAGGTTCTGATAAATCAACAGCTGCTGAGGGTACATTCATGGTAATGAACGCTGATGACGGTCCTCACTACGGTGCAAATGTTAAACTTGATAAGTCTGACACATACTCTGTAACATTTACACTTCATAGTCCTGTAGAAAACGGATTCCTTCTCCATGTTGATGAGGAAACAGGTGTTAAGGGACGTTTCTGGGAAGATCCGATCGAGGTTACATTTGATAACTGGGATTACACAGTACAGGATTGGTAATTTTCTATACTAACGTGTTATGCACAGCATGAGCGGTGATAACAGTATCATTGATGCTGTTATCACTCTTTTGCGTATACAGCAAAAGGTTAAACGGGTTTAACGATATACTATTGTTGTGTGTGATGATAATAACAGAGGTTATATTATGCTCAAATATTTATATCTTGTTACGGAAAATTTGATACTTGCTGCCATTATAACAGGTGTCTTGTTTTCCTTTATGAAGATGTTTTACGGCAGAAAGGGAAGAAATTCGCAGTTTATCGGCTGCGGAGTTGGACTGATTGCTGCCGGAGTAATGTCTTATTTAAAAAATACGACAAAAAAATTCGATATGAGTTTGTGGAATTTGCGGACGCTGACGGTCTTTTTTATTGGATTTGTGATTTTTATTATTTTTACAATAGGGCCGTTGAGAAAAGTGACAAAAAAACCGGGTGAATATATTTCAATGGTGCTTGTCGGCTTGTTAACGGCGTTGATATGGTTTTATTCTTTGCCGGATGCGATTGCATATCCGACGAATTTCGATGTATCGGATAATTCAATTTTCTCTACCGATTTTATATACAGATTCATTGGCTGGGTTTTAGGATTCCTTTGTGTGATCGTCATAGCGTTGGCAATCTATCGCATGGCGACAAGACTTTCAAAGGTTCTGAATGTTATTTTCATGAGAATCAGTTATGGAATATTTATAGCAAGCCTTATCGGAAGCTTTTTGAACATCCTTCTTACAAGAAGGATCATTCCGTTCAAAAGTCCGATCAGACATGATGTTTTTGAAGTTGTTAAAGTATTACAGAATAATAGCGACTGGTTTATCTATGCAGCGATTGCAATAACTGTGGTATTCGGAGTAATCCTTTTTATTAAAAATACAAAGGTGACACAGGAATATGATAATCCTGCACAGCTGAGAAAAATTCGTGCCGGAATGAGAAGCAGTCGTCGTTGGGCTGCAGCGCTGACGGTATTTATGATTATTGGAATACTGAATCTTACCGTCGTTTATGCACTTGATAATCAGGAAATACAGCTTTCACCTGCCGAGGAATGTGAACTCAGGGGTGACAGTTTGTACATATCCTTTGAACAAGTTGAGGATGAACATCTTCACAGATTTATCTATAAAACGCCGAACAACATTGAAGTGCGTTTTATCATCATCAAAAAGCCGAATTCCCGTTCTTACGGTGTCGGTCTTGATGCTTGTGATATCTGCGGTGAAACAGGATATTATGAGCGTGACGGACAGGTTGTGTGCAAGCTCTGTGATGTTGTCATGAATATCAACACCATTGGTTTCAAGGGCGGATGTAACCCGATTATTATTGATTACAGTGTAAAGGACGGCTACATCATTGTTCCAACTTCAACGCTGATCGAGAATGAAAGTAAATTTAAGTAAGGGGGCGGCAAAGTGTTTTTCAGAATGTTAAGAGGTGCAATGTTCAGACAAAAGGGCAAAATGCTCATGATCGCATTCACTATTCTTTTAGGAGCCTCTCTTGCTACCGCCATGCTGAATGTTATGATGGATGTCGGCGACAAGGTTAATCAGGAGCTGAAAACATATGGTGCGAATATTACAGTTGTGCCAAAGGAAAGCTCTATTATTTCCGAGCTTTATGATGTGGAGGACAGCGACAGCACACAAAGCGCTCATCTTCTTGAATCGGAGCTTGGCAATATCAAAACGATTTTCTGGGCGTTTAATATTGTAGATTTTACACCGTTTATCGATACAAAGGTAACACTTTCCAATGGGGAAGAAACAAAACTTGTCGGAACATGGTTCAATCATCATCTTGAATTGCCGACAGGTGAAACTCTTGATACGGGTATTGCAAACCTCAGAACATGGTGGGATGTTTCACAAGGTGGCTGGATTGACGAACAGAAAAACGGTTTCGATAAATCCGCTATGATCGGCTCGGCTCTTGCCAAAAAAGAAAATATCAAAGTCGGGGATGCGATTGAAGTCAAAACAAAAAACAGCAAAGAAACGCTGATCGTTACCGGAATTTATGATGCAGGCGGAGACGAGGACGATTATATTTATACTTCCCTTGCACCGGCGCAAAGGCTTGCAAATTGCGAAGGACTTCTCAGCAGTATTGAGGTAAGTGCGCTGACAACTCCTGATAATGAGCTGGCAAGGAAAGCGGCGAAAAATCCGGAAGCACTTTCGGTCAGCCAGTATGAAACTTGGTACTGTACAGCTTATGTAAGTTCAATTTGCTATCAGATTCAGGAAGTTATCACTGATTCGGTCGCTTCTCCGGTTCGCCAGGTAGCGGAATCAGAAGGTTCTATTATGGAAAAAACCGAACTTTTGATGATTCTGATTACTATATTCAGTCTTATCGGTGCCGCTCTCGGTATTTCTAATCTTGTTACGGCAAGTGTTATGGAAAGAAGCAATGAGATTGGCTTAATGAAAGCGATTGGTGCAAAAGATGGTTCAATTTTAGGCGTGGTACTGACAGAAATTATGATCACGGCGGTCATTGGCGGAGTGGCTGGTTATTTTGCAGGATACGGTTTTGCACAGATTATCGGCTGGAGTGTGTTCGGTTCAGCAATTGACATGAAGCCGATGGTAATTCCCATTGTAGCGGTTGCTATTATAGCGGTAACACTTGCAGGTAGTATTCCTGCTATTAGAATGCTTCTCAGGCTCAGACCTGCAGAAGTACTGCATGGCAGATAATTGGTGGTTTTGCCTTCAAGTCCTTGCACGCGAATGTTTTTATGTTGTTTGATTCAAGATTTAAGGCAATCATAAACTAATCATAATAAAAATATAAAGTTTCGGTCAAGCCTTTACAAAGGCTTGCGGGTCGAGGGCAAAGCCCCAGGATGATAAATTGTTTGATTGGAGATTTCTATGAAAAAACAAAATATGTTCTTTCGTATGATCACAGCCTCCTTGTTGAGACGGCGTTCGAGAATGGTGGTTGCACTTCTTGCAATTATGGTCGGAGCAACAATATTGTCGGGTCTTGTAACGATTTATTATGACGTTCCCCGTCAGATGGGAGAGCAGTTCAGAAATTACGGTGCGAATATGATATTTGTTCCTTCGGGCAGTGCCGAGGGAATTAAATCAACGGATGTTGATTCGGCACTTACTTATATAGATAAAGACAATATTGTTGGCGTTGCGCCGTACCGTTATGAAACTGTGATGGTTAACGAACGTCCTGTGATTGCGGCAGGTACGGATCTGGATGGTGCAAATGCGACAAGTCCGTATTGGTATGTAACAGGTCAGTGGCCGCAGGAAAACGGTCAACTGCTTATCGGTAAGGATATTGCCGAACTGTACGGAGTAGGAGAAGGTGATACGATGTCTGTCACCTATGTTCCTGCTTCTGACACAGAGACATCGGATGAGAATACGAAAGAAAAAGGAACAACGGTTGAATTTACCGTTTCGGGAACGCTTGATACAGGCGGCTCGGAAGAAAATTACATTTTTATGTCGATATCTGATATCGAAAAGTTGACAGGCGAAAAAAAATCGTATGATATGGTGGAACTAAGTATTTCCGCAGGACATGACGAGTTGGAAAGTTATGTCGATAAGATATCGGGCGATGTACCGTCTGTATCTGCACGTCTTGTTAAGCGTGTAACGCAGTCGGAAACAACGGTGCTTTCTAAATTGCAGGCACTTGTACTGCTTGTTACGGTGGTCGTTCTGCTTTTGACGATGATATGTGTTGCAACGACCATGACAGCGGTTGTGACCGAAAGAAGAAAAGAAATAGGACTGAGAAAGGCTCTCGGTGCATCAAACAAAAGTATAATCAGGGAATTTATGGGTGAGGGCATGATGCTTGGCGGTGTCGGCGGATTCCTCGGTTCGTTCCTCGGATTTTTGTTTGCACAGCTGGTAAGTATGAATGTATTCAACAGCTCGATCACGTTCCAGCCTCTTCTGATTCCCGTTACATTGGTTGCATCAGTTGGCGTGACGGCACTTGCGTGTCTGTTGCCTGTTAGAAGTGCGACCGAAGTAGACCCTGCACTGGTACTCAAAGGAGAATAAAGTGATCAGGGGTTAAGATTCAGGCAGTTGCTACCATAGTATAAATTGGATTCGGCAGCTTGCCGGTGAATAAATTATAGCAAGGAGAATTGAAATGAGCCTTCTGGAATTAAAGAATGTATCGAAAATTTACGGAAGTCTGAAGGCACTGGATGATGTCAGCCTGAATGTTGATACAGGCGAATGGGTTGCAATCATGGGACCTTCAGGTTCGGGTAAAAGTACAATGATGAATATCATCGGCTGCATGGATAAGTCCTCTCTCGGCGAAGTACTTCTTGATGATGTTGACATTTCTAAGGTCAGCTCAAAAAAGCTGACAGAAATTCGTAGAGATAAGATCGGACTGATTTTCCAGCAGTTCCATCTGGTAAATTATCTGACGGCTGTGGAAAATGTAATGCTGGCACAGTATTATCATAGTATGCCCGATGAAAAAGAAGCACTCGAAGCACTTGAAAGAGTTGGTCTTGCAGACCGTGCCAAGCACCTTCCCAGCCAGCTTTCGGGCGGTGAACAGCAAAGAGTTTGTATTGCAAGAGCACTGATCAATCACCCCGAGATCATTCTTGCGGATGAGCCGACAGGTAACCTTGACGAGGCAAACGAAAATATCGTGATCGAACTTTTCAGACAGCTTCATAATGAGGGTACAACATTGATCGTTGTAACTCATGACCCTGAGGTTGCAGAGGTTGCACAGAGAACGATCGTTCTTGATCACGGTAAGCTTGTTAAGGAAATTATTAACGAGAATTTTGAAGCACAGAATAGTAGTGCTGCAAAGCCGGCTGAAAACAAAAAGGAAAAATAAGGGGGCGGCAGAATGGGTAAAAAAATCTTAGCTGTATTGCTTACTCTGACAGCGGCGACAGCACTGTTTTGCGGCTGCTCGGAGCAGGTATCCTATAAGGACGGTACCTATGAGGGCAAAAGCGGTGTGTATGAAACCGGTGACGGAGAAGAAGATGCTGGAAGCGGATACGGCATTGTCAAGCTTACCATAAAAGACAATAAAATCATCGCCTGCGAATTCAATACCTATGAAGAGGACGGCACGCTGAAAGACGATGATTACGGAAAGAAAGACGGCGAAATTGCCAACCAGGATTTCTACAATAAAGCACAGAAAGCACAAAAGGCTTGTGCTGAATATGCAAAAGCACTTGTAGAAAAAAACGACCCCGAACAGGTAGATGTGATTTCGGGTGCGACCGTGAATAATACGGAATTTTTGGAAGCTGTCTATGATGCACTTGAAAAAGCAAGAGAATAATGTTTTAATAATAGGGGATGCTTTTGTGATGAGCGTCCCCTGTTTCAGAATATAGGAGTACAGCAATGGAGTTTGTAAAACATCTGATAATTAAAATTGTTGGGCTGGTTGTTATATTGGGAATACCGTCGTACTTTCTGGTTCTGCCTTCACTGACAGGAGGAGAAGGCGTTGATGTTGTTTCAAGTGCAACACAAATCAGTGCTGATGATGTTTCGGGCGAATATGTCGTTCTGATCAATGAAGAAATGCACAGTGAAAAGGAAACAACGGATGACTGGGAACAATTTTTTCTTGGGGAAAGTCCGCTGATTTTTGATGATATTTCATGCCTTGTTGCCTTGAGTGACGGAGCAGGAAAAGAATTTGCCGGAATCTGTCAGGCAAGACTTCCTGAAAACCAGATGAAGATCAGTGTCATTAACGGTCTGCTGATGGTTTCCAAGGCAGAAGCAGAAAAATTTGATGTAATCATTATGTCAAAAGAATTTGCCGAAAGCTATTCGGCGGAAAGCTTTGACAATACAAATATTAGAACAGTTTATGTGAGCGGTGAGTGATATGAGAAAAGTAAATGCCGTATTGAGCGCAGTGATATTGTTGATGTTTGTGATCCATGCAATATTAGGATCATTTAATATGATGGGGGCAGGCTCGGTGACAACCAAAGTCCTTTCATGGTCAATGGTTGCTTTGATAGCTGTACATACAGTCATTGGAATTATACTCACGGCAAAGTCTGTGGGTGTATGGAAAAAAACAGGGGCGCCGTATTTTAAGGAAAATTTATTGTTCTGGACAAGAAGACTGAGCGGTTTTCTGATTATGATTTTGATTTTCTTCCATGTGACAGCTCTTTCTGCAACAAATGAAAACGGTCTTCGATTGCCCGACTTTAATGGTATTAAACTGGCGTTGCAGTTACTGCTTGTTGCTTCCATAGCACTTCATGTAATTACAAATGTTAAGCCTGTGCTGATTTCTTTCGGGATCAAAAAGCTGAAACCAAAAGCAGGAGATATCATCTTCTGGCTGACTGTTTTATTGTTATTGGCCGCAGCAGGCTTTATTGTCTATTATATAAGGTGGGTATCTGTATGAGCAAGATCAATATTATCGGGGCAGGGCTTGCAGGACTTTCAGCGGCACTGACACTTGCCCAAAAGGGGCAGCATTGTCGGCTGATTTCTGCTTTGCCCTCCGAAAGAGCACAGTCTGTTATGGCGGAGGGAGGTATCAATGCTGCATTGGATACAATGGGGGAAAATGACACCGTCCGGGAGCATTATCATGATACCATGCGTGGTGGTGTAGAACTTGCCGATCCGAATGCGGTTTGGAATCTGTGTTCGGATGCGCCCGAAACAGTAAACCGTCTTTGTTCACTTGGCGCACCGCTGCAAATGAACGGCAGTGAACTGATCTTGCGTAATTTCGGAGGACAGAAGAAAAAGCGTACTGCTTATGCAAAAAGTAGTACGGGAAAAATACTGATGACTTCACTGATCGATGAAGTCAGGAAGTATGAAAGCAAGGGACTTGTGGAAAGATTTCCGCACCATCTTTTTAAAACACTGATAATCAGTCAGCGTAAATGTAACGGTGTTGTGATAGCCGATAGCTATACGGGAAAAACAGCCACGCTCAGCGGTGCGGTGATTCTGGCTACAGGCGGCATGAACAGTCTTTTTCCCGGGCTTACAACCGGTACGGTCATTAATACCGGTGATGTGACCGCAGAAGTTTTTTCTCTTGGCGTGGAACTTGCGAATTTAGAATTTATCCAGTACCATCCGACTACTGTTTCCATTCCTCAGAAACGCTGTTTGATCAGTGAGGCGGCAAGAGGAGAGGGCGGAAGGCTCTATATTGAAAAAAATGGCGAGCCTTGGTATTTTATGGAGGAGAAATACCCCGAACTCGGTAATCTTATGCCGAGAGATGTCGTGTCGAGGGAAATAATGCTCGTAAAAAAACAAAAAAACTGCGGCGATAAGGTGTATCTTGATATGACAGGAATTGAGGAAAGTGCTTGGGTCAATAAGCTTTCTGACCTCAGGGAAGAATGTATAGCTTTTCTTGCCAAAGACCCAAAAACAGAGCCAATCGAAGTGTCTCCGGGAATTCATTATTTTATGGGTGGTGTTAGTGTTGACGAAAAACACCGTACCAATATAGACGGACTTTTTGCAGCAGGCGAATGTACCTGTCAATATCACGGAGCCAACCGTCTTGGAGGAAATTCTATGCTCGGTGCGGTTTATGGCGGAAAAGTTGCGGCAGAGTCGGCCTTTGTTGTATCGGATGATTTCGGAAACGAAGCGATACAGTGGGAAGAAGATACCGAAAAAATGGCATTGAGAGAATCTTCTGTCAGTGAAAAGGCGGGAGTCATTTTGAAAGAATCATTAGGGATTTTCAGAAACGAAAAACAACTGCAATCAGCTTTATCACAGATCAACGAACTCATTATCGCAGAGAAAACAGACTATCGAAAAAAACGGCTTATTCTTGCCAAGGCTATTCTTCTTTCGGCTTTGAACCGAAAGGAAAGCAGGGGAGCGCATACAAGGGAGGATTATCCCGACAGAAATGATGCAGAATATAAAAAGACAACGATCGCAGTCTTTGACGGAAACAATATTTCCGTAAGTTTGAGAGAAATCCCGATAAAACGAGGAACGGAACAATGAAATATACGATTGAAATTTTAAGGCAAAAATCCCCGACAGACGAACCGTATCGTCAGACATTTGCACTTGAAACCGAGCTGAAAAATGCAACGGTTGCAACAGCACTTTCCATGCTGAATGCAAAAACTCCGCTTTTGGATATTGGGGGAAAGGAATGTGACAGAATTGTATGGGAATGCAGTTGTCTGCAAAAAAAATGCGGTGCGTGTGCAATGGTCATCAACGGCAGACCACAGCTTGCTTGTGATGCACGGTTGAGTGAACAGAAAGGGGATAAGATCGTAGTTGAGCCGCTGAAAAAATTCCCTGTCGTTGCGGATCTGGCAGTAGACAGAAGTATTCTGTTTGAAAATCTGAAAACGATTAGTGCGTGGCTTGTTTCCGAAACACGGGCGAGTGAAAATCAAAACGATATTCTGTATAAATCGTCACTGTGTCTGCAGTGCGGATGTTGTCTTGAGGTCTGCCCGAATTTTATCCCCGAGGGTGATTTTTTCGGTATGGCGTGTATGATTCCGCTTGCAAGATTGCTGGAAGAAATGCCCGACGATGAAAAGAAGGAACTTAGAAAAAAATACAGTAAACATATTTTCGGCGGCTGCGGAAAATCACTTTCATGCAGAAATATCTGTCCCGCAAAAATTCAAATAGAGGAATTGATGGTCAATTCTAATGCTATATCCCTATGGAAGGGAATTTTCAAGAAAATATTCAAATGATGCTGCACCGAAAATGTTACAGCATCATTTGAATTATTGGCGATGGTGTAAAATAATTCCGGGACGCTATGGAACGGCGTTCTGCGAAGTTCTAAAAGCAAGGTAGCCAACTGATCGTTTTCTTCTCCCATTAGCGTCACCTCCTAATGGCATTATACTGTAGTGTCAATATAAAAATAACAGGTTAGACAGAAGAAGTTGGGTGAGTTGGAAATATAATGTAAGGTTTTGCAATTTAGAGTATGACAAAAGGCGACAAAAATCTATTGACAATGAACGTAATTGGCGTTATAATACCGATATGAGTTGGGCCGGAATTGTAGGCAATTACAAATTTTGGTGCAAGATATTTTGTTAAAATTATGCAAAATCATGAAGAAGTATTGACAAAAACAATAATGAATGCTAAAATTGATTTTATATTGATGTACGCATAAAAGGTAATGTTGATATTTTTGACAACAAATAGATATTGTACTAACGCTGAGATGAATGCGGAGGGGTTTGTTATGAAATCGTCGGTTATGAAGAAAAGGTTTAGGGCAGGCACGGCGGTGCTTGTCATTCTTATGCTTATATTGAGCGTGTTCCCGAGTAATATCTGGACGAATA